>JBDTVQ010000014.1:0-37961 GCA_040007195.1 Acidobacteriota bacterium | reverse complement strand
AGCGTTCCGAACAACGTATGCGCGAAATCGAAGTGAAGCTGCGCGCGGGCATGACGAAGAAGGGCATTGTGGGAGCGGCGCAGGACCGGATCGCAAAATCGATCACCTCATTCGCCATGTTCGGGTTCCCCGAATCGCACGCCGCCAGCTTTGCTTTGCTTGCCTACGCGAGCGCCTACCTGCGAACGCACTACCTGGCTGCCTTCACCTGTGCGCTGCTGAACAGCCAGCCGATGGGCTTCTATCAGCCATTGAGTCTGGTGAAGGATGCGCAGCGCCATGGACTGCACTTCAAACCGGTGGATATTACGCGCTCGCATTGGCGATGCACCATCGAAGAACACGATGACCGTAAGTGCGTGCGGCTTGGCTTCAACTACATCAAGGGCCTTGGCGAAGCTGTTGCCCAGGCCATCGTTTCGGCGCGCGCATACGCTCCGTTTGCCAACATCCGCGATCTCGCCCGCCGCGTCCCTTCCCTACAGAAGGCGCACATGAACAAACTCGCCGCGGCCGGCGCGTTGAACTTCAACCTCGGCGCCGAACATCGCCGTGACGCGCTCTGGCAGGCCGATCTTGCCGTTCGCCCTGTAAGCGAACTATTGGAACCGGCAGCGTACACGCCCGAAGCATCACCGCTTGCCGCCATGGATCCCATGGAACGGACGCATGCTGATTTTCACAACACGGGCCTTTCCATCGGCCGCCATCCGATGAGTTACCACCGCGATCGCATGAACGAAATGGGAGTGATCAGCGCGGAGGGACTTCATCGCAAACCCAATGGCCGCTGGGTCAGCGTGGCAGGCTGCGTCATCTGCCGGCAGCGCCCCGGAACCGCGAAAGGATTTCTGTTTCTCAGCCTCGAAGACGAAACCGGAATCGCGAATGTGATTGTCGAACCCAGCATGTTTGACGACAACCGGGCCGCGCTCGTTGAGACTCCCTATGTCCGCGTCGATGGCGTGCTGCAGAACCAGGAAGGCGTCGTCTCCGTGCGCGCCCGCCGCGTGCAGGCGCTCGAGACCTCTCTCGCCCGCGTCGCCTCGCACGACTTCCGGTAACCCCCGCGCTTCAGTATGCTGATGCGGATGCTATCCGTATTCTCCTCGCCCAGCCGCTACACCCAAGGCCCCGACGCCACAAGCTCTCTCGGCCAGGAAATGGCGCGCCTAGGCCTGCCCGGTCCCGTATTGATCGTCGCCGGACGTTCTGCGAAAAAACTACTGAGCGCCGTCTGGAACGCTTCACTCCCCGACTCCGGATACACATACACCGTGCACGATTTCGGCGGCGAGTGCTCCCACGCTGAAATTGGCCGCATCGTCGAATCCGCGCAGCGGAGCAATGCCGCCACGCTCGTTGGTTCAGGCGGAGGTAAAGTGCTTGATGCCGTGCGTGCGGCTGCCGCCGAGATGAACCTACCCGTCGTCAACTGCCCGACACTTGCCTCCAGCGACGCGCCTTGCAGCGCGCTCTCGGTCATCTACACCGAAGAGGGCGTGTTCCAGGAATACCGCTTCTATCGCAAAAACCCCGACCTTGTTCTAGTCGACACCACCGTCATCGCGCAAGCGCCTCCGCGTCTGCTCGCCGCCGGAATGGGTGACGCGCTGGCCACCTGGTTCGAAGCAAAAACCTGTGCTGCCGGCCACGTCAAGAACATGCGCGGCGGAGCTTCAACCCGCAGTGCGCTTGCCCTGGCTGAACTTTGCTATAAGACCCTGATCGAAGACGGCGCCGACGCTCTCCGCGCCGTTCGCCAGCAGGCCGTCACACCCGCTCTCGAGCGCATCGTCGAAGCCAACACCCTGCTCTCCGGCCTCGGCTTCGAATCCTCCGGACTCGCCGCCGCCCACGCCGTCCACAACGGACTCACCGCCGCGCCCCCCACGCACCACTACTTTCACGGCGAAAAAGTCGCCTTCGGAACGCTCGTCCAACTTGTTCTCGAAGGCGCCGCGCACGCTCAATTCCGCGATGTCCTCGCCTTCTCGAGCGAAGTCGGCCTCCCCATCACCTTGCGGGAAATCGGCTGCGATGAACTTCCACCGGACATGCTGCAACAGATCGCCCAGCGCTCCGTCGCCCCCGGTGAGACCATCCACAACGAACCATTCGAAGTCACATCGCGCATGGTCGCCGATGCCATTCTCACCGCCGACGCCATTGGCCGCGACTGGCAACACTAACCCGCCAGCACCCTACGGCAGCGCGAATGCAAAGATCGACGACTGCGACGCGATGGCCACATACTGCTTGCCATCGACCGAATAGGACATCGGCGAAGCGATTGTCGCCGCACCTGTGTTGTAGTGCCACAGATACTTGCCCGTGGCCGAATCAAGCGCGAAGAGATTGCCGTCGTTGCTGGATGCGAACACAACGCCACCCGCGGTTCCCAACACACCAGTCGACGACGCGCCCGCATGGATCGGAAAATTCCACTTCTGCTTGCCGGTCGTCGCATCGAGCGCACGCACCGCTCCAGGTGCCCCGACCTTTGGATCCACCTCCACGCCGCCCCCCGTGTAGCCGACTCCAGGCACCGGGTCTTTGGTCATGCTCGTATACACCGCGCACGCCTCGCGCACGGACACAAGCAAATGATCGTGTACTGGATCGTACGACGGCGAGCCCCAATTGGCCGCGCCAGCCGCGTCGGGACATACGTAATTGCCCTGCGGTGTCGGCGTAGTGTTCGGCAACACCACCGGCCTCCCCTTGTCATCAAGACCCTTCGCCCATGTCTGTCGCGCGAACGCGCGCCCCTCGAGAAACTCGCCCGTATTACGATCCAGCACGTAATAAAACGCGTTGCGCTGCGCCGTGATCAACAGCTTCCGTTTCTGGCCTCGCACTACGCCGTCAATCAATACCGGTGTTTCGGTCGCGTCCCAATCGTGCACATCGTGCGGTGTGAACTGGAACCACCATTTCATGCGGCCCGTTGCTGGATCCAGCGCCAGAACCGAGTTCGAATAGAGGTTGTCGCCAGCTCGTACCGTGCCATCGTAATCCGGACCCGGGTTCCCAGTCATCCAGAACAGCGTGTTGGTTTCGACATCGAACGTCCCGGTCATCCACGTCGGCGAGCCGCCATAATCTGCTCCAGATTCCGGCGACCACGTCTTCCGGTTCGGATCGCCCGGCCGCGGCGTGGCATACGTTCTCCAAAGCCGCTTGCCGGTCGCCGCATCATACGCATCCACCCAGCCTGTCAATGCACATTCGCCCGACGTCACGCCCACAATAATCTTTCCGTCGATTGCCAACGGCGCATGCGTGATCGAGAAGCCTTTGGTGTAGTCGTCCACTTCGATATCCCAAATCACGTTGCCCGTCTTCGCGTCGAGCGATACCAGGTGCGTGTCGAGAGTTGCCATGTAGAGACGGTCGCCCAGAATGCCGAACCCGCGATTGGTCATCACCGTACAGTGGCTCGCAACGTTGGGCGGCAGCCGGCGTGTGTAGCGCCACAATGGGTGCCCGGTGCGGGCATCGAGCGCGGCTGCATTGTTCAATGGTCCTGTCACAAACATCAGCCCATCCACCACCAGCGGAGTTGTCTCTACTTTGTCGCCGCCGCTCTGAAACGTCCAGGCGCTCTGCAACTTCGTGACGTTCGCCGGCGTGATGCCCTTCAGTCCCGAGTAATGTGTGCCGCTCAAATTGCCCCAGTAGGTAAGCCAATTCTGCGGCTCCGCAGCCGCGTTTTTCAACCTCGCGAAGCTCACGTTGAACGCCGGGTCCGCCTTCCACTCGCCCGGTGTCTCGCGCAGTGGATCGGCCTTCAATAGAAATGCCGCCACATCGTTCCGCTCCACGCCAGTGAGCGACGGATGCTGTTCATTCACCTCTTTCGGTGCGTCTTTCAATTCCCTCTTGTTCAACATGTGCCAGCGCCGGTTGCGGTCGAACAGGTGAATCGTAAAAGTGTCTTCCGACTTTTTCACGCCGCGAATCGCAGTTCCGTCCTTCTCACTCACCTCAGTCAGCATGATCGGCTCACCCATCTGCTTCGCAAGCGCTGTGGGCTGCCATCGCGCGCGCATTGACGAGAGATCGGTCCCAAACGTGCCGCCGTTGCCGCCGAACATATGACACTTGGAGCACTGGCCCCTTCCAGAAAAGACTGCCCGCCCATTCGCTTCATCGCCCGTAATTGGCTCATTCGGCCGCGCGGCCAATGACAACAGGTACGTCGCCACTGCTTGCGCGTCCTCGTCCGGCAGGGGAAACGCCGGCATCTGCGTCCCTGGAATTCCCTTTGTGATATTGCGCACCAGGTCTGTCTGCGTGCCGCCATGCTTCCAATCGCCGCTTGTAAGGTCCGGCGCTCTCCCGCCCTTTCCCGTCTCGCCATGGCAGGCCGAACAGTTGCGTACGAACAGCCGGCGGCCTTCGCGAAGCGCCTCCGGATGCTGGGCAAACGCAGTCGCGGCAAAAAGAAGAAGGAGAGTGAATCGCATGCTGGAAGAAGTATCGTAGCGAGAATTCCGCAAACGTGCCAAGCCACCGGCTCCTCGCGTGTATACTTTCACGCAAGCTATGAAGCGAAGAAAGTTTCTGACCCAGTCCACGCTCGCCGGTGCCGCCATTCCCGCTGCCGCCTCCGCGCAGGCGGCAGCGCCTGCGAAGGCCTCCGCTGCCCCTCAGCCTTTGCCCCCGAAAGTCACCGCCGCGGCCTACGCCAACAAGCGTTCCGGTTGGAGCCCCTTCACCGTCCCCGACTACTACAGCTTCGCCGACGACCTGCAAATCGAGCGCCCCGTGAAAGGCAAACCGCATCAAGGAAAGGTGCTCGCCGCCGTGCAGGCGCATTCGGACGACATCCCGCTCTACGCCGGCGGCCTCGTCGCGAAACTCGTCGACGAAGGCTACACCGCATATCTAATCCGCATCTCCAACGACGAAGCCGCGGGCAAAACGCTCGGCTATGGCGTCGTGCAGAACGAACTCGACAATCAGGCCGTCGCCGCCGGCCTCGGTTGCAAAAAGGCGTTCTCCTTCTACTACCGCAATCACCGTATGGACGACGCGGCCGAAATCGAAATTCGCCAGCGTCTCATCTTCCTCTTCCGCGTGCTGAAGGTGGACACGTTGATCACAATGGACCCCTACAATCACTACGAAGAGAACCCCGATCACCTCGTGGCCGGGCGCGCCGCCGAGGCCGCCTGTTGGCTCTCGGGCACAACGAAGGACTATCCGGAACACTACCGCGCCGGACTGAAGCCCGTGCATGTTCGTGAGAAGTACTATCACGCGCGCTCGCCCAACGGCCACAATCTGGTGAACCGAATCGTCGACATCGGCTCATACATCGATCAGAAGGTGCGCGGCAACGTAGCTAACAAAGGCAAAGGCCCGGCGGGCGAGGCCGGTTCACGCATGCGAGCCGAACTGGCCAGGCAAGGCAAAAAGCTTGCGCTCCTTGGAGACAACGACGAGACCGCAAATCATCAATATGTGAAGCACTTCCTCATGGAGGACTGGCGGCTGCTCGGCCAGCGCTTTGGATTGCAGTATGCCGAAGCGTTCCGCTACATCGGGCCCGACGCCAGTCACACCGCCGCCATTCGCAAATTCGTCGACGCCAACGCGGTGAAGCTCTAGGAGGGATGTCATGGCACGAGCAGACGTAAAAGAAATCGTCCTGGACCGTGATCAACCCGGTCAGCCGCACAAAGGCAAGGTATTCGCCGCCGTTCACGCGCACCTGGACGACGTTCCTCTCTTCGCCGGAGGCCTCTGCGCGAAATTGATCAGCGAAGGCTACACCGGATATCTCATCCGCACGACCAACGATGAAAAATGCGGCGATCACAGCACCGCCGAAAACATCCTCAGCAACGAGCAGGAACACTACAAGGTCGGCGAAGCGCTCGGCTTCAAAGAGGTGTTTCACTTCTACTATCAGAATCACGAGATGAACAACATCTCCTCGCTCGACCTCCGTGCCCGCCTCATCTTCCTCTTCCGCTTCCTAAAGGTCGACACCGTGGTGACGTTCAATCCCTGGGGCCACGGCGAAGAGAACCCAGACCACTCCACAACAGGCCGCGCCGTCGAAGAAGCCGCATGGATGTCGGCCATGCCGAACGACTATCCAGAGCATATGGAAGCAGGCATTCAGCCTCATCCCGTAAAGGAGCGCTACTACTTCTACGCGCGCCCCGGGCAGACCTTCAATCGCGTCGTTGACATCAGCGCGCACATCGAAAAGAAGATTGACGGCATCTTCGAATGCAAATCGCAAGGCGGCGGCAACTACGGTTCGTTGCTCCGCGCCAAACTCGCATCCGAAGGCAAGAAGCTCGCGATCCTGGGCACCGACGACCGCACTGCCGACCGCGAATACGTTCGCCACTTCCTGATCGAAGACGAACGCGAATGCGGCCAGCCGTACGGAATGGCTTACGCCGAGCGCTACTACTACATCGATCAACGCCTGACTGGATTTGAAAAGGTGAACGACTATGTCGCCAAGAACGCTGTCGCGCTCTAGACACACTCGCCGCGATTTCCTGGGCGCCGCGAGCCTCGGCCTGCCGCTTGCAGCTCAACGCGCCGCCCGCGCCGCCGCGCCCATGAAGATCACCAAGATCGAGTTCATCCGCTTCCGCCGCGACCTGCGCATCAAAGACGTCAGCCCCAATTGGTTCTGGGTCCGCCTCACGACTGACACCGGCATCACCGGCATCGGAGAATCCTATCCCGGGACGGAAGCGCACCTTGGAGCGCTGAAGGAAATCGCGCCGTATGTGATCGGTAAGGACCCCACTCAGATCGAACGCCTATGGCAGGACATTTACTATCGCGTCTCCTACCAGCCCTTCGGCGGCGCGGAGAACCGGGTGCTCACGGCCATCAACATCGCCCAGTGGGACATCCTCGGCAAGGCCGCCGGATTGCCTGTGTACAAGCTCCTCGGTGGCAAGGCACAGGAAAAACTCATGGTCTACAACACCATGAATGGCTGGACCATCAATGGCATGCGCGAGCATGACGAACCGGAGAAGATCACCGAATTCCTCATGGCGCGCGGCATCCGCGGCATCAAGCTCTATCCCTACGATCGCGGACCCATTAACGCCTTCGCCCGCCACGGCGGCACATTCATCACCCAGGCCGAATTGCGCCAGTCCGTCGAGCCCATCCAGCGCATCCGCAAAGCTGTCGGCGACGAGCTGAACATCGCGCTCGACCTCAGCAGTAAGTGGAACCTTCCGTGCTCCCTGCAAATTGCCAAATCGCTTGAGCCCCTCGGCATCATGTATCTCGAAGACGCAATGCTGCCCGATAACCTCACTGCCTACGCCTCGCTTGCGAGCGAAACGTCTATACCCATCTGCCTCAGTGAGCGCCTCTCCACACGCTTCCGCTTCCGTGAAATGTTTGAAGCGCGCGCCGTCGATGTCTGCATGCTCGACGTCACCTGGTGCGGCGGTATCACCGAAGCGAAGAAGATCGCCGACATGGCCGACACGTTCAAGATTCCCGTTTCGCCCCACACCGGCGGTGGTCCGCTGTTGTGGTTCTCCTCCATCCACACCGCCACGACACTCACCAACTTCTACATCATGGAAAGTGTCTTCCACCTTTACAACGACCTCTTTCCGCACTTCATCCAAAACGTGCCCACGCCCGTTGGCGGTTTTGTCACCGCGCCCGAAGGCCCCGGACTTGGTGTCGAATTGCGCGAAGAAGCATTCCGTAACGGCGATGCCATCGCCGAGGTCGTCGCACAGGTTTAACTCAGGCGAGAATATCGCGCAGGACGTTCCCGTGGACGTCCGTCAACCGGAAGTCGCGGCCGCTATAGGAGTACGTGAGCCGCGTATGATCCAGCCCCAGTAAGTGCAGCAGCGTCGCATTCACATCGTGCGGATGAACCGGATTGATCGCCGCCTTATAGCCAAAATCGTCTGTCGCCCCATACACCGTCCCGCCTTTGATGCCGCCTCCGGCGAGCACGATGCTGTAGCCATAGGAATTGTGATCGCGCCCGAAGTGTAGCTTTGTGCTGGATCCATTCTCAACTGCCGGTGTACGGCCAAACTCCGTGCCGAACACCACGAGCGTGTCGTCTAACATTCCCCGATCCCGCAGATCGGCAATCAGCGAAGCCACCGCGGGGTCAGCCTTCGCCGCGAGCCGCTTGTGCACCAGGATGTCTTCATGGCTGTCCCAGGGCTGAGAGTTGCCGTAATAAACCTGCACCATTCGCACGCCGTGCTCGAGCAATCGGCGTGCAAGCAGACAACTCCGTCCAATTTCGCTGTCCCCGTAACGCGCCTGCGTCTCCGGCGTCTCCTTGCGAATGTCGAAGGCGTCCGGCGCCTCGGCCTGCATTCGAAATGCAGTTTCCATCGATTCGATCGAGGCTTCGAGTTGCGTGTCACCCGCACGCGCCGCCAGATGCTCCCGGTTCAACTGCTGCAGTAGATCCAATTGCCGCCTCTGCGCCTGCGGCTCGGTGCGCCCCTTGATGTTCTGCACCAACTTGTACGGATCGGTCTCCGTATTCTTGATAAACGTGCCCTGAAACACAGCGGGCAAAAACGCCGACGACCACAAAGGCGATCCGACCACCGGCATGCCCGGACACAACACAACGAATCCCGGCAGATTGCGGCTCTCCGAACCAAGACCGTACATCAGCCAGCTGCCTAAACTCGGCCTACCCGGTTGAATCGTGCCCGTGTTGAACATGAATAGCGACGGCTCGTGATTCGGAACTTCCGTCCACATTGAGCGAATGACGCAGCAGTGATCGATCAATCCACCAAGCTTCGGAAACAGCTCGGACACTTCAATGCCGCTCTGCCCATGCCGCTCGAAAGAGAAAGGCGAGGCGAACAGGCTTCCCGTCGATCGCTCCGTCTTCGGCGCCCCTCCAGGCACCGGCTGGCCATTGTGTTTCACCAGCATCGGCTTCGGATCGAACGTATCCACGTGCGACATGCCGCCGTTCATTACCAGGTACACAACGCGCTTGGCCTTCGCCGGGAAATGTGTCGGCTTCGGTGCGAATGGATTCGCGTCGGCGCACAACTCCCGAGCCAGCGCCACGGCGCCGAAGCCTCCCGCCAGCCGGCTCAGAGCCTGGCGCCGCGTCCAGCGCGGATGGACGTCTGCTGGAATGCGGCTAATCGACATAGGCAAACTCGTTCGAACTCAACAGCACCTGCGCATATAACTTCCAGCGGTCCGCGCCACTCTCTTTTAGAAAGGCTACGCCCGCTCTCTCTTCCGCGGCGCTGGGTGGACGCTGAAACAATATCCTGTATGCGCGTGCGACGCCCTTTTTCGGATTCCCCATCCCAATTCGCTTCGCCAGCGCTTCAGAACGCCGCGCCACCGCCTCGGAGTTCAAGTAGTACAGCTTTTGCAGCGGCACATTCGTCACCACGCGCTGCTCGCATGTTACTGAGGCCGCCGGCAGATCGAATAGCGACAGTGTCTCGTCCGCCTGAAACCGGCTCGTCTTCGCATACAGCGCCCGCCGCGTAAACTCCGCAGTCAACGCGCTCGATGCGCCACCCAGATGTGCATCCAATTCACCGGACACTGCCAGCGCCGCATCGGCCAGCAACTCCGCCTCCAACCGCCGCCGATTCTGCCGCCACCAATACCGGTTGCCTGCATCCGCCTTTTCGTTCTCTGCGTTGGACGTCGACGCCCGTTGATACGCCTCGCTCAGGACAATCTCTCGAACTACGTCCTTCAGCGATGCTCGCCCGCCTTCCATGTGCGACGCCAGATGATCGAGCACTTCGGGTAGAACGGGACGATCGCCGGCGCGGCCGAAGTTCGAAGGCGTGCGGACCAGGCCTTGTCCGAACAGGGCCATCCATACTCGATTCGCAGCCACGCGCGCGGCGAGCGGATGCGCGGCAACGGCCTCGGCCAATTGCAATCGGCCGCTACCCTCTCGTAGCGGGATGGAGGCGCCGCCGGACAGCACCACAGGGAACTGGCGCGGCACGGGATCGCCCAAATCTTCGGGGTTGCCGCGCTTGTTGAACGGCAGATCATGCGGATCGAATTCGCCCGCGCCCATCAAGTAGGGATACTGCTTCGGCAAGCTCTTCTGCAAGGCCGCATGCCGTGCCTTCAATCGCTCATATTCTGGCCGCGCGATATCCGCCAACAGTTCCGCCGTAAGTTCGTGATCGAATTTCAACGGCGAACTCTTCTCTCCAAACGTGCGATTGAATGCCACGAATCGATCGCGCGGCAGTGATTCCGACGGAATGTAGGCGCCGGGATTGAAGTCCTCTTCCGACCTGTACCCACCCGGCAGAATGATCGTCCGCATTACTTTGGGTGCAACCTTGTTGGCCTCGTCCACGAGTTTCTTGTTCCGCTCGTCCACGGCGCGCTTCTCCGCGCGAATCTCCAGCAGCAGCTTCTGAAAAGCCTCAGCCTCCGTGCGTGTCCGTTCTCCGCTGAACCACCGATTCAGGAATGGATGAAACTCCTCCGGCTTGGCCAGATACTCCTTCCACCGCGTCAACACCTTGGGCTGCAAGCCGTCCGCAGCGGCGTCCCCGCCGGCCGCCACCATGTAGTCTGCAATCGACTGCGCATACTGCTCCGCCAGGTTCACTGACTGCTCATCAAGGAACCTGTTGAGCGCCTTTTCCGCGTCATCCACTTCCTTCTTTTGGGTCCTCCACGCCACGGCTTCGGCCTCTGGGACCAACGGATACTCCTTGTAGGCCGTGCTCGCAAACACGCCCGCTAGCGCGTAATAATCTTTCGCTGTGATCGGATCGTACTTGTGGTCGTGGCACCGCGCGCAGGCAACAGTGATACCCAGCATCCCCCGCGTCACCATGTCCACGCGGTCGTGCCGCTCGTCGGCCCGCGATTGCGGCGGCTGGGCGATGCCGTAGTACCAAGGCCCCGCTCCCAGCAACCCTGTGGCCGGCAACAGCGAAGCGTCGTTCATGAGATCGCCTGCAAGTTGGGCCTTCAGAAACTTCCCATACGGCATGCCCGCATTGAACGCCTCCACCACCCAATCGCGATAGCGCCACGCGTTCTCGTACGGAATCACGGCAGTGCCGCTGAAATCGTCCTCGCCATAACGCGCCACGTCCAACCAATGCCGCGCCCACTTCACACCGAATTGTGGTGACGCCAGTAGCCGGTCCACCAGTTGCGCCAATTCGATCTTCGTCGCCCGCGCGAACTCGTCCTCGGTCGGCGGCAAGCCGACAAGATCGAAATATAAGCGGCGGATAAGCGTCCGTTGATCGGCGCGCGGGTTTGCTGTTAGTCCCTGTGTCCGCAGCGCGGCGTCGGTCAATGTGTCAATGGTTTGTCCCGGCGCTGCGCGCTTCAGCGGCTGAAACGACCAATGGTTTCCCGGCTCGCTCCACGGTGCGCCCGCTTCGATCCACTCCCGGATAGTGCGCAGGTCTTCCGTGGAGACCGGCGGCCCGGGCGGCATGGGTTTCACTGCCGGATCCGTGCGCGCCATTGCCACATAGAGGCGGCTCTTCGCTGCATCGCCCGGCACGAGCGCCGCGCCCGAAAATCCCCCGTGCAGCATGCCTTCGCGCGAATCAAGCCGCAGCTTGCCCATCGCGATCTGGGCGTGGCATGACCAGCAGCGTGCCGCAAACACCTTGCGCGCGGCCTCTTCGGGGGAGGCAAACGCGGTCGCCGCAAATAGGTAGAGAAAGATCGCCGTCCGGTTGCGCATGAGCGCCATCCTGTTCAGGCAGCATAACAAAGCTCACCGCGGCGAATAGCAGGCATACGGGATGAGTAGCGGGAAGCGGCGTGAGCCATTTCCGTTGTTTCCGCCGCGTTGGGTTATAGTGACAAGGGCCCGGCCGTTCCGCTTGGCCCACACATTTTTTTGTAGTGGAGGAGAGTAATCCATGTCTGATGCGACGCTGAGCGGCGCCGACTTCAAAGCGCAGTTGCGCGAGGGCCAGCCCAAGATGGGCTTATTCTTGAATACTCACAGCCCGACCGTTGCCGAGCAGTTGGCCCACAGCGGCTACGACTGGTTGCTTGTGGATACACAGCATGGGCCGATGGATCCTGAAAAGTTGTCGGCAATGCTCTGCGCGATTGCCAGTGGCGGAGCGAAGTCGATGGTGCGCGTGGGCGGCTATCACGACCGCAACGGCATCCAGCAGGCGCTCGATCTCGGTGCCGACGGCGTGCTGATTCCATACATCAACACCGCGGCTGAAGCGCGAGCCGGTGTGAGTTGCGCGCGGTATCCCACCGCGGGCACGCGCAGCGTCTACTTCCCGCAACGCGCCACGGCCAAAGCCGGACTTCTCGGCTACGTGCCGAATGCCAACAAGAACATCATCGTAGCGCTACAGGTGGAAACCGCCAGTTGCATTGAGAACATGGAAGAGATCGCCGCAGTGCCCGGCGTCGACATCCTCTTCCTGGGCCAGAACGATCTCTGCATGTCGATGGGTCTCTTTGAGACCTACGTTTTCCCGGAAATGTACACCTCTAAGGAACTGGGTGCCGCCACCGAAAAACTCGTCGCCAATGCGAAGCAGAACAACGTCATCCTCGGCCTGTTCCTGTTCGGCACCGCCCGAGTCGGCGAATTCCTCGATAAAGGATTCCGCTTCATCAGCATCGGCAACGATCTTCATCACATCCTCACGCAATCAGGTGCGCACGTGAATGCCCTTGAAGGCATCGCCAAGGAAAAGGGCACAAGCTGGACACGCCGCCCAACGAACTTGTTCTAACCGGCCGTACATCGCAACTTCGAAAGCCCGGGCGCGCAAGCGTCCGGGCTTTGTGTCATTATGCCTTGATTACCCATGACCTGCCCAGAATCCAGCCCTCTCCGCCGGGCGCTGCGCTCGGCCGCCCCGTTCGCATTCGCCACGCAGGCGTTCGCCCAATCGAGTGACGCCGACGGTGCCGCCGCCGCGCTGGGGTGCTTCGCCTGTAGTGGAGTGCTGCTGCTCATCCCGGTCGTGATCCTCATCCTCAACATCGCGCTGCTGGTGTGGGTCGCGAAAGACGCCAAGGCTCGAGGCATCGACGGCTCCGTCATGTGGATGATCGTCGTGCTGCTGCTCAGCCTTCCGGGGCTGATCATCTACATTTTGTCGCGGCCCAAAGGCGAGCTGATCGAATGCCACAACTGCAAGAATCGACGCCTCCAGGCAAGCACCAAGTGCCCACATTGCGGCAGTGTCTAAAAAGGCCCGAATCCTACCTCGCGGCCGTTTTATTGCTGCTCGTGCTGGCCGGGGTTGACGCCACGCGCGAACCGTCCCATCAGTTCACTGCGCGCGCTTATGTAGGCGCCGTCGAAGCCTATCAACGCTACCTGCGTCCGGCATCGTCGATGATCTTCCAGTGCCGCTATCGCCCTACCTGCTCGGAATATTCGCGCCAGGCTGTCGCACGGCACGGCATTGCCACGGGGCTGCGCCTTACATGGAATCGCCTTGTTTCCTGCCGTTCGAGCGTCGCTCTCGGCACGCTCGACCCCGTGCCCGGCGCGCCTACCAAATGAGCGGGCGCCAGCGCGTATAGGGCGTTTCGCACCCCGCCACACCCGTAGCAGGATACTCCGCCTTCCCGGGCCGCACATACGTGCCGCCAATGATGTCGAACAGCGGGAACATCTGCGCAAAATTCACGTCCTGATGTTTTGCCAACCGGCTGTGATGGATCCGGTGATACTGCGGCCCGACGAGCACCGGCGTGAGCGGACCCATATTGAAGCGCACATCGGCATGCGCGGCATAGAGAAAGAACGACACGGCCATCGCCGCATATGCCATCCCCTGCGCATTCATGCCCAACGCCCAAAACATCGGAAAGGTCAACACCAGATACTGCATCGTGCGCTCAATGAAATGGCTGCGCTTCGATGTCGTGATGTTCATCGCCGGATCGGTGTGGTGCAGCTTATGGATATGCCACAAGAACGACACTTTGTGCTGGGTAAGGTGGTAGCAGTAAAAGAGCCCATCAATGATGAACACCGCCGCCAGGGCCCAAACGAATGGATTCTGCAGTAGCTCATGCCGCGGCTCGCGCGGAAACTCCGACAGGCTGCGTCCCAGTGGTGTGATGAAGACGAGCGTGAGAATCACACCTCCCAGTATGAAATGAATCACCATCGCGGCAAGGTTGCCGAAGCGCTCGCTCCAGCTCACCTTTTGGCCTGAACCCACCCAAGCCTCCAGTGGCAGCACCAACGCGAAGACAAGCAACGACCAGCCCATCTGCGGCGCTCCCGCCAGAACCCGGCGCCACACTGCCGGCAGCACTTCAAAGTAATCCATGTGCCCTTTCGATTGCGTTCATATGGAGTATCGCGCATGTCCCGACGGCGAGACAAGAAGCAATCCGATAGACTGAACCACGTTATGAAAATCGACAGGCGGCAATTCGCATATTGGATGAGCGGGGCGTTGGCCGCTCGCGCACAGGAGGCGGCGAAACCCGAGCCGGAACTGGACTGGCACGACGCGAAGGAATTTGTCGTTGAGGGCCTTGGCTTCACCGACGTGAAATCGCCTTACGACCGCTTGCCCGGCCGCGCCGAGGGCGTCGTGCGGAAGGCCGTTTGGGATCTCAGCCGCGATTCGAGCGGCGTCCTCGTCCGCTTTTCCGCAAACACTACGGCAATCCACGCCCGCTGGTCGGTGACGAATAAGAACCTCGCCTCGCCTACCATCACCGCCGTCGCATCCGGCGGTCTGGATCTCTACGCGAAGACCGATGCGGGCCGCTGGCACTGGCTGGGAATCGGCCGCCCGACGAAGTATCCCGAGAACACCGACGTGCTTGCCGGATCATTGCCGCCGGGCCAGCGTGAGTACATGATTTATTTGCCGCTGCGCAACGCCGTCACGTCGCTTGAGATCGGCGTACCGAAGAGCAGCAGCATTGCCAAGGGCAGCGCGCGCCCGTCCGCTTCCAAGCCGATCGTCTTCTATGGCACATCCATCACGCACGGCATCTCTGCCTCGCGCTCCGGAATGACGCACGTGGCGCAGTTGGGCCGGATGCTCGATCACGCCGTGATCAATCTCGGCTTCTCAGGCAACGGCAAGATGGAGCCGGAAGTAACCAAGTTCGTTGCCGAACTCGACGCGGCGGTCTTCGTCATCGACTGTCTCCCGAACATGAACGCGCAGGAGGTCCACGAGCGCACCGCGGCTTGCGTAAAGACGCTGCGTGCCGCGCATCCGAAGACCCCCATCCTGCTGGTCGAGGACCGCAACTATGCGGACAACTTCCTGAACGCGGCCCGCCGCGAGCGCAATGAAACCAACCATGTGGCGCTACGCGAGGAGTACGCGAAGCTGCGCAAAGAGAACGTTCCGGGCGTGGCGTATCTGAAGGCCGATCATCTGCTCGGTGACGACGGCGAAGCAACCATCGACGGCTCGCATCCAACCGACCTCGGCTTCCTGCGCCAGGCTACTGAATTCGCAAAAGCTCTGAAGCCGCTGCTCAAGTAGCGCCGGCGCGTGCCTCGCTAAACTAATCGGATGGTTCCGAGTTCGATGCTCACCCTTCACCTTCGTTACACCACCTGGGCCTCGGCGCGCCTTGTCGACGCTGCATCAAAGCTCACCGCCGCCGAACTCACGCACGATTTCAAAACGAGCGAGAAATCCGTCGTTGGCACGCTCGCGCACACCTTTGCCGCCGACCGCGTCTGGTGGCACCGCATCAACGGCACCACCCCCTCCAAATTCATCGATCCCGAAAAGGACTTCCTCATCGAGACGCTCCAGACCGAATGGCCCGCGTTGCTCGCGCAATGGGAAGAGTTCATTGCCGCGCAGGACGAAGCCGCGCTCGGCGGCAAGATCGAATACAAGGACCTCAAGGGAAACTCCAACGCAACGCCTCTTTGGCAAATAGTCCTCCACGTGGTGAATCACGGCACGCACCATCGTGGTCAGGCTTCCGGCATGATCCGTGCGCTGGGCCATGTGCCGCCGCCGTTGGATCTCATCGCCTACTACCGCTCACTGGGTTGATCGCGCGCTCTTACTCTGGGATGCCGCCCGCGAAGGCTCGGTTACACTGAACGAAATGCTTCGTCTGGTCCTCATCCTCATAACCGCCGTCTGTGCGCATGCCCAACTGACTCCGCAGCAAGCCGCTGCCCTCGACGCTCGCATCCGCGCCCGCGTGGCAGGCTTCCCCGGCCATGTCTCGCTTCATGCAAAGAACCTCAAAACAGGCGCCGAGTATGGAATGAACCCCGATGAGCAGGTGCGCACGGCCTCCACGATCAAGCTGCCCATCTTGTGCGCCCTCCACGATCAGGTTGCCCAGGGCAAGGTGAAGTGGGAGGAAGAACTCACGCTCACTGAGGCTGACACGGTCTCCGGCTCGGGCATCTTTCGCGAGTTCTCGCCGGGCACGAAGCATCGCGTTCGCGACGTCGCCAACCTCATGATCGTGGTCAGCGACAACACCGCCACCAACCTCATCCTCGGCCGCATCACCGCCGATGCCGTCAACGACTACATGGTGAAGCTCGGCATTCTGAATACCAAGTCGCTGCGCAAAGTTCGCGGGGATGGCAACCAGTTAAAGTCGCCCAGCGGCTTCGCCAAGGAAGGGATGATGAGCGAGTACCGCCGCTTTGGCCTCGGCGTCTCCACCCCTCACGATATGGTGCGGCTGCTCGAACTGATCGAAGCGGGCAAGGTCGTCTCGCGGAAAGATTCTCAGGAGATCCTCGCCGTCCTCGGGCGCCAGCAATTTAAGGACTCCATCGGCCGCCGCTTGCCCGATCGCTGGGTCTTCTCCAAGTCCGGTTCGCTCGACGCACTCCGCTCCGATGTCGGCATCGTGCGCGCGCCGGGCGGTCCGGTTGCCATGGCTCTCACCGTCGACGGCATGCCGGGCATCGACTACGGTCCCGAAAACTCCGGTCAGCGCCTCCTTTCCGACCTGGCGCAGATGCTGCTGGACGCCTTAACCCGGTAACCCTGAATGCTACGATAGGGTCGCATGGCATCCTCGCCGACGCCTCCGGCACTGGACGAACTCGGAACCCGCCGCTTCTCGTTCTATCCCCCTATCGTCAATATTGAACACAACGAGTGGGAAGTCGTGCGCGGCGCTTGGAGCGAGATTCTCGTTCACAACCCCAAGATGAGCATCGAAATCTGGATTCCGCGCGCCTGGCTGGGCGAGATATCCAAGATTGAAGAGCCGGTGATGATCGTCGGCCTTAAGCGCGAGATCGAATACAGTGGCGGCGCGGTTTTCCCGCACAGCCGCCGCGTGCTCAACATGCCTAAGATCAATCTCGCGGCTCCCGCTCCGCCAAATGAAGTGCCGCGCGCGCCCTCCACGCGGGAAAACCTGCGCATGGACACCAGCGCGGAATCTTCCATCGGCAAGCTCATTGCCGGGGTGCTGATCGGCGGCATCGTAGTGGCGATGATCTTTGTCGGTGTCTCGCGCTTCAAGGAATCCGGCGGCACCGTCGAGTACAAGGCCATCGTTCAGGCCGACCTCGGTTTTACCAATCAGTACGACTACTTCGACATCGTGCGCAAGCTCGGTAAGCCCGATTCCGACCGTTGGAAAAGCGACGCCGGCGAACGGCAGTACCGCGCGCTCACGTTCCAGAAGGCCGGCTACATCGTCATTTTGATGGGAGCCGAGCGCAACAACGCCAAATACATCGGAACAAAAGATCTGGAATGGAAGACGGTTCACGCCGTCGAACTTCCGGGCGGCCGCAACACGGAAGCCATTCTCCGCAGCCTCGGGAAGTTCTAGTCCGCACCGCCCCGGCGGCGGTACAATCACAACTCATGAGCAAAACTTTAGGCCACCTGGCCTGGGGCGCCATCGCCGTGCTCGGTGCGTATGCTTTCATGGGCATTGCGCTCAATCGCGGCGAATCCGTCAACTCCATTTGGCTGGTGATTGCCAGCGTCTGCTTCTATCTGATCGGCTTCCGTTTCTACGCCAAATTCATCGCCGCCAAGGTCATGGTTTTGAGCGACGCGCGCGCCACTCCGGCCACCCGTCTTCGCGACGGCCACGATTTCGAGCCCACCAACAAGTGGATCGTTTTCGGCCACCACTTCGCCGCCATCGCCGGCCCCGGTCCGCTCGTCGGGCCCACACTCGCCGCGCAATTCGGTTATCTGCCCGGCACGCTTTGGATCATCATCGGCGCCGTGCTCGGCGGCTGCGTGCAGGACTTCATCATCCTGTTCGGTTCCATGCGCCGCGATGGTAAATCGCTCGGCCAGATGGCGCGTGAAGAGATCGGCAAAATCGGCGGCTTCACCGCGCTGGTCACCGTGCTGCTCATCATGATTATCCTGCTCGCCGTTGTGGCATTGGTGGTCGTGAATGCATTGAAGGACTCCGCGTGGGGCACGTTCACCATCGCCGCCACCATGCCCATAGCCATCTTCATGGGCATCTACCTGCGCTATTTGCGCCCGGGAAAAGTTTTGGAAATCTCTGTGATCGGCTTTCTGCTCGTGCTCGCCAGCATCTTCGGCGGCCAGTGGGTAGCGGGCAATGCAGCATGGTCGCCGTGGTTCACCTACGGCGGCGTGGCGCTTGCCTGGATGGTAATTGTCTACGGCTTCTTCGCCAGTGCGCTTCCCGTCTGGCTGCTCCTGGCCCCGCGCGATTACCTCTCAACGTTCGTCAAACTCGGCGTCGTCCTCATGCTCGGTGTGGGCATCCTCTTCGTACGGCCTGAACTGCAGATGCCGCCTCTGACGCGCTTCGTCGACGGCACCGGCCCCATCTTTGCGGGCAAAGTGTTTCCGTTCTGCTTCATCACCATCGCCTGTGGCGCCATCTCCGGGTTCCACTCACTTATCTCCAGCGGCACCACGCCAAAGCTCATCGAACGCGAATGGCACGCATGGCCGATTGGATACGGCGCGATGGCGCTCGAAAGTTTCGTCGCCATCATGGCGATCATCGCCGCCTGCGTCCTGGAACCGGGCGTCTACTTCGCGGTGAATTCGCCGGCCGGCATCGTCGGCAGTACAGCACAACAAGCGGTGGCGACCATCAGCGGTTGGGGCTTTCCTGTCTCCGCCCAGACCATGGCATCCCTTGCCAAAGATGTCGGGGAAGAGACGCTCTTCTACCGCACCGGCGGCGCTCCGTCGCTGGCATTGGGGATGGCGCACATCTTTGCGAACTCCGGCGGCGGGCGCGCTTTCCTCGGCTTCTGGTATCACTTCGCCATCATGTTCGAGGCGCTGTTCATCCTCACGGTGATCGACGCCGGCACGCGAGTGGGCCGCTTCATGCTGCAGGATCTGCTCGGACAGATTCATCCCAGGATGGGCAGGTCATCCGGCAAGGTTGGTGTCATCGCCACGTCCGCGATCATCGTCATGGCGTGGGGCTACTTCCTGATTCAGGGTGTGCGCGATCCGCTGGGCGGCATCAATTCTTTGTGGCCGCTGTTTGGTATCGCGAACCAGTTACTCGCCGCCATCGCCCTTTGCGTGGGTACGACGATTCTCGTGAAAATGCACGGTGCGAAGTTCATGTGGATCACCTGCCTACCGCTCAGTTGGCTCGTCGTCGTCTGCTACACGGCCGGACTGGAGAAGATCTTCTCCGACCTGCCTCGGGTGGGGTTCCTCGCCCAAGCGAGCTTGCTCGAGGCGGCCATTGCCGCGGGAAACGTTCCCGCCGCACAGGTGGCTCTCACGCAGACGCAGATATTCAATAACCGGCTGGATGCCGTGGTGTGCGGGACGTTCCTGATCCTGGTGACGCTGATTCTGCTCGACTCCATCCGCGTGTGGACGCGCTACATCTCCGGCGCCGAGCCGCTGCTAATCCCAGACATCCCGATGTCGCCCATGGGCACGCCGGGCGGCGCGACCGCGCGGGCGTCCTTACGCGGCTTACTCGCCGAACTGAGTTCCGAAGCCGCCTATGCGCGGCACCTGTTGCGCGGCGCGCGCCTGCATTCGCCGGCCGAATGGCGCCGCTTCTTTGACCACTACGCACAACGAAAATACGCGAGGGCAAAATGCTGCTGACACGTCGAATCTTCGCTCCCCTTCTCGCCGCCCCGCTGGCTACACCTCTGCTGCGCGGCGAATCCATCCAAGGCTGGACCATCGAAGACGGGCCCGAATCGTCGTTCTACCAAAAGGACGGCGAGATCCATGCGACTCCTGCCTCCGAATATCCGGCCTGGCTCAAGAGCACGCGCCAATATGAGAACTTCGACCTTTCGTTGGATTGGTTCAGCAAGGGTTGGATGGACGGTGGGGTCTACTTCAGCGCGCCTGAGCACGGTGTGAAATCCCGCTGCGGATTCAAGGTGTCTCTGTTCCATCAGCTGGACAAAGACCCGCGCACGAACTCGGCGATCAGCATCTTTCCCGTGATCGCGCCGAAGCTGGTGAACGTCAAACCGGAGTGGAACACGCTGCGCATCCGCATGGATTGGCCGAAGCTGCAGGTGTGGTCGAACGGCGAGATGGTCCACGACCTGGATTGCGACTCGCATCCTGAATTGAAATATCGTCTCCGCCGCGGCTATCTCGGCCTCGAGTCGCTCTCCTATCCTCATCGCTGGCGCAATTTCAAGGTGCAGGAATTGCCGTCGAAAGAGAAGTGGGATTCGCTGTTCACCACGGCCTCCGACCTCGATAAGTGGACGCTCACCGAGTTGAACGAGAAGTCACCCGCGAAGTTCGAAGCCTTCGGCCGGATTCTGCGCAGCGACGGGCTGGGCAATCTTACGACGAAAGAGAGGTATCGGGACTTCGCCCTTCGCATGTACGTCCGCGGCGTCTATCATCACAACGGCGGCGTGCTGTTCCGCTCGCAGGGCGGGCGCGAACGCTATGAGATTCAACTGCACGACGTGCGCGAGGCGCACTACCCGACCGGATCGCTCTACTTCAACAAGCGGTCGCGCTATCCCGAGATCGAAACCGAACAGTGGTTCCTGTTGCAGATGTGGGTGAAAGACGCGTGGTGCATGGTGCGCATCAATGGAGAGAATGTGATGGAGTATGACCGGCTGGAAAATCTTCAGCCCGGAACCATCGAGCTTCAGGCCCATCAGAACGGCCGCTGGATGGAATACAAAGAGATCGAGGTGAAGCGCATATGACACGTCGCGAAATGGTGGCGGGAGCGGCAGCGTTGGCCGGCGCAACCCAATCGGTGCAAGCGCAGGGCGGGGTGAAGAAATACGCGCGGTTTCGCGCGGGGAATCGCACTGCCTACGGTGCGGTGGCAGGGTGAGTCGATCGCCGAGTTCGATGGCAACCTTTTCGGCGCGCGCAAGCCCAACGGTAAGACGCACAAGCTGAGCGCCGTGCAATTGCTTTATCCGGTCGAGCCGTCGAAAGTGCTGGCCATGGCGCGCAACTATCGCAGCCATATTGCGTCCAGTAAGACGCAGGCCCCCGAACCGAAACGTCCGGAGATCTTCTACAAGCCGCTCACCAGCCTGCAGCACCCGGGGCATCCGATCATTCTGCCCGCCGATTCCACAGACGTGCACTTTGAGTGCGAACTCGTGGTGGTGATCGGCAAGAAGGCGAGCAACGTCTCCAAGGCCGATGCGCCGTCCTATGTTTTCGGGATCACCGCGGGCAACGACGTGAGCGAGCGGCAATGGCAGAACGGTCCCGACAAAGACATTCAGTGGTGGCGTGCGAAGGGCTCCGACACCTTCGGTCCGCTGGGCCCGTACGTCGTCACCGGGCTCGACTATTCGAAGCTGATGATTCAGACGCGCCTCAACGGCAAGGTGATGCAGAAGGACTCGACGAACATGTTGATCTTCGACGTGCCGTCGATGATCAGCTTCGTGAGCAAGTATGTGACGCTTGAACCGGGCGACCTCATCTATACGGGCACGCCGGGCAGCACTTCGCCGATGAAGAATGGCGACGTATGCGAGGTCGAACTTGAAGGCGTCGGCATTCTGAAGAATCCCATCAAGTCCGCCTGACGCCGCGCCCACGGCGGACTTCGGCATGGCCACAGCGTACTTTGATCCCGGCGGCTGGCTCAACACGTTTTTCAGTGTCCAGTGGTTTGCCGGCCTGATCCCTCCGCTGATGCTGTCGTTGCTGCTCTACAAGGCAAGCAGGGAAGGGAACTGGCCACGCCGCAAGATTGCTTTACGGGCCATGCCCCTGGTCTTGTTTGCCTGTCCCTTCGCATTGGCGCAAGCCCTTTCCATGTGGGCGTTGCAGCAGCGGCCTCCAGCGACTCGCATTTCGAGTGGGCGGTGGAGCGGAAGAAGGCGTCAGCCTAAGCGCGCTTTCTTCGCGTCGATCACTAGCCAGCAGAGGCCGCCGAGGATGTAGAGGACGCCCGTTGCATACAGCGGAATGTCCCAGTTGCCGGTCCTTTGCAGCACGTAGCCAAGAACAACGGGGCTGAGCGCGCCTCCGACTTGCCCGGCCGTATTCATCACCGCTCCGACGAGGCCAGCCTTCGCGCCGCCCATGTCGAGCGCGGTGGACCATGCCGCGCCGAGGACGAAGCTGCCCATACCCGCGGCGGTGGCGAGCAGCCAGATGGCAGTGGTGGGGTCGCTGGCGTGGGTGCCGGCGAGCATGGCGGCCGCCGCGCCGAGCATGGAGACGACGCCCACGATTGAGCGTCCCAATCGGGTTCCGAAGCGGCGCACGGCTCGATCGCAGGCCTCGCCACCGAGGATGTCGGCAACTGCGCACAGCAGCAGGGGCAAGCCCGAGGCCAGGCCGAGGCTGAGCTTGGAGAAGCCGCGGGCCTTTTCGAGATAAGTCGGGCACCAGGTGATGAAGAAGTAGAAGCCGTAGCTCTGTGTGAGGTACATGAAGCAGAGCAGAAGCAGGTGACCGTGCGAGAACATGCGCAGGAACTCGCCCCAATGGAACGGACCCTTCTTCGATACGCTGCGCGAAGCCAGGATGTAGTCGCGCTCGGCCTCATTCACCTCTGGATGATCGGCCGGATCGTCGCGGAACCAACGGTACCAACCGAAGCACCAAACGAATCCGATCGCGCCGAAGATGACGAAGACGATGCGCCAGTGGAAGTAGGCCATCAGGGCGCTAATGGCAAGCGGCGTGACGGCGCCGGTGATGTGCGCGCCGGCGAAGAAGATCCCCTGGGCGCGGCCGCGTTCGTGGACGGGGAACCACATGGAGATGGTCTTTCCGGCGTTGGGGAAAGCGCCTGCTTCGCCGATGCCGAACAGAAAGCGGATGGCGAGCAGCGAGTAGTAGCCAAAGGCGCCGGCGGTTGCGATAGTGAAGGTGCTCCACCAGGCGACGATGCGGGTCATGACGCGGCGTGTGCCGATGCGGTCGCCCCAATAGCCGGTGGGCATTTCGAAAAGGCCGTAGGCGATGGTGAAAGCGCTGAAGACGATGCTCATCTGCACGGGCGACAGGCCGAGGTCGGCCGTGATGTTGGGCGCGACGATGGCGATGCAGATGCGGTCCAGATAGGTGATGCCGGCCAGCGCCACGCACCAGGCGAGGACTCTGTAGCGCGTGCGGGTGGGCTTCACTTCAACCTCTCCAGGTGCTCGATGGCTTGCGCGGTCATGACCGGGTCCAACTCATAACCAGGTGGACGCACATGCGGCGAGGAGATGACGCCGCGTTCGAAGAGCAGGCGTTTGTGGAGCGCGATGGAGGTTTCAATGGTTTGCATTTCAAGGTTGAGCAGAGGGAGCAGGCGGTGAAATTCGGCGAGCCCGGCGATGGGGTCGGCTTCGAGGGCGCGAAAGGCCCGGAGGTCTTCGTAGACGTGGCTCGAGCCGGGCATGAGGCCATGAGCGCCGCGGCGGAGAGCGTCGTCGAGCTGCAGGCCGGCGTAGCCGATGAGGAACGTGAACGACTCGGGCATGGCGGCTTTGAGGGCCGTGACCATGGGGCCTGGAGGGATGTAGTCGATCTTGATGGAGCAAAAGTGGGGGAAGTCGGCATGCAGGGAAAGCATCTCGCCGACCGAAAGTTTGAGGCCGGTGAGGGATGCCGAGTATTGCAGCACGTGAGGCAAGGGAACCGCGGCGAGCACGGCGCGGAGGTGGTCGAGAATTGCGTTTGACGAAGTGGCCACCGTAAATGGCGGGAGCACCATCAGACCATCCGCTCCTAAATCGGCGAAGGCCTGGGCCTGGGCGAGCGCCGGGCGCGTGGCTTGGGCGGTGACGTTCAGGATCAGCCTGGCACGGCCGGCCGAGGCGCGCCGGATCACTTCCGCAGAGGCGAGAATCTCATCGGGGGTGAGCTTCCACCATTCACTGACGAAGCCTGGATAGGCGATGATCTGCACGCCCGAACGGAGGACCCAGTCCGTTTGTTGCGCGAGCGACTCGAGATCGAGCGCGCCGTCGTCGTGAAACGTCGATTGCAGGAGCGGAATGACGCCGCGAATGGGAAACATTTCGGCGAACTATTCCACCAAGGATGAATACACGAGGGCGGAAAACTTTTCGCGCAACTGCAAACGGTTGGGCGTGAGCTGCACCATGAGCACGCCTACCAGCTCTTCTTTAGGATCGATCCAGAAGAGCGTGCCTTGCGAACCGCTCCAATAGTAAGTGCCTTTGGAATAAGGTAATCCACTTGCGGCCGGGTCTGTGACTACGGCAAAGCCGAGCCCGAAACGGTGGCCGGGTGTGCGAAAAGAGGTCATGTCTCCGATGTAGTTTTGCGCGATCTCGGCGACGGTTTTGGGACCCAGCAGGCGCTGGCCGTTGGCGATGCCGCCGTTCAAGAGCATCTGCGAGAAGCGATAGTAATCGGCGGCGGAAGAGTAAAGGCCGCTGGCGCCGCCGATGTAGGTTTTGGCTTTTGCCGCGGCGGGGGGCACGCGGGACAGCGACTCGGGATCGTCCTTGCCGTTGACGACGAGAATCGCCCGGCGGCTGTTTGTGGAATCGGGCGGCCAGTAATAGGTGTCCTTCATGTCGAGCGGCGCGAGGATGCGCTGTTGCACGAACTGATCGAGCGGCTGGCCGGAGACCTGTTGCACGAGGTAGCCGAGCACGTCGATGGAAGTTCCGTAGATCCAGGTAGAGCCGGGTTGCGCGCGCAGGGGCATACGCGCGAGCTCCTGCATGAACGATTGCAGCGTCGGGTGCTCGAAGATCTCCGCTCGGGAGCGCGTGGGAAAAACGCCCGAGGTGTGATCGAAGAGATCGCAAACCTGAATGGGACGTGTGGGCGGCGAGAGCACGCCGGGCGCGGTTTCGACGCGAACGTTCTTGAATTCGGGCAGGTGATTGGAGATGGGCTCGTGAAGCGTGATGCGTCCTTCTTCGAGCAGCATGAGCGCGGCGGCGGCGGTGATGGGCTTGGTCATCGAGGCGAGATCGAACAGGGCGTCCTTCGGCATGGGCTCTGTGGACGACAGCCCGCGCGTTCCGAAAGCCTCGTGATGAACGATCTTGCCGCGGCGCGCGACGAGCGAAACGAATCCCGCGGCCTGCTTCGATGCGACGAGGCCGTTGAGCCAGGCGTCAATGCGTTTGAGGCGTTGCGAGGAGACGCCGACGGATTCAGGCGAGGCGGTGGGAAGGCTCGCCGCGAGCGTGAGCGCAGCGCAGACGAGGGCGATGGTAACAACACGGCGGAGCATGAGTAGGACGAGTATATTTCACGCCGCGCCCATGGCGCTGAGAGATTTACCAGCGCCAAACGCCCATGGGATTCGCCTCATGGAACTTCTGCAGTTCGGACATGTCGTTGGCCTCGGCAAGGAAGCCGTCGAGGCCGTCGGCGGCGATCACATGATGGCCTTCTTCGGCATCGCCGGGCGCCCAGCCGGGCTTCTGCCAGATGGGTTCGTAGGCATGGCCTTCGTGTATGCGCTTCTTTGTCTCCGGGTCCTTCATGTCCTTCATGTAATTGGCCGATCCTCCACGGCCGCCGTGCTGGATCGGATCGTATCCGTCCGGATAGGTGACATTGCTACGGAAAAAGCCGTTGAGGTCGCTTTCGATATCCGGCGCGTCGGATCCATGCTGGTGTGGACGATCGCCCATGATGCCCACGCCGGGCGGCAAGTAGGCTCCCGTTTTGCTTCGCTTCTGAAGGATTGTCACGTCCAGGTCGGGAATCCAAGGCCGGCCGTTGTGATCGACGGCGATGTACTCGTCGCCGACTTTGAGGAAGAGGAGCTTGGAGTTGGACGAAGTGTCCTTGTAGAGGAAATCGTAGATGACGCCCTCTTTCAACGCGAAGGGACCTTCATAGGACTTGCCATCGAGGAACGTCGGATTGAATTTTCCACCGGGGGTGATCTTCTTCATCTGGCGGATGGCCTTGGGGTAGTCGACGTAGGTGCCGCGATTCTTGGACATGATGCGGCTGAAACCGACCAAGCCCTTGAAGTCTCCGAAGCCGAGGCTTTTGATGGGAAGCCAGAGAGGTTTTGCGTTGAGGGCGTGTCCGGATTTGAGCCACTTGATTCTGCTCTTGTTGCAGGATCGGACGGCGATGTAGTATCCCTTGGCGGCGAGTTTCGCAAGTGCATCGATCTCCTCGGCGAGCATGCCGACCTCCGAGGCTCGTGAACGAGTGAATTTTTTCAAGCCGGCGAAGCTGAGCTTGAGTTTCACACGCGGCACGCGGGGCGAACTACGCCGGGTTTCCGAGTCTACCCAGATCTGGCCTTCCTTCGACAGGTTTGTATTTTTCTTGCCCTTGGCGCGTTCAGCGACAACCTTTGCGAGCAGAATGAGCATGGCCGCGAGGATGATTTCGGCGAAGATCTTGGCGAACTTCTTGGTGGCCGCCTCGTTCTGTCCTTGCCAGGCCATGACGCCGGCCTCGTTGATGTCCTTGCTCTTGCCTGCGATCTGCGAGCCGGTGTCGGCAACGTCGTAGGCGCGAAGGACGAAGTTGTAGATGCCAGTGGCAAGCGTGCCGCCGGCAGCCGCGCCCGCCGCGCCACCCAAGCCCGGAAGCGCGAAGTTGCCGAAGGCCCAACCAGCAGCCGAGCCGAGGGCGGCGACGCCGAGGGCGATACCCGCTTGCAGAGCGATGCCGGCGGCGAGTTGGAGTCCGAAGGCGACGGCCTGCTTGTCGTTGGGCAGAAGTTCGGCGAGCGCCTCTCCGAGGTGCTTGGGGGACATGCCCGCGATGACGGCTTTCTCAATGCGGCCAAGACCTTTCTGGAGGACGGCTACGAGCTTTAAGTTGGGATGGTAGCCATCGACGGCGGACACCTGAATGAGCATGCCGCCGCGTTCCCAGGCGCGTTCGAGGCCGTCGAAATCGAGGCCGCAATCCTGCGCCGTAATCTTGGGATAGTGGATGAACTCTTTCCTGGGCTCCGAAGGTTTCTTCTGCGAAATCTTGGGCAGCACCCGGAGGCTGGGCGTGGCTTCGATCTGCCGGCGTTGAGACTCGGAGACTCCGCCGTGGAAGACGGATCGGACCTTGTTGAGGATTTCTTTGGAGTTGTCGGTGCGGCGCAGGAAGACGCCGCTGCGCGAGCCACTGGAGCCGTAGGGGTAGCAGCAGATGTGACTTTGGAAGCCGGCCGAGTCGGGCTGACCTTCGGCGAGGTAGCCGCCGAGCTTCTGCCTATTGCGCATTTTTTGCAGGTGTTCGATCCGTGCTTTGGCCGTGGGTTCGATGGGCGTGGGCGGGGCGGAGAGCCAACCTTTGATTTCGCCGGCGCTGGGCATGAACGGGCAGCCGACCCAGGCGGTGGTGTTCTCGATGAACACGATGCGATATTTTTCCAGTCCCACACACGGCCATTCGCCGCTGTAGCGTTCAATGCAATTCATGCAGGACTTGATATGAGGTTGGACGTCGGCCATTCGGAGAATTCCCTCGTTTGACTATCCTGCGTAGCCGGACGCCGGAGTGTGTCAGGGGAATCGAAAATTATGCGCTGGCGAGCGCGGGCGCATCGTGGTCGATGGGCGTGGTCGGGTCGATGAAGGGCCAGCAGAGAGTGCCGACGGCGTAGACACCGGCCATGACGTAGAGGAAGGTGTTCCAGTCGTTGTTGGTGGCCTGCAGGATGTAGCCGCCGAGCGGGGGGGCGACGAAGCCGGCGAGGTTGCCCATCATGTTCATGGAGCCGGAGAGCGAGCCGGCGTATTTGCCGCCGACGTCCATGCAGGCGCCCCAGGCGCCGGGCATCACGAGGTCGTTCGAAAAGCTGGCCAGGCCCATGAAGATCATGGCGTACAGCGGATTGGCCGTATGGATGCAGACGATGAGGAAGCCGCAGGCCATGGCGAAGCCGAGGGTGGCAATGGAGCGGCGGGCGCGGCCGGTGGAGCCAAGCACGCGAGCCACGGGCGCCGAGATGAGTCCGCAGAAGAGCGAGCCGAAGCCGCCGAACAGCAGCGGGAAGATGGCATAGGATGCTGCCGTGTTCTGATCCAGGCCGCGGCCGTTGGGATCCTGAAGATACGTGGGCAGCCAGGTGATAAAGAAGTACCAGGGGAAGCTCAGGCAAAAATATTGAACCCAGAGCAGCCACACACTGCGGGAGCCGAGGAGTTTGGCCCAGGGAACATCGCCGTGGCCGGAAGCGTTGGCGGAAGCCTCTTTGAGAAGGGCGAGTTCGCCGGCGTTGACGCTCTTGTGATCGGCGGGGTTATCGCGGAACCACAGGTAAAACGGCACGGCCCAGAAGATGCCAAGCATTCCGAACAGAACGAACGAAATCCGCCAGGAAACGAAGGAGAACACGACAGCGACGAGGGGGGGAGTGAAGGCGCCGCCCCAGCGGGCGAAGGTCCACATGAAGCCCTGGGCGCGAACGCGCTCTTCATTGGGGAGCCACGTGGTGAAGGCTTTGGTGAGGTTGGGGAAGCAGCCGGCCTCGCCCGCGCCAAACAGCGCGCGCACGATGAGAATTTGCACGTAGCTGCCGACGGCGCCGGTGAGGGCGGTAAAGATGCTCCACCAAACGACGATGCGCATGAGGACTTTGCGCGGACCCATTTTGTCGCCGAGCCAACCGCCGGGAACCTCAAATAGCGCATAGGCGACGGCGAATGTCGAGAAGACCCAACCCATTTGCACTTTGGTGAGACCGAGGTCGCGCGAGATGTGCGGGGCGGCCATGGAGATGCATACTCGATCGATGTAGGCGAGGATGGCGAGCGCGATCGCAAAGACGATCACCCACTTGCGGGCGTTGGAGGCCGGGGCGACGCCCATCGGGGTGCGGACAGTTTGGGATGCCATGAAACGCCCTATTCAATCACACTTCCGAGAACGATGGGAGGCGGGATTGTAGGAGGCGAAGATTTTGGTCTCGGATGGGGGCGGACTGGAAATGCGGGTCGAGTTTTGTCTCGCTGGGGTGGGCTTGTGGGTATTGGTTAGCGCTCCCGAACGTTTTGGCCGCGGATGGACGCAGATTCACGCAGATAACGAAAAAGCGTCGAATTTTGTTGAACGCTCATTTGCGGGTGGGATGGATTTGGGTTGGGTTGATGGACGTTTTTTCTAGCATTTGGGGGGCGTGTCTGGATAAGAAGGCTGGGTCGTGGAGGAGGGCCCGGGTCATGGCGCCTAAGTCGCCTTGGCTTGGGGCGGGTGGTTGGTCCAGGCGGGGGGCTCTTGTTGGGAATGGCAGGGCCCAGGAGCCGTTTCTCGTTTGAGATTCGTGATTTAGGACGGCTAGGGATGCCTTGAGTTTCACGCTGGGGGAGGACTTGGGATCTGTCAAAAGGTGTCGAAGTGTGTCGAGTGCCAAGCGGGATAGCGAGTGCATTTCGTCGCTGATGGCTTCGGTGGCGGCTCTCGCGGCTTCTTTGTAGGATTCGGAGAATGACGGGATGTGGAACCAGTTGTGGAGGGTGGCCCGGTGGATTTCGAGTTCCCGGGCGGTGGCGGAGAGGGACTTGCCAGCGGCGAGGTAGGCGATGGCTTGGTGTTGGGCTGCGGTGAGCCCGGATGCTTGGGAATGTTTTGGAGATGCCATGCCTACGGAATAACATTCAGGCGGTGCGGGCTAGCCGCGGGTAGCCTGGAAGTGGTTGAGGGGGCAAGTGGATTGAGATTGGGGTGTTCTGTCACTGCTTCGTGCGTACCCAATCCAGCCCCTCGCGCAGTGCTTGGTAGAGGCGGTCGCGTTTTCCGTCGAAGTGATGGTTTCCGCCTTCGATCTCGACGAGTCGTTTCGGCTCGCTGGCGAGGGAGAAGAGTGTTCGGGCGGCTTCGGGCGTGGTGAATTCGTCGAGGGTGCCGTGAATCATCCAGATGGGTACGGGTGTGACGTCGGCCAGATAGGATTTCATGGCGACGTGGGGCTCGTCCGGTTCGCGGTGCGCGATTACGGCGAGAGTGTCCTTCCAGTTCCAGCCGAGCACCGCCGATTCGGGGAGCCCCAGGGTGACGACGCCGTCGGGGCGGCCTGCATCCTCACCGGCGGCCAGCACCGCCATACCCGCGCCTTGGGACCAGCCGAGGATCGTGACGGATTTAGCGCCACGGGCACGGATCCATTCCACAATTGCATGCATGTCGGCGCGCATTTCGGACTCGCTGAGCGTTTTCTTCGACTCGGTGAAGCTTTCGAGGTATTGCTTGGTGTCGAAGCCGTAGACATCGTAGTTCCATCGCGAGACTTCCTCGCCGATGGTGATGGCGAGCCCGCGCCAACCACCGTCGCCGGGAAGCAGGAGCACCGCCCGATCGTGAGGCTGGGCCGCACTGAGGGGCGCGGGCGACGATGAGATAAAACTGACGGACTGGGGCTTGCCCCGGATGACCAGGGACGGGGACGGGTTCGGCGCGCCCAACAAGGAGGCCGAACAGGCGGCCCACGCGGCGAGCACGCGAGCGGTCATGCGGCACTCCTGATCTCCTTGCCGTCTTCGGAGACAGTGCGGAGTGCCAGGGCGAGCCGGGCAAGGTCGAACGGTCCGTTGTAGACGGCGTAGCGCGGTTCCCAATCGTGAGCGAATTTGGCTTTGAAGCGGCGGAGGCTTTCGACGCGGAACCGGGAGGGGAATTGGCGCATGGCCCAACCGAGGGCGCGCTCTTCGGCGGTGGCGGGGTGGCCTGAGGTGGAAACGCCGCCGGGGGCCATGCCGAGGCTGATGCGCCGGAAGCCCCTGGCGCGCAGGTCGAGGAACGTCTTAGCGAAGAGGTAGTCCATGATGCCGTTGAGGCTTCCCGCTCGGCGGCGCATCAGGTCGACTGTGGCTAGGCCCGGCAGGTAGGACGGAATGAGATTGAGAAACGCGGCGATCTGGCCAGTGGGATCGAAGACGGCATAGACCTGGGTGGAGGCGACGTAGGCGGCGTCGAAACGGCCGAGGGTAAACTTGCGTTCGCGATGGCCGGGGATGGTGAGCCAGTCGTCGGAGACCGATTTGAGGCGTTCCACGAGACCGGCATCGAGAGCCGGTTCGAAGCGTTCGATGCGATAGCCGAGGCGGTCAAGCCGGTTGATGGTATTGCGGAACTCTTTGTTCGCGCTGCCTTCGAGGGTGAAGGAGTCGAGGTGGACGACGGCGTCTTCTCCGATTTTCAGGTGGCGAAATCCTAAATTGCGATAGAGGCCGAGCCAGGCGCCACCGGTCTGATGGAAGCCGACGCGCCAACCGCGGCGCTGGCAGAAGCCAACGAACTCGCGGACGGCGGTGGGAATCTCGCTGCTGGGGCCGACCGGATCGCCGAGGACGAGGGCGTAGTGGTTGGCTACGCGATAGGCGATGAAGCAGTCGCCGCTTGCGGAGAAGAAGAGGCTCTTGTCGGAGGCTTGTTTGAAGAAGTCGAGGCCAGAACGCCCATGGGAAGCGGCGATGCGGGCCGCAAGGTCACGGCCGGAGTGGGACTGGTGAAAGCGGTAGGCGACCGGGCGGAAGAGGGTGACTCCGCAATACAAGAATGTACTGGCCGACATTATGTAGAGCGATTCGATGAACCAGGCGGCATAGGGCGTGCGCGGCGAGAGGCCGGAGCCGTCGAGGAGGAACATTACGCGGATGGTGTGGGCGCCGGCTTCCCACCAATTGAAATTGCGTCCGAATTCGTGTGGTTCGAGGAGCCAGAATCCAGCGGCGCCGTATACGGCGGCGACGGCGAGCGCGGAGGCGGCGCGCCGGAGGGCGAGTGGGAGGTCGGGCTGGGCGCTTCCGATGGGGAACGCGCGGCGGACGGCAAAGAGCATGGCGGCCGCAAGGACGGAGCAGACGGCTTCGGGGGCATCCCAGGCGCGGGTGAAATGAAAGAGGGCGGAGGCAAGAGACAGGGCAATGGCCAGGTGGACGGCGCGCCGCTTCATGGCTGTGAGGTGGAGCGCCGTCAGGATGAGGGCGAAACCTAATAAAAGGGTTGCGGAATGATTGAGGCGGCCGAAGTCGAGGGGAAAGAGATCGCGAAGCCAGGTGGAGTAGGCCGAGGGTGGCGGACCGCCAATAAGCGCGGATAGATTGAGGAGACCACTGCCGGCAACGATCACTGGCGTGACTACAGCAAGCAACCGGATCCAGAGTGACCGGTGCGCCGTGTGTATGGGGGGCTCCACGGAAAGCGCACGCGGAAACCAGATCCGATTGTCGGACAAGCGGCCTCCTCAGGTGGAGTGGTTGGTCCACAGCCGTCTCCGGCCACAACCACTCACTGCACATATAGGATGAGGCTAACGGGCTAGGCGTGAATATAGCCTCGGCACGGGGTATTCGAGGACCTGTGTTCAGGGAGGCGGTGGGAAGGGGCGGCAGGGGGCGTCGGGGGCTTTGATTGACTACCGGTAGCGTCTGTTATACTTGGCGCTCCACTTAACATTCGTTCTGACGAGCGTTATGATTGCCGCTGCGGTAGCGTGGCGCCGGTGAATTGCGCCGGGAGGATCGAGGACCTATTGAAGATTTTCTTAGTGAACCCAAGCGACGTTGCATTTGGCACGGCGGTAATTACACCAAGATGGCTGTTCGTGCTGGCCGCGGCGACGCCGGGCCACTATGGCGATCCGGTAATCGTAGATGAGACTTTAAACGCGATCGACGTTGAATCGATCAAGCCCGGTGACGTAGTCGGGATAGGCGTACATACAGCGAATGTGCTGCGCGGAATGGAAGTGGGGCGAGCAGCGCGAGAAAAGGGCGCTTGGGTAGTATACGGGGGCATTCACGCGACACTGTATCCGGAAGAGCTTCTGGAGATGGGCGGCGCGCACGCGGTGGTGAAGGGCGACGGTGACGACATCTGGGCACGTGTGCTCGCCGATTGCAGCAAGGGAACGCCCGAAAAAGTTTACGACGGCGGGCGTGTGGAAGGCGCGGGATTGCGGGCGGCGCGTTGGGATCTGATTCCGAAAGACAGTTATATGTGGGCGTCGGTGCAGACGGTGCGCGGATGTCCGAAGCACTGTTCGTTCTGCTCTGTATGGCGCACTGACGGCCAGAAGCCGCGGCAACGCACGAGCGACCTTGTGATTCGCGAAATCGTGGAACTGCGCAGGCTGGGCTACCGGTTCATCGCGCTTGCCGACGATAACTTCTATCCGGTGACGTTGACCGACATCAAGCTTGCCGAACGGCAGAATAACCAGGCGCGCGTGCACGAGCTGAAAACGTTGCGCGAGGAGCGGTTCGAGCTGATGCGGCGCATGGCCGATTTGCCGAAGGACATGATCTTCTTCACGCAGATCACGATGGAAGCGGCCGAAGATCTGGAGTTCCTGGACGCGATGCGGACGGCGCGGATCAAGGGTGCGCTGGTGGGCGTGGAGGCGGTGACCGAGGAAGGCTTGAAGGCCGTTTTCAAGGACTTCAACCAGTCGGGCGACAGCCTGGCGCTGCAGTTGCAGACGTTCAAAGAGCATGGCGTGCATGTGCTGGGCTCGTTCATCTTTGGATTGCCCACCGATAGGGCCGACACGTTCGATGCGACGGCGAAACTGGCGCAGCAGGCCAAGGTGACGTTCGCGCAGTTCGTGATGATGACGCCATTCCCGGGAACGGTGGATTTCCAGCGCTGGGAAAAAGAAGAGGGCGATACGATCGCCAAGGTGGATGGAGTGCCGCTGACGCGGTACTGGCAGATTCCCGGATGGAAACGTCCGAAATTGTACATGCCGCATCCGACGATGAGCTCCGAAGAGATTCGCATGCGGACGCAAAAGGTGTGGGACGACTTCTACAGCATCTCCAACATCTGGAAGCGGGCCGATTGCGTGAAGAGCATCAAAGCGAAGCTGGCCTTCGTGTTGATTTCGAAATTGTACCGGCAGATGTACGCGAACACCGGAATCGCGGCCGATAGCGCGCGGCGGAAGAGTTCAAACCGCTGGGCGCGATGGATCGCCAAGCCGTGCCGCAAGCTTTTCACGGCGGCGCCGATGCCGGACCTGAAGGTGCCGGGCGGTGAGCCGATCGCATTGCCCGTGCTGCAGGTGCTGGGTCAATAGTGCGCTAACCGCGCGGCCTCCGCGCTAGGGCGCGAGAGGGATTGCGAATTACCCGGCGCAAATTTCGAGCAACGCACTGGGGTTTTCGTGAGCACGGAAATCCAGTTCGTTTCCAACGAGCAGGGTGATCCCACTGCCGCAATTGTGCCTATCGAGTTGTGGTGCGAAATCGAGTCTGAGCGGGAGCCGGCATATCTTCTCAAGTCGGACACCAGGAAGCATCGCCTCGTAGATGCAGGCAATCGCCAGGGTGGTATGTCCCTCGAGGCTGTTGTTGCGAAGCTTGGAACTTGATGGCCCGCGTTCGAGCCTCTTCGCTCATGGACCGGGCATCATCGCGGCCAAGCCCTGAGGATCGTGCGACTGATTCGCGAACACAACGTTAATTCGAGAAGAGGGTCCGGGTACTTGCCTGGCGGTATCACTACTGATCTTGATTTGTTTTGCTCACCGGCCTGCGCTCGTAGCGGATCGCTTCGGCGAGGCCGACTTCGATGCGTTCGGCGATGGGGAGGCCGGCGACACAGTTGGTGAGCTCCGGCGGGTTGGGCTGCGCGTAGAAGCGAAGTTCCCAGGCGCGGGCGGCGGGGCCGGCGTCTAGGGCGGCGCAGTAATCGGAAGCGTAGATGTGGTGGGTTTTCGGCCGCAGATAAAAGAGCACGGGCGTGTTGGCCCAGCCGCGTTGGAAGAAGATGAGGTCATCGGGGGCGAGGCGGGGTGAGAGGGCGCGGGTGAAGGCGAGGAAGTCCTGGGGGTCGACAAGGCGGGTGGAGAAGGCGCGGAGGCTGACGCCGTAGGCGAGCGCGACGACGAGGAACCAAGTCAGGGCGATGCGGTGGCGGCGCAACAGTTCCTCGCAACCGATCGCGAGAACGAGAAGCACGAACGGGGCGATGGGGAGAAGGCCGCGGACGGTGAGGATGGGGCGGACCAGGGATGCGGCGAAGAGCATCGCGAGCGAGGCCGCGGCCGTGAAGAAAGGCGCGGCGGCGAGTGAGGTCCAGCGGGGGCGGGTCCAGTGGAGCGGCAGGCGCGTGGCGGCGTAGGCGAGCCCGGCGAGGAGAAAGGGCACGATGCGCATGTGCTCCACGATTCCCATAGCCTCGGGGTTGGGGCGGGCGACATGTGTGATGAAGACCTGGATGAACGCGAGGGCCAGGAGCGCGCACGAAGCCGCGAGCCAGAGGGGGAATGACGATGCAGGCGGGTTGCCCGGCGAGGCCGCCGGTTCGGGCTCGGCGGACCCGCGCGTCATACGCAGGATGCCGATGGCGGCCACCGTGCCGCAGGCTGCCCACCAGAGCCAACGCCAGACGGGAATTGTGGGATCGAGAGTGGCGAGCGCGAGGGGGTCGAAGAGGTCAGTGAAGCGATCGAGCGGTAGGAGTGAGGCAAAGGAAAAGGTTTCGGCAATATAGGCGAATGACACATGGCCGAGGGTGGCGACATGGTTGAAGCTTTGATATGCGGCGAGGGCAAGCAACGGCGAGGCGAGCGTGAGGGCGGCAGATTGAGCACTGAAGGCGCGGGAGCGAGTTTGCGCGCGGGCGAGCACATAGAGGACCTGGGCGCCGGCTATCGCCCAGAAGTAGACGTGCGTGGCGCAACCTGCGGCGAGCGCGGCGGCATAAAGCCAGGCGATCCAGGGTTCGTCGTCCGCGAGCAGGCGCACCAGCAGCCATAGCGAGAGCACGGCCAGGAAGCAGGCGGGCGCGTACATGCGAGCGAAGCCGGACCATGCCGCATGGTAGCCGTGGAAGGCGAGCAGAACGGCCGCGGGAAGGGCCGTGGATCGCCAGCCGCAGCGCCGCGCCAGCAGCCAGAGCAGCCACACGCTGGCCGCGCCCAGGAGCGCGGAGGGGAGACGGATGGCGAGGGCGGAGTCGCCGGTGAGCTTCATCCAGAACCACTCGAACAGGTAGTAGCCGGGCGGGTGGGTGTCCGACATCAGGTTGTAGACGAAGGTGTCGTATAGGGTGGGGCGCATGCCGGGATCGGCGAGCGAGAAGGGCAGGGGAATGAGCGGGACGGACATCTCCGGGTGGGAGAAGCTTTTCGTTGCGGCGAACCAGATGCGCAGGGCGGCGGCAGCGAGCACAACCAAAGCGATGCGGAGATGGGAGAGGTCTCGCCGGCGATTCATGGTCTGGGGAACGAGTGGCGAGTATAGCAAAGGAAAAAGGGCGGCCCGGTTGGGCCACCCCTTTTAACTGGTCGGACGCGGGTTTGAAGTGGTACGGATCTAGCGTTCGATCGTGTCTCCGGCGTAGGCCTCCATGCCCATTTCGGAGAGATCGAGGCCGCGCGCTTCGTCCTCGGGAGTGACGCGGATGCCCATGATCATTTTGATCACGAACCAGCCTGCGAAGCACAGGGCGAAGGTGAAGCCGGCGACTGCGACCGTGCCGATCAACTGAGTGGTGAGAGCGGCCATGCCGCCGCCGTAGAACAATCCGGGAGCGCCACCGCCGGGGGAGTCCGGCGAAGCGAAGAGCCCGATGGCGAGAGTGCCCCAGATGCCATTGGCAAGGTGCACGGAGAGCGCGCCCACCGGATCGTCGATCTTGATCTTGTCGAAGAAGAGGACGGCGGGGACGACGATGATGCCGGCGATGAAGCCGATCCAGAAGGCACCGGCGACGCTGACGAAGTTGCAGCCGGCGGTGATGCCGACCAGTCCGGCGAGCGAGCCGTTGACGGTCATGGTGAAGTCCGGTTTGCCGAGCATGACCCAGGCGAGAACGGTTGAGCTGAGGATCGCCGCGCAGCAGGCGAGGTTGGTGGTCATGGCGACGTGGGCGATGGCTTTGGGATCGACGGCCATGGTGGAGCCGGGGTTGAATCCGAACCAGCCGAGCCAGAGGATGATGCCGCCCAGGAAGACCATGGCCATGCTGTGGCCGGGGATGGGCATCATGGAGCCGTCCGCCTTGTACTTGCCCTTGCGTGGCCCCAGGAGGAGGATGCCGGAGAGGCCGGCCCAGCCGCCTACAGCGTGCACAACGGTGGAACCGGCGAAGTCGCGGAAGCCCATGGCCGAGAGCCAGCCGCCGCCCCAGATCCAGTGACCCGTAACGGGGTAGGACACGCCGACGAGAAGCAGCGTGAACACGATAAACGACTTGTAGTGGATGCGTTCAGCCACGCAACCGGAAACGATGGTGGCGGCAGTGCCGGCGAAAACAAGCTGGAAGAAAAACTTCGCGAGCAGCGGAACGCCGGTCCAGTTCAGCGAAGAGAAGACGCCTTTGTAGGCGTCGGCCATCGCCGGGCTGTTATCGGCGCCGCCAAGGAACCAGCCGTTGACGCCGTAATAGGCCGAACCGTCACCGTACATGATGGCGAAACCGATGGCCCAATAGGCCAGGGTTGAAAACGCGAAGACGATGAAGTTCTTGCCAAGGATGTTGGTGGCGTTCTTGGAGCGGCACAGGCCGGCCTCGACAAAACCGAAGCCAGCGTTCATCCAGAAAACGAGAAAGGCCGTGACCAAGACCCATACGGTGTCCAATCCGACCTTGAGATCGGCTGCCGAGGGACCCGCAGGTGGAGCCTGTGCGGAGAGAGTGCCCTGGAGCGCTAGGGCG
>JBDTVQ010000013.1:0-39425 GCA_040007195.1 Acidobacteriota bacterium | reverse complement strand
TCTACCCAAAGGCTTTGTCAATCTGGACGAACGCGTTAGCCGGACAGCAGTGATCGGAGCACGAGGGGAGGTGTTGATACGAATCTGCGCGGTTGTGGCGATGCTGGCAATGTTGATGATTGGTTATTCGGTATACCGGGACTTCGTTCGCACATACGAGGCGGTTGATGAAAATGATTGATGGTGTTAGTGATTTGATTCGGTACAATCCATTTGTACCCATGACCCGCACTATCCTTTCCCTCTTCCTTCTCGCCGCCTCGCTCTCCGCCAACGTTCGCCTGCCCGCGCTCATCTCCGATCACATGCTCCTGCAGCGCGACACGCCCGTCCGCATCTGGGGCTGGGCGGACCCCGCCGAAAAGGTCACGGTCAATTTCCTCGGCCAGACCGCCACGGCCACTACCGGATCCGATGGCCACTGGGAGGCCTTCCTCAACCCCATCCCTGTGCAAGCCACGCCCGCCACGCTCACCATTCAAGGCAGCAACAAACTCACGATCCAGGACGTCCTCGTCGGCGAGGTTTGGGTCGGCTCCGGCCAGTCCAACATGGGCTGGACCGTCAAGAATTCCAACAACGCCGCCGCCGAAATCGCCGCCGCGAACTATCCCCAACTGCGCATGTTCAAGGTCGCCCTCAAAACCTCCGAAACACCGCTCGATGATGTCGAAGGCTCCTGGGCGCTCTGCTCGCCGGAATCCGTTCCCGACTTTTCCGCCGTCGGCTACTACTTTGCGCGTGACCTGCACCTGCACATGAAGGTCCCCTTCGGCTTCATCCAATCCGCCTGGGGAGGCACTCCCGTCCAAGCCTGGACGCGCCTCAGCCTCATCGAATCCGATCCCTCCATGCACTGGGTTCTGGCCAGTTGGCGCGATGTGCTCGCCAAATATCCCGCCGCCAAAGAACGCTACGACAAAGCACTCGCCGAATGGGAGGTGAAGAAGGAAGGAAATCGTCCCGCTGCGCCCATGGGGCCCGGCCATCCGCACACGCCGGGCGGCCTCTACAACGCGATGATCGTCCCGCTGTTGCCGTATGCCATTCGCGGCGCCATCTGGTATCAGGGAGAGAACAACGCCGGCAATAAGTTCGCCGATCAATACCGCCATCAGTTTGTCGAGATGATCCGCGACTGGCGCACCAATTGGGGCATCGGCGACTTCACCTTTCTCTATGCCCAACTCGCCAACTGGGCCCCGGGCAACGCCGTCGGCTGGCCGCTCGTGCAAGAGGCGCAGGACAAAACTCTCGACCTCCGCAAGACCGGTATGGCCGTCATCAACGACATCGGCGAAGAGAAGAACATTCACCCCAAGAACAAACAGGACGTGGGCGCGCGCCTCGCCCTCGCCGCCAGCCACGTAGCTTATGGCGAAAACGTCGAATACTCCGGGCCGCGCTATCGCCAGATGACCCACGACGGCAGCGCGCTTCGCGTCTGGTTCGACCACACCGGCAAAGGTCTCGTCGCTAAAGGTGGCGGCGACCTCCGCGGCTTCATCATCGCCGGCGCTGGACGCGAGTTCGTTCCCGCGCAGGCTCGCATCGACGGACAGACCATACTTGTCTCCAGTCCGTCGGTTCCCAACCCCGTTGCCGTCCGCTACGATTGGGCCTCCTATCCCGATGGCAACCTGTTCAACGCCGATGGCCTCCCGGCTTCTCTGTTCCGCTCCGACACCTGGGACAACGCCACCATGCCATCATCGAAGTGATGTCTCTTCTCGCCGCGGCCGCCGTACTTGTCGCCTGCTCCCGCGCACCCGATTTCGACGAAACTGCAACCACCGGGCGCTACGAACTCCAGTTCACCGCGCAGGGCGACTTCGAATTCACCATTCGCAACAACCGGTTGGAGCTTGAACTCTTCGAGGGCGCCGGCCCTTCGTCGGTCGTATGCACGTACACCCAGCGCGTTCCCGCCGGAGCCACCTTCCGTACCCGTCTGATTAAGGGAACCGGGAAACCGCGGCTCTCGGAGACCTCGGTGCGATTCGTAAAGGCCGACGGCCCCTATGAACTCTGGATCGAGTGGACTAACGACCGCGATCTCTACCATTCTCCCCGCCCCAACACGCCGTTACCCAACCAGCCCATTCGACGCGATTCGACAGTTTTCGACAACCGGCTGACTGGCACGGCAACCCTGACGAGCACCGTCAAGTCGAATACGACGTTATATTTGCGTGGCCCTGCCCTGCATGCGACACCACCGCTGCCAGGCGCGAAACTGTCGCTCTCCCAACCACTCCCTTCGCGCACCCTCGCGCGCTTCAAAGCCTCGGCGTCCGGCTGCAAATCGAAAGTCGTCGAAGACCCGGAAAGCGAAAATGGCTTTACCGCCGTCGTCCTCATTACGCCGCCCGACCGGCCGCGTGAATGTACCCTTACTCTCGAGTGGAAGCGCTGAGTTTCCCCTTACAGGCGTTCAGAATTGACACCCGCCGAGTCAGCGGCCGGACAACAGACAAACACCGGCCGCGGCTCATAAAGTCGCTCATAACAACCCAAAACACGCACAGTGGAGGCCATGAAGCAGCCCTCGGCAAATGCCTCGACCGCCCTTCCTGCCGGGCAAGCACAGGCTTGCTTGCCCCCACTGCGGCTACGAAATATAGACTGCGTGAAAACAGGCTGTCAGCAGACGAACCCGAATCAGAACGATAGGCGGCCCGTGAACTGAATCTGCCGCGGCGTCCAGTAGGACGTCTGCAGGCTCTGGATGCCGGTTGTCGTGTCGGGGTTGACCAGACCTTGGATGTTGAACGCGTTGAATGCGTCCACGTTCACCCTGAGCTTCAGGCGCTCATTAAGATTGAAGACCTTGTACAGCGAGATATCGGTCTGGAAGTTCCTCGGTCCCTGCAGGACCGTGTGTGAGAACGGGTTGGCGCCCGCCGGGCCGGGGCTGTAGGCCGTCACTGCCGTCGCCCCATTCTTCAACGGGACACTCACATTGTTGTTGCCGAAGTTGGCCGCGCCGGGCGTGTTGTTGATGGGAGCGAGGTAAGGTTGATAGTCGCTCGGCAAACCCAGCACTCCGTTCCGTGCTGCACCCGCCACGGCAGGCGAAATGTAGCCATTGAACCAGAGGTAGGCGTCACGGCAAACGCCGCTTCGGCAGTCGGTGATCGGGGCCTTGTCCTTGTACATCTTCACGGGGTTCGTAGCGCCCCAGTTGGCGGCGGCGACCTGGAAACCCTGCGAGACTACGGTGCCGGTGAAGGCAGCCTGGAAGCCGCCCAGAACGGCATTCACGAATTTGTTCGAATTGCCCAGGAAGCGCTTGCCCTTGCCGAAGGGCAACTCAGCGATTCCGTTGAATGAAACGCGGTGGACAGGCATGCCAGGCTCAATCTGGTAGTTCTGATAACGGTTGAATTCACGGCTCGGGCTGATAATGCTGCCGGTATCCATGCCTTGTGGGAGCACGCCAGGAGCATACGTCGCCGCCGGTTGAATCAGGTTGTCGCGGAAGGTGTTGCCGCCCACACGGAAGGCTCGCTGGTAGACGTAAAAGGCCTGGTACGCAAAGCCGCGTCGGAACGGCCGTTGATAGTTCAGTTGTAGGGCGCTGTCGTTGGACCAGCCGTGCTTGGTTGACACAACGTTGCTGCCCCAAACCTTCTGGTCATACGGCCGAGTAGCTACGCCCGCCAGAGGACCGGTCGGCGGAGTGGTTCCAGTGGTAACTTGCCAGACATAGGCCGAAGGCGCGTTGTTGTATTGCAAGTTCTGGTCGAGGTTTCTTCCGTGCGTGTACACATAAGTGGCGCGGAAGACGGAGCCGTCGGAGAACGGCTGTTCGATGGTGAAGTTTGCGGTGTCGACAACGGCGGGCGGGTACTTGGCGTCCAACGTGGTGCTCATGGCGATGCCCGGCAGAAGAGCGTCTATGGTGTTGGTGTTCACCACGTTCTGGGTGTTCTGGCCCGCGATGATAGTTTGCGTGTTGCGCAGCAGGTAGTTGGGCAGGCCGTCGGGGGACTGGTTGGCGGCATTGTAGTTTTGCGTGTAGGCCGCGGTAAACGGGTAGACGGACGTCAGGTAGCGTACGGAGTTGCGGATGGGCACCGGGTAAACATAGCGGCCGTAGCCTCCGCGAATCACCGTCCCGTTCCGGCCAAACGACGGCGTGTAAGCGAATCCGAAGCGGGGCATAACATTCTTCCAGCTACCGTAGAAACCGCCGTCGGGCAAGCCGGCTTGCGAAGGAGTTTGAAATTTGACCCCCAGGTTATTCAGATTGTCGATGATTGCCTTGGTTGTGTAGCCGTTCTGAATGTAGTGATCGATGGGGTGCTTCAGTACGATTGCATTGGTGGCAAGGCTGAAGGTCGCGAAGTTGTCGCCGTCGGAATACGGCGCCGGGTGGCCTTCCCAGCGTAGGCCCGCGTTGATCGTAAGGCGCTGGCTGACGCGCCAGTTGTCTTGCAGGTAAAGATCGAACTCCTGCAGGCGCGAACGGCCGAACGGAGCGTTTTTGCGCTGAGAGTAGGACTGTGCCGCACCCAGGAAAAAGTCGGCGTCCTGGTACCCGGTGTTGGCCTTGGCTCCGTAGTTGGCGCCGGTCGTGGGGTCGTAGATGGCCGTTGCTAGATTGGAAAATGCAGTCTGGTCCGGCGAACGGTCCGACAAGTAACCGAAGCGCTCGTGGCGGTAACGTCCGCCGAAGGCCAGTTGATGTTTGCCCGTGATCAGGGTGAGGTTTTCATCGGCGGTGTCGATGCGTTGATTCATGCCGTAGTTCCATTGAGAACCGCCATAGGGCATGATCAGGTTCGAGCCGATTTCCGGGAACCCGATCTGGCCAAAGTTATTCGGAAGGCCCAACTGTGATTCGTAGTTCGCCTGTGAAACCTGATTGCCTTCCACATACATGCTCTGCCACTGCTGGCTCAAGATCGTTTCCGAATAGAACGTCGGGGAAAACGTGTGCGAAATGCCCATTGCGTGGCTGACCGTATTTACCGGAATGGCCTGGTACCCCGTCGCGCCGGCCGGAAGTCCGCCGCCAGCGATATTGGCGGGCGACGCCGAAGGATAGTTGCGGAGCGCCTGTTGCGACTGGCGGATATCGGTATAGCGGTAGTAGACGCGGTTGTTCTCGTTGAAGACGTGATCCAGCCGGAGGGTCCAGTTGGGAACCGTTTGGGTGGTCTTGTTCGTGTCGTTGATGTTGGAGTTCACCAGCGGGTTGTCTGAGGTATGGGGGAGCGGAGTGGCCGCATACATTATTTTCGCCAACGGGCTGATACGGTTCAGCGGAATCAGATTGTTCGAGAACGGAAGGCGCGAGTAATTTTGCGCCGCGCCCTGCGTGGTGTTCGGGTCATACAACTGCTGTAAAACGCCCGCGCTGTTGATCAGGCCGCTGAAATCTCCGTTGCGCATGGCCACAGTCGGCACCCTTACCAGTTGGCTCGAATCCTGGCGCAGAGAGAACCGTTCATAAGCGAAGAAGAAGAACGTCTTGTTCTTGCCGTTGTAAAGTTTCGGAATTACGATCGGACCGCCGACCGAGCCGCCGAATTCGTTGCGGACCAGGTGCGGTGCGGCGAAGTCAGCCGGATTCTGCCGCGCCCTGGCAACGCCGAAATAGTTGTTGCGGAAGGTTTCAAAAACCGAGCCGTGGACGCCATTCGTGCCCGACTTTGTCGTGAGGATGACCGTGGCCGGCGTCGCAAACTGAGCGCTCGAATTTAGAGTCTCAAACTTTGCTTCCTGCACGGAGTCGGGGTCGGGCAGCGTGGACTGCGCCGTGTTGCCCTCACCGCCAAAATTTCGGTTGGTCATGGGCGCGCCGTCTTGCGAGTACTCCATCGCCTCTTGCATCAGCCCGTTGGCGCGGGTTCCGTTGCCCTCCAGACCGGGGACAGTCTTTTGCGCCAATCCGAGCATGTTGCGGCCATTTTGCGGCAATTGGTCGATGCGGCTGGCATCGAGGAAAGTGCTCACCGTGCCGCTGTCGTAGGTCGCCAATTGAACCGAGTCAGCAGTGACGGTAATGCGTTCGGCGACATCGCCCGCAGTGAGCGTGGGATTGAGTACGGCAACTTGCGAGTTTTGCAGGGCGACATTCGTCTCGTACTTCTTCATTCCCGGCGAACTGAAGGTGATCGTATACTCGCCCGCGAACAGGCCGCGCACCGAATAGAAGCCGACTTCGTTCGACTTCGTGTCAGTTGTGACGCCGGTTTTCGGGTTGACGACGTGAACTTCCGCTGCCGGGATGGACGCCTGCGTGGCATCTTGAACCGTGCCCTGGATGGAGCCGGCGCCGCTTTGGGCGAACAAGGCCATTGGCTGACCGAGCGTCCCTGCCAATACGGCAATTCCGGCGTAATATTTACTAAGTTTAATCATACTCACCCCGCAGTCCGTGATAGATCCAGCGTGCAAAATCATATATCCATCCGGCTGACTTAGCAAGCAGGATAGTGCAAGTTAGGATGCTGGAACTTTCTGGTCCGTAGGGGTCCGCAAGACGCTGGTAAGCTGGGGACGGTTCGACCGATCCGCGCCGGGTTCCGCATGCCGAGGGGTAACGGCGCCAGGCGCCGGTGCATACCGGGGAGCGTTCCAGGCAAAGTGGACCACCGGCTTCCCAAATAACAAAAGCGCCCGCCGCATCTCTTTCGAGATGAGACAGGCGCCTTTGGTTTGTTCAGTTAGGCTGGTTCTACCAGCGGCCGCCGCCGCCGCCGCCGCCGCGGCCACCACGACCGCCGCCGCCGCCGCCACGGTTACCACCGCCGCCGCCCTGTTCTCTCGGCCGCGCTTCATTGACGTTCAGGGCGCGTCCATTCATGTCCGTGCCGTTCAGCTTGGAAATCGCTGCCTCGGCGGCGCTGCGGTCCGTCATTTCGACGAACGCAAAGCCGCGGGGCTGACCGCTGTCCCGATCCGTTACGATGCTCACCCGTTCCACGGTTCCGTAGAACGAAAATGCCGCCTGCAACTCACTCTGTGTCGTTTGGTAACTCAAGTTACCTACAAATATGTTCACCATCGAAAAGTATCCTTCAAGCCTAATCTAACTGCTTACCAAAAACCTCGTTAACGGACCGAAACCAGGAGCAGCCGATGCCCACGTATTCTGTGTTGCTAAATCGGCACTTCCTACCTGGCCGCAAATTGTGAGAACTCAAAATCATGATCTAGGTCGGGTGCTGCATCGGACCGCGCCACGATGCACCCAATCGCTCGGTGTTCTGCGGACGGCGTGGCGGTTTGCGTTTGCGCGCCGCCTCTACTCGCGCCGCTTCCACGCTGGCATACTCGCCCATCTCCAACTCAGAGTATGTGAACGAGCGCTTTTCTTCGCCCGTCTCTTGTTTCTCCAGCAGAGCACGGCACAAAAGCGGCAACTCTTGCAGCCGGATGCCATACTGCCGGCTCAATGCAAGATCGGTCTTCACGGTATATTCCGCCCGGGACCGGTCCGCATCGATTCCATCAAACACGAAGATCCGGAATCCTGTCGCTTCGCGGAATCCCTTGAGTACAAACTGCATTTTGGGGTTCTGCACGCCAATCTCCTTACGCTTCTCCATAACAATCATCGCGAAACCTATATGTGCCTTGACACGTGCCGGTTACAGGTCGGCTCATACTCACGAATCAACCGGTCCTGGCGATTCGTCCGGCCGGCCCGCCCGCACAATTCGAATACGAATCCGGTCGGATGCCGGCGTTCCAAGTTCGTTCCCGTCTCCTGCAAGTGCCCAAACAGAGTCGCCTGGATATCGTCGGTCTCGCCGATAAAAATCCACTCGCTCGCGTTCGAGATGCCATAAACGCCCGACTGCTGCGGCGCAAACTCCCTTACCGCGCCAGCCAGGAACGACCGAGGAAACTTCTGGTCAAACGGCACGGTGCGCTCCCGTTACCGGGCCTGTCGTGCGGCCCGTCATCCGGCTAACCTCGATAGCGACTTCTTCTTTGCCGAAGCGGGATCCAAAATCAACTTCAGCCGGCTCACCAACTCTTTGCCGCGGCTTACCTCGGCATGGTTCGCCTTGTGGCCAGGCATCTTCGGATCGATAAATTCCAGCCGGAACAATTGGTCTGCCGCCAGGGCGATCAACAATTCAAGTTCGGCGGGTTTGAACTTTACACTGATGGAAGTCATGGGACGAATGAGGGCGGGAAGGATGAATGCACCTTTAATTGCCAAGCGTTTCGCGCTAAGAATGGTGGCGGACTAGGTGACTTAGCTCAGATGATCCGCAGCCAGGGACATATCCCGTGCCTTAACCATTGTCAGTGAACCATCTTTACATGTCAAGCGTTCGATGGCAGACTGATCGTAGTCACTTAATCGAGAATGGTTAAGTGACCGTCGCAACGCCATGGATCTTGCTCTCGTCATCAAGCACAAACTGAAGGAACTTGCGCTCGAACAGCGCGATTTGGCCGCCGCCGCGCACGTCACCGAATCCTACATTTCACAGTTGCTCGCCGGAAAGAAGATCCCACCGGCGCCCAGCCGCACCGATGTTTATACGCGTGCCGAGTCTTTCCTCGGACTTCCGTCCGGCGAGCTCTCCAAGCTCGCGCTTCTGCAACGCAAGGAGCACTTCAAGAAGCGTATCGCCGATCCGCCCCGCCCGCTGTTCAAGGCCTTCCGCGAACTGATTCTGCGCAAGTGCCAGCCCGCCAACGCCGGACGGATCCGTGCCATCTTCGAAAAGGAGCCCTTCGGCGAGCTCGAACGCCTGGTCACCCAAAAGCTGCTCGACGTAGCCAAGAACGCCGCCCGCGAGCAGCTTGAAAGCGAAAAGTGGCTCCGAGCCGTCGCACGCCTTGGTAGGCGTAGCTTCGAGCAGATGCGTACGACAATCCTCGAACTACTCGGTACCGATGTGTTCCACGTCTCACTCGACAACTGCGTTTCCTACATCGAGCCCCTCATTGAGTCCTGGGACCTGGATGTCGAGTCGTTCAGTTTGGAGATCGCCCTCAACCCGCGTCTCACCGCCGGCCATCGCAAGCGGTTCGAGTTCATGGAGAGCGAGCCCCACCGCCCCTTTCCGATCGAGCCCGGCTTCGTGGCTTTTCTCCGCGATCCGCTCCTCAGCGCAACGGCCACCGAAGAGGAAATTGAATTCCTCAAGCGCCTGCCCATCAACGGTAAGCACCCGGCGCCGCTTTACTACTACCGCGAACTGCAGAACCTGCGGGATCCACTGCATTTCCATGCAGGATCGTAGCTGGAGTCTGAGAGCTGGTACGTGAACCGGATCACGTTGAAAAGCTCCCGAGCGCCAAGACGGTATTGCGGAATACTCTTCCACTTCCACCGCGAGTGAAGCGGAGGCGGGCCATGCTGGAGTTCACCCGGCCAAAGGATAGCCAGCCGGAAACTGATCCACCAGCCGAAAACTGATCCACCAGCCGGAAACTCATCTAGATGATGAGCGGGGGCGTTGGCCGCGTGGCTGACGCATCCAATGCCTGAATCAGCCGTTGGCTGACCGGATGGAATGAGACCTACTCGATAAACTCGCGGAAGGAGACCTGACCATCGGCCATTTCGGGTATTTGAGTCTTAACTGCGTGTGTCAAAAATGGGAACAAGTCCAATTGGAGTCGGAAGGCTTTTGAAGTCTGCTCCAATGAGGCGGGGTCTGATGGTATCGTCTTTGTTTTTGTCCCTGAGCTCCGTGATGCAGCCCCCGGTCCGGCATGGAGATCAAAACGTGCCATCACCTGGGCAAGATTCCGGTTCGTAAACCATTGATACTGGATGTCGAGTGATTTGTCACGGTTTTGGCCGGCCCTGCGGATCTGCCCCGGCTTTGATACGGGCTGAACTTTTGAGAATTGCGGACGCCGGGAAAGTGGCCTAAAATCAAAGATGTAGCATGTCGGGGCGTAGCGCAGCCTGGTAGCGCACCTGCCTTGGGCGCAGGGGGTCGGGCGTTCAAATCGCCCCGCCCCGACCAATGGAATCAATAAAATACAGCCCTTTTCTCGAACGCGAGAAAAGGGCTGTAGACGTTTTTGTAGCTGTGATGTTCCTCAAGATTCAACCCGGAACGCGACGCGCAGGCGATCCGATTTCTTCTAAGCGAGGGTCCCAAGTTCGAGACCTAGTGCGCCTACCAACAGATTCAAGCGGATACGGCGACCCAGGGGCTGCCGTTTTTTTGGGTGTAGATGATTCTGTAAATATTGGTTCCACGGGGTTCAACAAGCGGTGTGTGGACGGGGGCGGCCCACCAGCCATTCGTTTTCTCGGTAAGCTCACTATGACAACGTGCTCTCCGGCGGACGGAACTCGCGCATATCCACGAGCACGCGATGGAACATGGAGACCTCCACGGTGCCAATACCATAATCGCAGGCCGCACGATCAAGGTAATCGGCATCCTCTATGCTGATTCGCTGCCCATGCTGTCGAGCGGCTCTCGCAACGCAAGACTGAGGTGTGATTGCACGAACCTTCAGTTAGTTCTACTACATTATCGCTCACTCCCAACTGCCCTCCGACGAGGCGACGAAGTTCAACACTCTCGTAAGTGCGAGCCCGTCCGCTCTCGATAGCCTACGTACTAATCGATCGCGACCAGACAGTGACTCAGCCCACCGGTCTTTTGATCATGCGTGTGCAAGCCAAGCATTCCATTAACATTGTCGCTACTGAGAATCGCTTAACTTCTGCTTGCAGAACCGATCTTCCGCGAGGATCGTTTTGCCCTTGAAGAAGAGCACCCCGCCTATGATCTGCAAGGAGCTGATTGGAACCAGGGCACACCATCGTTTCTTTTCTGTCTGAGGCGGCTTTTGTTGTGCCATGGACTTTCTCGGGTTAAAAATGCGACCGGGCAAATATCGCCCGAGTAGAGTAACCCTAAATCCCATGCGCGCGCGTCAGTCAAAGTCGTGCCTTTGGGCTTCCGGGCAATCGTTGCAGCCTTCACGAAGCGACCAATTATTGTCTCGGTTTATTGTCGTTCGCAACTGGAATCCTCGTAGAAGCTTGACATGTACAGAAGAATTGTGAGAGTCTGCGTCTCGATTACATTTCCCATCCGCTGTCCAAAGCCAACGGAGGTCTTTGATGCACCTAGAGAATTGGCAGGGATTACCCTCCGGTGTAGCCCGTCCGGCTAGCCTTTTCATGCTGATCTTGAGCTTTCTTCTGCCGCGTCAGACGCGGCCTACCTTTTTGAAGTGGTACAGCTACCTGCGATGGGCCGACGATACCGTAGATGAAGCCACCGTACTGTCTGCATCCAATTCATTCATTCTACGGCAGCAGGATCTGCTTGCGCGTGATCCCTTGAATCCGGATAAACCATTGACGGCGCATGAAATTACGCTGCTTGACCTGATCTCGGAAAGAACACCTGGTGGTGGGGACAATCTGCGTCAACTCATCCGCGATATGCTCCATTGCATTGAGTTCGATGCCACGCGAAGGGGGATATTGAGCCCCCATCTGAGGCTGCGACAGTTTTGGACTACAGAAGTCCGAAGCTATCTCAGCTCGGTCCGACACTTCTGCGGCGTCACGGCAGACGGAGATCCAGCCGGCCTAGTCGCTGCTAAGGGGGCGAAAATCGTTCATATCCTGAGGGATCTCACTGAGGATCTTGACTTCGGCCAAGTGAATATCTCCGAGGAAGAACTAATCGCGTTTGGGATTGATATTGAGCAAGTGCGAAAGGGCAGACGGACACCTGCTTTATCTCGGTGGTACGCAGTTAACCTTCGTATTGCACGCTCCCTTCTCACCCAAGGTCCACCGAGACGCTCATGTTCTACGGCGTGGGCGGCGAGAGGCTGGCCGAATTCACCCTCACCATGCCCACGACCACACCGAGTGGCTGGTACCTTCGCTTCACCGAGAAGAAGACTCTGGTCTGGTTTGGCTCCAAGCTCCTGCGAGACGGAAAGTACAACGTCATCCAAGACCGCCTCGGCAGTGTGCGCTGGCGCTACGACACCATCGCGGGTACATCTTCAACTGCAGATTACTACCCCTACGGGCAGGAGAAACCCTCCGCAACCGCCGACGACCGCGAAAAGTTCGCCACCTACCTCCGCGACGCCGAAAGCGGCCTCGACTACGCCGATCAAAGGTATCACAACCCTGGATGGGGAAGGTACTTGACGGCGGATCCTTTAATGCCGGACAAGTATGAGGATCCAAACGCTTGGAACTTGTACACATATGTGCAAGGTGATCCGATTAACTATTACGACCCAGATGGGCTCGATGTCAAGGATATCCCGTTGAATGAGGTGCCCGGCATTAGGACTTGTTGGAACAAGTTTTACGACGAGTTTCTCGATGGATATAGAGGAAAAGGCGATAACCGCCACAACGAGTGGCTTGACAGCGATGTGGGAACGATGGCGTTACAGGTCTTCTTTGAGTTTGAAACCACGGATACTCAGGCAAATCGTGTAATTTGGAGGGGGATGGCACATACAATTCGGAACCGCTGGCTTCTGGAGAACTCTGAAAAGAAAGCCGCTGGTTTCACAACCAAGGGCTTCAAGGAATTGGTCTACCAAGTTAGCGGCCCTCCACGCAAGGGGGAAAAGCCGATCTGGGAGAAAAAACAACTTGAAAAAGGCAGACGGGATCGACTTACACAGTATATGAATGGCGATGAGAACTCAGCGATGTGTAAAGGTATCATCGCCTCCTTCAGCGAGACTAGGGCCGTCTACTATAACTATGGTAACAGCAACGTCGGGGATGCGCTATTTTATGCCTCAGGCAGTTCAACGCCCGGGATTAACAAGGATGCCTACCAGTTACTAACGCCTCAGATCGTGTATGGCACGAATTCCAGTGGACAGGTGGTTACCTGGAGATTCTGGGAGCTCGGCCGAAAGAGTACACAATGAGGGACTGGATTAGATTGTTGGGACGATTAAGAGCATGTGCTTTGTGCTTCAGTCTTGGCTGCGGAATTAGTAGTGGCCAGACTTGCCAGCTTACGACGGGCGAGAAAGCTCACTTCTTTGCGCATGTGCTGACCAACGAAGGGAATCCAGAAGGTATGTGGGGAATTACTCGGGAGGGCCGAGCGTCCGCTTATCTGATAGAGGTGATACGGCATGGCTCTATTACCTTTCTCCACGAGCCGAAAAAGCCATTCTTTCTTGCTGTCGATCAATCACGGAACTGGCGGGACGCTACCGAGGTGTACCAGTGTTGCTCCTACTCCGGCAGTCAGAAGTCTTGGGATGTAGGCGTGGATGAGTACCTAGAATTGCGTGCGACGCGCGGGTCACAATCCATTGGAGTAGTCGATGCGAAAGTACGAGAAAGACGCGCTGAAGGTACACTATTCCTTCCTGAGTTAGCTCCGCCGTGTTTGGCGACGGTTCTGATCAACGAAGTCGATAAGACGAACCTCCTCTCGGATTCACGCCTTCACGAGCAGATTGAAGTTCAAGTGATGAAGCAGCTGCGGTTGGAAATGAAATCGCTGCATTGGGATGATCGCAAACTCGCCGGAGTCAGTCTAGGTCCAGTTTATAAACAAGCAAAGTCCATTTTCGGCCGGTTCTCTAGCAAACAACGTGGTGTAGGTACACAGTACTTTACCGTGTTCGTGGACCTGCGGCAGGGACTGCAGCTTTCTGGACTGTTCATTAGGCCACCTCAGGATTTGGTGGGGAACCCTTTCGGCGTGGCCAAAGGCGCGGAAGTAACTGAACTGAATATTCATCGATAGCTGTCGTGCGCAATAAGTTGTAGTGCGCAATAATTCAATCCACCACGTTACGCAGCCTCCTTCTCCAAGCCGTATTCATGATGTAACCCTCCGAGAACAGGTCGCGACGTCACGCAATACCCGCTCGGAAGGCGGTGTCGATGGCCGCTGGCTGGAACCTGGGCTTGGGGAGATTCCGGAATGCCAGGGCCGAGTGCGCTGTGCGGACGGCCACGATTGTAATGGATCGACCAGTCACGAAGGATGCGGCGGAGGTGTGCTTCACCGAGGGGAATGAGGTGGTCCAAGCACTCCCGGCGAATCGTGCCGATCAGTCGCTCACAGAATGCGTTTGCCTTTGGGCAGCGGACCGGGGTCTTCAGTACGTGGACGCCGAAGCCGGTCATGGCGGCATCGAGTTCCGGCGAGAAAGCTGAGCCGTGATCATGAATGACGAATCGGTACGGATGATCGCCGGGCAAGGTCTCGCGGAATTGTTGAAGTGTCCAGTCCGAGGTTGGATGCGCCGTCACATTAAAGTGCAGTAGACGGCGCGAACCTACCTCCATAGCCACGAATACGTACAGCACGCGGAAACTGGTGGTGACGACGGTGAAGAAGTCGCAGGCGACAATGGCCTGAGCATGGTTTCGGACGAATGTGGACCAGAGTTGCGAAGATGTTCCGCGCGGGCCGCGTGGACGGCGAAGGTAATGGCGCACGGTTCGTGGCGAGATGCGGATGCCAAGTTTCAACGAGAGTTCATCCGCGATCCGTTGTTCGCCCCAGGATGGATTGTTTCCCTAAGGCGTCCTCCACCGCAGCGCGCACCGGAAGACCCTTGGCTTGCTCAACGACCTCGCGTAGAACGGCGGGGGGAATCATTACGGCTCCAAATAACTTTGGTAGAAGATGGAAGTCGGAAAGCGCGGCGAGATAAACCAGCGGACTGCTATTCGATACGACAATCACTCGGCGCGGCTCACTCCCGACGGGTTCATTCCTTCGATTCGTTCGAGATCGGCCAGATCGGAAGCGAGATCCTTCTCCGTATAGTCGTAGTGTGGAATCCGCCGCTCTTCGGTGAGCCGCATGAACTGTACGCGCGGCATGCTCAGCAGCTCGCAAGCAAGTGCCGAAGAAATTTTCCGCTCGGCGAAGAGGCGCAGGATGGCATCCACACGGATGGCCTTCTCCACGGCCTCATCCAGAACGCCTTCCGGAATGTCGAGATCGATTTCGAGCTTCATGGTGTCGAGATCCTACACCGTAATTGTACCGCTGTAGACGATTTTGTAGACGCGAAAGCCTCCGACTTCCACAACGCGCCACAGCCTTCAACATGCGAGTCCGTATCTGTTTGAAACAAAAGCCCCTGAAAATGATCGATTTTCAGGACACAGTGAAATCTGCCTTGGGCGCAGGGGGTCGGGCGTTCAAATCGCCCCGCCCCGACCAATAGAATCAAATAGATAGAAGAATGGCCGAGTGCAGAACTCGGCCATTGTGACGTTGATTGTGACGTAACCCCTATTGGATCGCCCGTTGTGACGTGGCATCGTCCATTGTCGGCGCGCTCAATCAGTCCGCTGTCGAGAGAGTCCAGTGCCGTTCGCTTCGCTGCCATTCGCACGTGGCTGTAGTGCTCAATCACCTTGCGGTTCATGTGCCCGGCAATCGACATCAGGGTAAGGTCCGAGTGCCCCGCTTCGGCCAATTCAGTGATGCACTGATGCCGCATATCATGGCAGCGCAGCCCCGCAAAGCCTGTCGCGCGCCCGGCTTGCCGCCGTCTCGAAAAGATGCCGCTTCTGTTCTGGGGTAAGAACGCGCGCCACTACACGGCCCTTTTCGGGTAGCATCCGCACGTCTTCCGCCAAAATGAGAGACATACGGACAATGGTGCGAAAGCCGCACCTGCTGTTTGTGCAGGTGCGTGGCCGTCGGGTCGCCCACTCGAGCGGAGCCACTTGGTACATCGAAGCCGTGGCTAGTGACCCTGTTTTGCGCTTCTGGAAGAGAGCAAACTGATCACGAAGGAATAGCATCACGGCCACAAGGTGAACACGACACATAAATAGCAGTCGAATCAGAGCGAGCAACGGTTGATTGTACGCATCGGAACTGTTGATCTTTCTCTTGCTTCAACGCCAAAATGAAGCAATCCGTTTCTGGATGGAATTTCTACGGACCACAGCGGTCGGGCTGGCCTCGTTGTGTAGCGGGATGAGCGATCCTGTTGCTCTAATATGGAAGGACAGGGAGACGATGTGGAGTACATCGATGCGCACAGCCATATCTGGGCCAGTCAGCCTGACGCAGCGCCCAGGGAGTTCACCGCAGATCAGCTTCTTCGGCACGCGCTGCCGCGCATGGTCACACGCACCGTCCTGATCCAGATGAGCTATTACCGCTTCGACAATACATACATGCTCGCGGCGATGCGGCGTTACGCCGGTGTCTTTTCCGGAGTGGCTGTCGTGGACACGTCGTCCAGCCAACTGGTAGGCGAGATCCGCAAGCTGGCGGGCATGGGCGTGCGTGGCTTCCGCATTCAGCCGATGGGCCAACCGGCGACGTGGCTCGACCCCCCAGGAATGGCCTCAATGTGGAAGACCTGTGCCGCAGCGGGACTCGCCGTGTGCCCCTTGGTGGGTGCCGATGCGCTTCCATCCATCAATCTCATGTGCGGCAAGTTTCCGGATACACGGGTGGTCATCGATCATCTGGCGCGCATAGGCGCTGATGGCGAGATTCGCGACCGCGACGTTCAACTGCTGTGCGATCTGGCCAAACATAAGAACGTTCACGTGAAAGCATCGGCTTTCTACGCGCTCGGAGCGAAACGCTATCCCTACACTGATCTGGCGCCGCTTATCGAGCGCGTGGTGAAGGCGTATACTCCAGAGCGCGTGATGTGGGCAACCGACTGTCCCTATCAAGTGGAAGACGGCCACACCTACGCCGGCTCTCTTGAACTCGTGCGCGACCGCCTGCCGTTTCTCAGCGCGGCAGACAAGGAGTGGATTCTCAGCCGCACGGCCGCCAAGGTCTTCTTCAATGAGCGCTAAACCCTCGCCGTTGACGATGGATCTGAGGTGCGAGTTCGATGGATGTTCAATTCCAAGAACCGTGCGAACACTTTGTCTCGGACTTCTCGTCAGCCTGGCATTGTCCGCTGCCGATCAGGCGGAACTCTTCGAGAAGAAGGTACGTCCGATCTTCGCTGCCAAGTGCCAAGCGTGCCATTCGGGTGCGTCCGCCAAGGCAGGGTTGGACCTCAGTTCAGGCACGGGTTTCGCTCGAGGGACCGACTCCGGCCCGGTGCTGGATTCCAGCCAGCCTGACGAGAGCCGCTTGCTGAAGGCCGTAGGCTACCTAGCGCGCGTGAAAATGCCGCCAACTGGAAAGCTCGCCGACGCCGAAATAGCATCGATACAAGAGTGGGTTCGGAGCGGGGCCCCGTGGCCAGACGTCGATTCGGCAACCTCCGCCATGCCTAGACAAACCGGCTATTCCCGTGCACTGCGGGAATTCTGGTCCTTCCGCCCAATCCGGAAATCCACCCCGCCGGCCGTGAAAAACCACGCGTGGGCACGAAACGAAATCGACCGCTTCCTCCTTTCAAAACTGGAGGAGAAAGGCCTGGATCCCGCGCCCGAGGCGGACAAAGCAACCCTGCTGCGCCGGGCCACTTTCGATCTCACCGGCCTGCCTCCCACCGAATCCGAGATTCACGAATTTCTCGTCGACGAATCGCCCACGGCGTTTGAACGGGTAGTGGACCGTCTTCTTAACTCATCGCGCTACGGCGAGAAGTGGGGCCGCCACTGGCTCGATCTGGCGCGGTATGCGGATTCCACGGGCGCCGACGAAGATCATCGCTATCCCTACGCCTGGCGCTATCGCGACTACGTCATCGGCGCATTCAACGAAGATCTTCCATATGACCGCTTCCTCCGCGAACAGATTGCCGGAGACTTGCTGCCCTCCGCCGATGGCAAGGAAGTAAACGTACGCGGAATCGTTGCCACCGGTTTCCTGGCGCTCGGTCCCAAGCTCATCGCCGAGCAGGACAAAGTGAAGATGCTCTACGACATCATCGACGAGCAGATCGAAGTTTCCAGCAAAGTCGTGCTCGGGCTGACGATCGCCTGCGCCCGTTGCCACGATCATAAGTTCGATCCAATCTCGACCAAGGACTACTATGCGCTAGCGTCGATCTTCGCCAGCTCAAAGAACCTGGAGAAGCTCGAGGGCACGGTGTCGCAACTCTACTTCGCACCGCTCTCTGAGAAGGCGGTGACGCAGACCTGGGAGGCGCACAAGAAGCGAATCGAGGACAAGCAGAAGGAGATTGATAGCCTTACCGGGGAAGAGGCACGCATTTATCGCGATGCGCTTGCCCCTCAACTGGCCGGCTACATGCTGGCCGCGCGCGCTGTCTACGAGGGCGACGAGAAACTCGAAGATGCCGCCCGGAAGGGGCGTCTCGACACGGCGATTTTGGAACGTTGGATCACCTATTTAAAACCCAGCCGCGAACGCCGTGTCCAGCTGGAGCCCTGGCAGAACTCGCCTCGCGCGGAGTGGAACGCCGTCGCGGCGAAATATCAGAAGGACTTCATCGCCACGGCCGCCATGCGCAAGGAAGCACAAGCGGCATGGAAGCGTGAAGTGGAGATTGCAAGGACCGCGGACAGAATGCCGCCGCCCGCGCCGCAGTTCTTCGCCGGCGATGACCGCTATTTCACGGAAGTGACCTCGGGTAAAGGCCCATTCGCTCTGCCCGAAAAGGACAAGGCGAGGGTCTTTACCGATGACGGCCGAAACCGCTACGCGCAACTGCAGGCGGAGTTGAAAGCCATCCAGAACGCCGCTCCTCCCGAACCTCCATTCGCTTGTGGCCTCGCGGAAGGTCCCGTCGTCGATCAGCCAGTCTTTCATCGCGGCAGCCCCGACGCCAAAGGCGAAATCGTGCCGAAGCGCTTTCCTCTCGTGCTCGCGGGCGACCATCAACCGGCGATCACGAAAGGCTCCGGACGAAAGGAGCTGGGAGACTGGCTGAGTTCGACGTCGAATCCGCTACCGGCGCGCGTGATGGTGAACCGTATCTGGCAAGGGCATTTCGGGCAAGGGCTCGTGCGTACACCATCGAACTTCGGTATCACCGGAGAACGTCCCTCCCATCCGGAACTGCTCGACTGGCTGGCGAGCGAATTCATCGCGCGAGGCTGGTCAATGAAAACTATGCACCGCTTGATGATGCTGTCGAGCGCCTACCGCATGTCGAGCGAAACGGGCGACCTGAAGCGTGAGCGCGATCCCGACAACCGCCTGCTCTCGCGCTTTTCGATGCGCCGCCTTGCGGTTGAAGAGATGCGAGACTCGCTGCTCCAGATTGATGGCACACTCGACCTGACCATGGGAGGAACGCTCCAAAGCGGCGATGGCACGGACAAAGAATTCAGTGACGGCAGGATGAGTCTCGATCCCTCTCAAAGTAAGCGCCGCACTGTCTACCTTCCTCTGCGCCGTTCGAATCTGCCGAGCATGTTGAACCTCTTCGATTTTGGTGACGCGACGACTCACACCGAGGCCCGGTCTCAAACAAACGTTGCACCACAGGCGCTCTTCATGATGAACAGCGGCTTCGCCAGTGAGCGTGCCAAGACCTTGGCCCAGCGCCTGAACCACGAGGGCGGGAGTGATCGCGAAAAGATTGAGCGTGGCTGGCTATGGGTGTTGGGCCGGTTGCCGGATCAGGCGCAGGTCAGCGAGGCTATCCAGTATCTTGAAAAATTTCCGGGCAGCACCACCTTGCCGGATCGCAGGGCGATGGCATGGACCAGCTATTGCAAGACGCTCCTATCGTCCAACGATTTCCTCTACGTCCATTAGCTATGAATGAACCGAAACGCCAGCACTCGCGCCGATATGTCCTGAACCGCGCTTCGTGCGGTTTCGGCCTCCTTGGCTTGTCGTCGCTGCTTCAGCAGACAGCCGGCGCTGCCGCGAAGGACAATCCTCTCGCGCCCAAAGCTCCCCACTTCCCGGCAAAAGCCAAGCGCGTGATCTTTCTGTTCATGCACGGCGGACCGTCGCACCTGGATACGTTCGATCCGAAGCCGCTTCTGGATCGCGACCACGGCAATCCTCTCCCTTTCAAACGCCCGCTGACGTTCGCCGAAGGCAGCACGGGCAATTTACTGAAGTCGCCGTGGCAGTTCCGCCAGCATGGGCAAAGCGGCATTCCAGTGAGCGAACTGTTTCCAAACGTTGCCCGGCATGTGGACGAGATGTGCATCCTCCGCTCCATGGTTGGCGATTCTGTGGCGCATGGCGGAGCGATCCTGCAACTTCACACTGGATCGAACACCTTCACGCGGCCGAGCGCGGGATCGTGGACCATTTATGGTCTCGGCACGGAGAATCAGAACCTGCCCGCGTTCATCACTCTGAAGCCCGGGCTGTCGCACGGCGGCGCCAAAAACTGGAGCTCGGGTTTTCTTCCCGCCGCTTATCAAGGTACGGCCGTCGGGCACGGCGGGTTGAATGTCGAAGACTTGGTCGAGCCCATCGAACACCTCAAGAATAAGGACCTCACGCCGGAGCAGCAGCGCTACGAACTGGACATGATTCAGAAGATGAACCGGGCCAGCGCGCTCCGTTATCAGCAGGACGAAGAATTGGAAGCGCGCATCGGAGCGTTCGAACTCGCCTTTCGCATGCAGAGCGAAGCGCCCGAAGCGTTCGACCTTAAGGGCGAGTCAGAAGCGACGAAAGCCATGTACGGGCTCGACGAAGCCGAGACGCGCGATTTCGGCTGGCAATGCCTGATGGCTCGGCGGTTGGCCCAGCGCAACGTTCGGTTCATTCAGATCAATCACGAATACCGTGCCGGCAACGAGGTTGGCTGGGACGCGCACAGCGAACTCATCCGCTTGCACACACGCACGGCTTATCAGGTGGACAAGCCCATCGCGGCCCTGCTCACCGACCTGAAGGCACACGGACTACTCGAAGACACCCTGGTCGTCTGGGGCGGCGAGTTTGGCCGCACGCCGATTGCGCAGGCGGGCGATGGCCGGGATCACAATCCCTATGGCTACACCATGTGGATGGCGGGGGCTGGAGTCAAGAAGGGATTCGTCTACGGAGCCACAGACGAGTACGGCTATTACGCCGTGGAAGATCGCATGCACATACACGATCTCCATGCGACCATGCTGCATTTGGTGGGATTGGACCACAAGCGATTGACCTACCAATACGGCGGCCGCGCGTTTCGGCTCACCGACGTCCACGGAAACGTTGCCACGAAGATTCTCGACGTCTGATTGAGCACGACGGTCAGCGGGACGGACCCCTACACGAGACCGCGGAGGGAATCCAATATTCGCGCAACATCCCGTTCGTCGTTGTAGAGGTGAACAGCCGCGCGCACGCGTCCGTCTCCGGCCCAGACGATCACGCCCTTCTGGCGCAGTGCTTCACCCAGCGCTTCCGGCCGGTCGTGAGAGAACGCTACGATGCCGGAGGCGAACTCGGCGCCAGCCGGCGTCAGAAGTTGGAGCCCCATCTGGGCCAGCCCGGAGCGTAGCCCCGCGACGATCGGCGCAAGTTCCGCATGGATTCTCTCGACGCCAGTTTCGAGCAGACAGTCCAGACCGGCCTTGAGCGCGAAGATCGCCGGGAAGTTAGGCATGCCGGATTGGAGCGCGGCTGCTCCCGGTTTCCAACCGAAGCTCTCGAACCGGTTTTCGTGGAAGATCGTATCAAGCGAAAACCATCCTGCCACTCCTGGCACAAGGCGCTCGCGCAGGGCCGGTGCGATGTAGGTGAGCCCTAAGCCATGGGTTCCCAGCAGCCATTTATAGCTGCTGGATACCAGGAAATCGACGCCGTCCAACGGCACCGGCACACGGCCTAGCGCCTGGGTGGCATCGACGCAAAAGATGGCGCCGTGCCGGTGTGAAACCTCGGCCAACTCGGCGAGGAAAGGAATACGAGTCCCTGTCTTGTAGCTGACCGCACTTACGGACACAAGCCGCGTGCGCGGGCCCATCTGAGCCACGAAATCTTTCAACCGCACCTCGCCATTTGCCGTGGAAACAAGCCTTACCTTCACGCCATACCGGCGCAAGCGCAACCAAGCCACCACATTCGATGGAAATTCAAGATCGTTGATAACGACTTCGTCGCCTTCCCGCCAATCCAGCGAATCCGCCAGTAGATTCAGCCCTTCCGAAGCACTGCCAAGGAGCGCCACATGCTCGGACACAGTGCCCAGCAATTGAGCCGCTGCGCGTTCCGTCTGGTTCTGCCGTTCATAGATCGCCGGCCGGCCCGGAGATCCTGTCGACTTCGTGCGCAGGTACTCTTCGACCGCTTGCGCCGTTTCCACTGGTGGCAATCCCTCGGCCGCCGTATCCATATACGCGACCTTTGCCGTCTCCGGAAAACGTGACTTTGTATTGGCAACCAACGTAATTTCGTTCACTCGAACCCTAGTAGGAAACGCCGGTAGAATTCCTCAGCCTGGATCACTTGATCGCACTCGACATACTCGACGGCGGCATGTGCGCGATCGATACTTCCTGGGCCGAAGATAATGCTGGGTACGCCCTTCCTGGACAGTTTGCTCGCGTCGCTTCCATAGGGGACGCCACCCAGTTCGTCAGGTAGGCCCATGAGCCTCAACACACGGCCTGCCGTCTGGGCAACCGCGGAATTGGGCGGCGTTTCCAGTGGTTCATCCACCAGCATTGGCGGATCGATCGATGCATCCAGTCCAGCGACATTCGCCCGCACGCGGCTGAGAAGCGCTTCATAGGCAGCAAGAGCTCCCTTCGACGATTCGCCCGGAAGCAACCGGCGGTCGATTTCGATCTCGCATTCGTCGGGAACGAAGTTCACTTGCACTCCGCCGCGAATGACTCCGACGTTTTGCGTTGCCACACCCAGCAACGGGTGCACCAGGGAGCCGAGATCGGAGGCGTTTCTGTCCAGCTCGGCCAGGATGGGAACCATCTGGGAAATCGCGTTCACGCCGAGGTGTGGTTTTGAACTATGGGCCGCCTTGCCGTGCGTGCGAATTTTGAATCGGATGATGCCTTTGCTCGCTACGACAGCGCGCAGCTCAGTCGGCTCGGCAACGATTGCGGCAGACGCCGAATCCAACAGCTCACAAAGTTTCGTCACTCCTCGAAAGGAGTACTCTTCGTCTGCGGCGGCCACGAGCCAGACTTCGCAGGGCGGGGCCTCACCACTTTCGTGGATTGCCGCGAATGCATGCATCATTGCCGCGAGTCCGCCTTTGTTGTCGCAGGAGCCGCGTCCAAACATGAGTCCATCGCGCACTTCGGGCTCGAACGGAGGAATCGTCATTCCCGTAATGGATGCGGTGTCGACGTGGGCCTCGAGAATCACGCGGCGATGGGGGTTCCTTCCCGCTAGCTTGGCCACTACGTTCGGACGGCCAGGCAACACATCCTGCCTCCACGTCCCGATGCCACGGTCACGAAAGAACTGCTCAATGTACAGTCCAATTTCGCCCTCGGGCCGGCCCTGATCGTATTCCGGGTTGATGCTATTGATGCGAATCAATTCCGCCAAAGTTTCGAGAACGGGAGGCACTGGCGGCATCATGCAACCGCCTCTTGCGCCGGTGTTTCCCGTAGCCAAACCAAGGGCCGTATCTCCCCGATCAGCGACAGGTAGGCAATCGTCCCCGACAGCAAAACAGCCGTTGCCGCAAGGAACGCCAGTAAGAACGAACCCGTCAGCGAGACGATCCAGCCAGTCAACAAGGGCGACACCACTCCTCCCAGGTTACCGATGGCATTCTGAATACCGGTCCATTTTCCGGCCGCCAGTGGTCCGGCGAGAGTTTGCGTGATCGCCCAGACGTTGGACGAAAACATGCCCAGCGCCACACACGCCGCCGTGAGGAGAGCAACCGATAGTCGTGCATCGGCGACGAACGCCACGGGCGCGATTGCCGCTCCACAGAGCAACAACCCGCAGCCGGCAAATGATCTCCGAACCTTGCTTGGATTGCCGCCGCGGGTGATCAGATAGTCGGAGAGGAAGCCGCTACAAAGCGACGATGCCGCCATGGCCCAGAACGGAATCGAACCCAACACGGCCATCGCCGAGAGCGAGAAGCCGCGTTCATTCACCAGATAGCTCGGCAGCCAGGACAACAGGAAATACCAAACATACCCGAGTGAAAACATGCCCAGACAAGTCCCCCAGGTTTGACGCCTTCGCAGGATTTCACGCATGCCAGGTCCCTTCCGATTATTTTCAACCAACATTTCCCTTGGCGCGGTCATCCACGAGGCCCAAGGCAGGAGCCAGGCTAAGCTCCCCAACCCGAGGAGCAGGAAGACCGCCCTCCATCCGTATATGGTAATCAGCAGGCCTCCCACCAAGGTGCTCAACCCTGGACCGACCTTCGTGCCGGCATCAACAAGGGCGTTCGCGAATCCACGGCGCGATTCGGGGAAGTTCTCGACGAGAATCCGCGAACATGCAGGGTAGGCGACACTCTCCCCCACGCCCAGCACGAAGCGCGCCACCAACAAGGCAGGAAAGCTATGGATCAGTCCAACCGCCGCCGTGGACAAGGACCAGATCAAGAAACCGCCGGCATACACCCACTTCACGGCGAAGCGGTCCACAAGCCATCCCGATACGATTTGAAACGCGGCGTAGCTCCAAAAAAATGTGGAAAAGACCAACCCCATTTGAGTAGGCGAGAGGGCCAGCTCTTTTGAGATCAGGGGAGCGGAAACGGAGAGCACGCCCCTGTCGATGTAATTGATGCAGAGGGAGAGAACCAGCAGCGCCAGAATCCAATTCACGTGGCGAAGTGCGGCTGAATTCATGGGTACGGAGTATGCTAACAAAGTGCCGCGTCCTTCCGGAGTTCCCAGATGTTGTTGACGCGCCGAACAGTTATCGGGAGCGCCCTTCCGGCGTCCATGTTCGGGGCGGAGAAAGTTCCCAACAAGACGGTCGTGTTGACGATGGACGATTCGGTGAAATCCCATCGGACATTCGCGGCGCCACTCCTCAAAGAACTCGGCCACGGTGCGACGTTCTTTATCAGCCACGGCTTCATGACCGACACGTAGAATTTCATGAGCTGGCAAGACGTTGGCGAGCTGCACCGCATGGGATTCGAGATCGGCAACCATAGCTGGACGCATCCTGATTTCTCCAGCCCTCGCAATGCCGCGCGGATGTGTGGCGAGTTGGCGCTAGTGGAGAATGCGTTAAAGCTTGTGCAAGTTCCACGGCCTGTCAGCTTCGCCTACAGCGGCAATGGGTTCGGGCCAGAGGCTGTGTCGGTCCTTCGTCAGGAGGGCTATCGCTTTGCCCGCCGGGGCGGGGTACCGGAAGTGCCTTACGGAAAGATCCTCGTTGGCCCGACGTACGATCCGCGCAAGCATCATCGGTTGCTGATTCCGACGACTGGCGACGCCTATCCCGACTGGACGTTTGAGCATTTCGAGAAGGTCATCTCCCACGCTCGCGATGGTCAGATTGTCGTTTTGCAATTTCACGGTGTCCCCGACATCGCCCATCCCTGGGTGCATACGCCGCCGGAAAAGTTCGAGCGATACATGCGGCATCTGAAGCAACAGAACTTCCGGGTGATCGCATTGCGCGACCTCGAGCCGTACCTTGCGAGCGACGATCCAGCGGACCCACTTCTCAATGAGCGTGTTCCGCCGCCAAAAGGCAAGCTGCGGTTGTCTGCCGAGATGGAAGCGACGCAAGCGGATTTGAAGTACTGGCTGCCCAACATGATCCACGATCACCGTTATTCCGTGGACGAGGCCGCCGCAGTAGCCGGATTGCCGAAGGAGCGCATTGCAGAAGAGATCGCATCCCTTCCACTGCCGGTGAAGACACCGCAAGCGCGTGCCTATCCGGGGGGGCGTCCGTTGCGGGTGAAATTCCGCGAAGGCGCCATCGACCCGATGCGGGGAACCAAAGTGTCTGTCTTTCTTCCGTGGGACCCAGCCAGCTATGCAGTCGTCGATCTACCGGAAGCGATCTTCTCCAACCTCGGTTTGCTCTTCCTGGCGCACACCCACGTGCCGACGATTTGGAATGATCGCAATGTGGTGATCGAGAACACCGATTGGATTGTCACCGAAGGGGGCCTTCGGTCGGAATGGAAGCTACCCAATGGTGTGAGCTTTGGAGCCTCTGTTCAGGCGGTTGAGGAGCGAATTGAGATGGAGTTGTGGCTTCGCAATGGAACTCCAGAGCCTCTTACGAAGCTGCGCACTCAAATTTGCATTCTGCTCAAAGAAGCAGCAGGCTTCAACGAATTGACGAACGACAACAAGACGTACGGCAAGGAATTGGTGAGGGCGCGGGACTCCCGTGGCCAGCGATCGATTATGACGCAATGGGAACACTGTGGCCGCACCTGGGGCAACACGCAATGTCCCTGCAAGCACTCCGATCCCGTCCTGCCGGATTGCCCAACAGGCGAAACCGTGCGCGTGCGCGGCAAGCTGTGGTTCAGCTGAGGTGCGGATCATGAGACAACGGCTGTACGCAATTCCTGCTGTGCGCCGTGCGAAGGCGTCAGAAAAAACCATACAAGTACGCCCGTGAATATCACGCTGGCTCCCACCATCATTGACGCGTGCCAGCCGTAGTCGCGCGCGATTACCGGCGTCAACGCTGGCGCGATCATGCCGCCCACGTTGCCGATGGTGTTCATGAATCCTCCGGCAGTACCGGGCTGATCGCTCGCCGACTCCATCGCCATTGCCCAGAATGGACCTTCCGCGGTAGTCGCCAATCCGAATGCGAGAGAAAGAAACGCGATCGTCAGATTAGTCCCGTAGCCACTGGTGCCCAGGAAGAGGAACAAGGCGCTCAGTCCCATACCCGTGGCCGCCACCATTCTCCGGCCCGCGATGGTCCCGCGGCCCATGGAAAGGCGGTCGGCGGCCCAACCACCAGCGGGAGAGCCCACGGCCATACTCAACATCAGAATCGCCGATGCGTTCGCTGCAACAGTCTCACTCAACTTCAGAACCTGGCCGAAGTAATAAAAGATCCAATAAAAGAACAGGTATTCGAAATAGTTCAGACAGGCGTAGCCAAGGCTCAGGAGCATCAGATTGCGATTCTTGAACAGCCCGATCCACGAGCCCTGCTCCTTCTGCTTGACGATCGCGGAGGCGCGGACGCGGTTGTAACGAGAAGTCGACAGGTGCCAGATAAGAGCTAAGGCTGCCGTCGCCCCTGCCGCTGCCCAAAAACTCGCACGCCAACCGTAGGCCGTGGTCAGGCGCGACAGCAGAAACGGGGACGCCGCGCTGCCAATCGCCGCTCCTCCCAATACGATTGCCTGCACACGCGCGATCCGCTCCGGCGGCATTACCATCGCCGTCATGTTTCCCAAAGCCGGATAAAGCGGAGCGTTTGCTGCGCCCATGGCAAATCGGATCGCGATCAGCACCATCGACATTCCCGCGGCACCCGCCATTCCCGCTGCCGAGGTCACTCCGGTGAACAACGCTACGCACAGGGCAGTGAACGTCAGCACGATCCTTGCGCCAAACCGGTCCGCCAGCCAACCGCCGGGCATCATCAGTGCCGTATAGCTAATCAGGAACGCGGAAAAAGCTCGTCCCATCTCGACTTCGGAGATGCCATATTCCCGGATAAGCGCGGGTGCGGCGATTGCCAGCGCCGTGCGGTCGAAATAGCTGATCGCGCTTAGCGCCGTCATCAAAAGCACTAATACGAAGTGGCCGTTCACTAGCGCCCACCGTCGAAGCCGTAGAGTTTGGGCGCGAGTTTGTAGTGGAAGCGCGCCGGGTTGATGGCAGAGGCGCCGCCGGAATCCACCTTGATCATGCGTTTGGAAAACGGTTCGTACGCGGCCAGCGGCGCAACAGTGCCTTTGGCGACTAGGATCTTCTGCCGTTCCGGATAGACGCCCACACTCACCAGTTGATGAATGCTTAGAGGTACAGTGCGGTTTGTATTGAGCACGAGCAGATTCTGAGTCTCCGGCGTGGAACCTTCCACTTCGATCAAGGCGCTCAGGCCGGCATCCCAGTAGCGCATGCCGCCGTGGCGGACCTCAGGTTCAATGAACTTGCCGTCGTGCAGTGTCCTGACCCGGCCGCGAATGAGCACCGGCTCCCCATGCATGTTGTCCGTCTTGCCGCCGACAGGAAACTCGAACGCATTTCCTACGCCGACGCTCGCCGCCTTTTTCACTGCTTCGGGGTCCCAAATCGCCATCACCCAGCCTTCAGCCTTCTGCTTCAACAACTCGGCCAGGAGGAACGTGCTGTCGCCGGCGCTTCCACCGCCCAGGTTGTCTCCCGTATCGAGAAGTGTGACGGGAAAGTCCTTCCCAGACATGGCTTGCTTCACTGCCACAGCGGCGTCGGGAAGGTCGAATTTCAGTTGGTCGCGGATTCCCCACAGCAACCCAGCCAGACGCTCGGCCTCCCGTTTGGCAAGCGCCGGATCGTTGTCGGTAATCACCACTACGCTCGGACCCATTGCTGGGACGTCGCCCCATTGGTAGCCGCCGGGGATGCTTACCGCCAGCACGCCGGGTATCTTCTCCGCCTCCTTGCTGGCATCGACAATCGGCTTCAGCGGCTGCCGGTACGTATCGTGATATACGAGGTTCAGCATGAGCGGAGGCTTCACGATCGCCTGTACCGGCTTCACCTCGCCCCTGATCATGCGGGCCAAAATCGAAGCGGCCTGAAAGCCGCGCTCCTTCGTGTCCAGGTGCGGGCATTCCTTGCCGGTGATCAGAACGTCTGCCAGTTGGATCATCGCCGGGTCGACATTCGCATGGAAATCGTGCGTTACGCCGATCGGAAATTTCGCTCCCATCGCCTTTCGCACGCGGCGGACGATTTCGGCGTCGGCGCTGGGGATTCCCTGCACGACCATAGCGCCGTGAAGGGACAAGAGGACACCGTCATACCCGGGAGCTTTTTTCAGGCCCGCAATGATGTTGTCGACCATCGTGTTAAATCCACGCTCGTCGATTGGGCCTCGCGGGACAGCCTGGTAGAAGTGCAGCGGATAAAGATCGAGGCCGTATTCGGCCGCGCCGGCGATCATGCCCGAAATGTTGGTGCTGCTCTTCCCCACCTTCTCTCTCCATTCGTTCCGGTCAGCGGGATGGGCGTCGGAGCCTTCAAAATCCGCAAGAGTTGAAGCGGTGACATTGAAGCTATTCGATTCGTGACTGATCCCAGCGACAGCGATGCGAGGCGCCGCGGAGGCGGCCGTAGTAAACAGTAGACATAAACAGAAGGCAGCGCGCATGGCGTTAGTGTACCGGCAAAACGAGGGATTGACGCGGAAGGCTTGACGCGGACCTATCGAACGACCGAAGCTAGGCGTTTGCATGATCGACAGAGAAGACAAATACCGGCGCTCGCGTGAGTTCCTCGCGCGTGCACGCAAATCCCTTGTGGGCGGCGTAAGCAGCCCCTTCCGCGCCAAACTGCCGGTGCCGCTGTATTTCGAAGATGCACTCGGTTCACGGGCGCGAGACGTCGATGGCAACGAGTTCATCGACTACGCGCTGGCCGGGGGTCCACTGATTTTAGGACATAAGCATCCGGCGTTGTTGGATGCGTTATGCCGCCAGTCCAGCCGCCCGATGAACTACGGAGCACAACACGAGTTGGAGTTTATCGTCGCCGAAAAGATCCAATCGTTCGTGCCCTGCGCCGAGCGGATTCTGTTCACTTCGAGCGGCAGCGAAGCGGTACACATCGCCATTCGCCTGGCGCGCGCCGTTACGGGCCGCCGCCTCTTGCTGCGCTTTGAGGGTCACTATCACGGCTGGTTCGATCCGATTCTTTGGAGCTATCGCGCGGCGCCCGGTCAGGGCGGGCCGGAGGGCGAGCCCACTCCTGCCGCCGGCTCCCAGGGGCAGTTCAACGAAGAGTCCGGACACTTACTCGTTGCGCCGTGGAACAACCTTGAAGCCGTCGAGAGGCTATTTGAACGGCATCCCGGCGAGATCGCGGCAATCATCACGGAGCCGATTCTCTGCAATAGCGGCGGCATTCTACCGGCGCCTGGATTTCTCGAAGGACTGCGCGAGATTACCCGCAGGCACGGCGCGCTGCTAATCTTCGACGAAGTGATTACGGGATTCCGCGTGCACTTGGGGGGCGCTCAGTCGCTCTTCGGCGTCACGCCTGACATCGCCACCTTCGGCAAAGCCATCGCCGGCGGCGCGACGCTCAGTGTCACAGCCGGAAAGGCGGAGTTCATGGAGCGTGTCGGCAATGGCGTGGCCTTTGGAGGAACGTTCAACGGAAACCCGCTTTCGCTGGCTGTCGCCAATGCAGCCCTGGACGAGCTCTCCCGCGACAATAGCGCCGCACTCGAACGCGCCCGCACCACTGGCGAGCACCTTATGACGGGAATTCGCGAGGCAGCCGCCGAAGCCGGTCTACCCGTGATCGTTTCCGGCGTGGGCTCATGTTTCTGGGTGCACTTCACCGACCAGTTAGAACTCCGCAACTACCGCCAGATGCTGCAGCGCCGCCAGGACCGGCTCGACCGGTATCTGCCTGCCATGCTCGATGAAGGAGTGCTCCTGCTGCCCGAGGGCCGTGTTTACGTCTCGGCGGTCCACGATGAGCGTGATGTGACCGATACATTGGCGGCGGTACGAAACGCTTTCGCCCAGTTGACTTAGGCGCGAGGACGGTCGCGCTTGTCCACTTGAAGCATTTGTGAACCGGGCGCGAAGAGACAGGAACACCGAGTTTCAAGGCGAGTTCGTCGGCGATTCGTTCTTCTCCTCGCAAGGGATCCTCATTTGCGATTTGCGGCACGAGTCCGCGAATATTTTGGCAGCTCGGGTCGCTTCTTGAGGGCCTGCGTTCATTGCTTGACCGGATCAGGAAACTTGATGCGTTTGGCGTGTCGGCTGAGGTGGGCGAACAACTTCTGAAGGAAGCGAAGCCAGCACCGCAGATTGAAGCTGCCGCCGCGGGAATTGACTTGTCCGTGTCCAGTGGTGCGTACTCCACTGACTATCGCGCCATCATGCTGGTTGTTGGGATTGCCAACCGAACAGCTCAAGCGGATCAAATTGTGAGTTGGCAAGTTGCATTCCCAAGCCTCAACCTAGAATTGGAGCCAACGCCCGCGCCTCGCAACCTTATGGGTGGCGTTCCCTGGTGGTCATCGCCACTTGTGAAGCTGCCACCGAATGAACTTGTTCAAGGTAGCCTCTACTTCCGAGGCAAGGGCGCACTCGCAGACGGATTGCCTGATGAACCGCTTCGCGGGCGCGTCACAGCGACAACCCTGCACGGTAAGACGTTGGCGCAGGATGTGGAGATTTATCGGCTTGCGACCTTACAGGCCAAGGCGCGGGCCGCATCAGCCTGCCCCGTCGCTATTCGTAGTACTTCTACATTCGCGCGTCCGCAGATCGCGATGAATATCTCATCGACGCGCCAGATGTCGCCGAGTTGACCTTTTCGTCGCTGCAGGCTGTGAGCGGATTCGGGTCCGAACCTCTGGCGCCAGGATCGCATCGCCTCGTTGGGATACGCTGATACCGCGCTCTGCCAGGAGGTCCTCCCTATCGCGGAAGCTCAGCGTGAACCGACGATACAACCAGACGGCATGCCTGATAATCTCAGGCCGGAAGCGGTGGCGCTGATTCAACGATCCTATGAGTCGACTCTCGCCGAACCCCATTAACCGGACAATGCCCGCTCGACTGTATATCGCTTCTTCTCCAGGCAAAATCTCTTAATTGTGCCTGGAGACTCACTTTCTTGCTGGACCAACTTTTCGGGGCGCGCAAAGCAAGTCGGCCGGGCGTCGATCGAACGCGCGGCAGATGGCGAACCGGGGTCGTTACGGGCATGCGTGATTGCTCAAGAGGCAGCAGTGGAGTGTCATGGGAATTGCTACCGGACGCCCACAGGGAAAGATGAGTAGAATAGCGAGAGCTATGAAACGAATGTTCCTTACCCCGCTCTTTGCCGCCTTGTTGGGGATGGCTTGGATCACGGCGAATAGTCCGGCTACGCAGACGTCTCCTGAAAAGATCAGCGGCCATGGGAAGTATCGCTTTCGCGTGATGTACACGTCGGAACACCTGCCGGCCGAGGCACAGAAGGTATTGAAGGCGGCACACGGCGGATTTGCCGTGGACCGGCGGAAAGGGCATGGGGAGACGTACTTCGCGCTGCCGGGCGCGGGGATTCTTCAGATCAGCGCCGACTTGAAGCAGGTAAAGATGGTCCCGACGGCGGAGGAGATGAAGGGTACGAACATGCACAACGCCCTGTTGTGGTCGGCAAAGGGCGACACGTACCTGACGTTTCCCGCGAATCAGGCGAACAAGGTGTTTACCACGACTTTAGACGGAAAACTGGTGAACACGCTGAACCCGCCTACGGCAGAGACAGACCTTGGCGCCGCGGTGGCGAATGATTACTTCAAGAACGGCGGGCCGTTCATTCCCACTGACGTGGAGATCTTCAACGGGCTTTTCTACATTACAACGGGCTATTCGAAATTGGACTATGTGTTGACCGCGCAGGTCAAGCCGGGCAGCGCCTTTGAGACGAAGTGGAACAAGCTTGCTTTTGGCGGCAGGGGTGACGGTGTGGGGCAATTTGGAACGGGACATGGCATCACCGTGCCGCCGGGGAAGAAGCGGCTCGACGTGGCCGACCGGCCAAACTCCGAGGTGGACCGGTTCGCTCCGGATGGAAAGTACCTGGAGACAGTGACCTTGCCGAAGGGCTCGTTCCCCTGCGACACCTACTACGACGAAAACTACATGGTGATTGGCGCCTTACATGGGCCGGACCGGTCAAAGGGTGCGCCGATTTACATTCTCGAAAAGGACCAGGTGGTTTCGACAATCATGGCGAAGGAAGATTTGGGGCTGGCGAACTTCCAGCACATTCACAACGCCGTGATGCGGCGCGTAGGAAAGAAACTGTACGTCATCGCACAGGCCTGGAATCCGGGTGATTTTGCGATTTTAGAGCAGGTGCAGTAACGCGCTCGCCACCGCCTCGGTCCGGATCAGTTGACAAGCGCGAGACCGGACGCAACCGGGGCTGTACCTTCCAACTTCAAGGCGAATTCCGGACCGTCGCCGATCTTAAAGCTCTCCACCAGATGGGGTTCTAAGCCATGCGTCTTCCAGATGCGGCGCGTGCTGGCTTCGCTGATGCCCACCTCGGCGGCCATTATTCGTGTGGACCAAAGCGTAGTACTGGCAGGCCGCTGTTGCGTCGTCTGCTGAATCTCGGCTTTCCCGGCGGAAGCAGCGACGACGCCAACGCACTAGATTTTGCTACTTATGACGCACCGCAGTAATCAAGCGCGGCGTGTCTCTTAGTACAGGATCTGCGGCGGCACGATCAACCCAAAGTTGAGGAACCCGCCCAGCAAACTGTCCCGCTCGGTAATCGACACCCAATCCAAAGACGCGCGCTCGCCGCTCTCTTCAAAGAAGCCCACACCGCCGCGCTTCAGCCTGCGGTCGTTCCAGGCGTCCACCAGTTGGCCGTTCACAAAGGTCGTGAACTTGTCGCCATGCACGGTAACCTGTACGTCGTACGCTCTGCTCGGTTGGATGTTGATCGGAATCGGCAACTGAACTTTGGCCAGCGTGTGCCCGCCCACCGTGGCCCATCGCGCGATCTCCGCCCGCAGGCTGTCCTTGCTGCGGGAAACAATCAATTTGGTCCCGTAGAAGTTCTGATCGTCCTGCGCCCGGAACGCCCAACCAACTGCCTTGCTCTCAATGCGCGTCTGGAACTTCATCTGGTAATCGCTGAGCGTCAGCGTCGGTTTCCAGAGTTTCAATGCGCTGGGATAAATCGCACCGGCCTTCACTACCCAATCGTCCCCCCGCCCGCCATCGGCGTCGAGTGAAGGATTCGCACTCTGCCAGTCGCGCAGGTCGGAGCTGAACTCCTCCCGCAGCTTGATCGAACCCTTAAAGGGCAGGGCACGCGTCAACCGGTCGCCCAGGCCCGCCGTCGGCGGTAAATAGCTGATGGGCGACTTAATTACCCCCTGATCGGCATGCGGCAACAATAGAGTGAGCGCCAGTGTAATGACTACCAGCAAGACTCCCGAACCAACTCCGAAACTCGCCTTGCTCTTATTCTCATTGGCTTGGATCTCGTTGGCCGTAACGACCCAACCATCTTCGTAGTCGACGGAGCTGCCGCGCGCCATGCGTGCGGAATACATTCGCTTCGCACGCAGCCGGTGGTCTTCGCTACAAAACTGGCGATCCTGCAGGCCACGGAGAAGGCCGATTCGCTTTCCACAGTGCAAACAACGCATGGCCTTTTCCCTTCTCCCACTCCTAGCCGGAATGAGTACCTATGGGGAGGTGGATTCCACCTCTCTCCGTCTACGTCCACATAGTATCAGCGATGTATCGATAGTCCATCGTTGTAGGTAGTCTCTAGGGTAAATCTAAGGTAATTCCACGCCGAGTTGGTTGATTGCATTGGTAAGGTCGGCATCGACACCCTGTCGTCCTAAGGCTGGCATCCCCACCCGCAGGTCAGGTTCCCGCCCAACTTAGAATCGGCAATCGCACTTCCGGGCTACAGAGAGAAGAAACCGGGAAATGGCCCTGCGCCACGGAGATTTCCTACCCGCATCGCCCCCTGTGCCGCCGCCCCCCAGATTTCGATATACTACGCGCCAATGTCTCGCTTTCGTTCTCTCCCTATCGTCATCGTTCTCTCCCAACTCGCCTTGGCGCAGGTCGACACCGGCAGCATCTCCGGAATCGTCACCGACACTACCGGCGCGGTCATCCCAGGCGTGCAATTGCGGATCACCCAACAAAACACAAATGTCGGCGTGAACGCCATTACAAATGGTTCGGGCTTCTATGCCGCTCCCACCCTCCGGCCCGGGCCGTACTTCATCACCATCGCCAAGGACGGCTTTCGCCCCGAAAAGCACACCGGCATCGAAGTTCGCGTCCAGGACCGCCTCGAGCTGAACTTTCAACTCGCCGTCGGCACGGCAGCCACCGAGGTGACCGTTACCGCCACCACCCCGCTGCTCGAATCCGAAACCTCTTCGCTGGGCCAGGTGGTCGGGGAACGCAACATCTCCAACCTGCCTCTGAATGGGCGCAACTTCATCCAACTCGCAACCCTCACTGCCGGCACCCTGCCTTCCACCCGCACCGCTGAGCGCGACAACTTCATCTCCAACGGCGCCCGGGGCGTTCAGAATTCCTACCTTCTGGATGGCATCGACAATCGCAATCGCATCCTCGGCTTCGACAAGAGCTCGGCGCAAATCATCCAACCGGTTATCGATGGCATTCAGGAGTTCAAGGTCCAAACCGCTACCTTCTCAGCCGAGTTTGGACAGGCGGCCGGCGGCGTCGTCAACGTCACCATGAAGTCTGGAACCAACCAATTGCACGGCAACGTCTTTGAGTTCCTGCGCAACTCCCAGTTGGACTCATCGCCTTACTTCCAAAGCAACGGCGCCAAACCTCAGTTCATGCAGAATCAGTTCGGCGCCACGCTCGGCGGACGCATCATTAAAGACAAAACGTTCTTCTTCGGGAGCTGGCAATCGACTCGCGAACTAAACGCCGCACCGCAGATCGGATCCGTGCCCACCGCCTCCATGAGACAGGGAATCTTCCCCGGCCGCGTCAACGATCCCGCCAATGGCAAGACTCCGTTTCCCAACAACACCATTCCCGTCAGCCGGTGGGATTCCGTGTCGGCCGGCCTTCTGCCTCTCTATCCGCTCGAAAACCAGCCCGGCGCCACCCCGGCCGTTCGCAACTTCTCCTACAATCCCAAAGAGCGCCTCCGCGCCGATGGCTACAACCTCCGCATCGACCATCACCTCGGTCAACGCGATTCCATCTTCGGCCGCATCTCCGAAGGTTGGAACGCCAACCGCCTTCCGACCACCCTCCCCGAGCCCGCCAATCAGCCCGGCGTCACCAATCTCAGTGCCCGCCAAATCATGGTGAGCGAGACGCACACCGTATCGGCTAACAAGGTGAATGAGTTTCGCGTGGGCTTTGTCTATACCGCCGAAGATCAGGACCTGCTCGTCGACCGACTGTTCGAAAAATACGGCATCAAGGGTACGGTCAATGCTCCCCGCATCAAAGGTCTCCCGCAATTCACCATCAACGGCTTAAGCTCGCTCGGCACCGCGGGTCCCGGCGTCGCCCCCATCGCCGCCACCGGCAGCGGCAACTTCCCCTTGGAGAAAACCGGAAAAGTCTGGCAACTGCTCGACAACTTCTCCTGGGTCAAGAGCCGCCACACCATCAAATTCGGAATCGATTTTTCGCGCGTCACCATGTTCGCCTACGCCACCAACTCCGCCCGCCCCAACTTCAATTTCAATTCCACCTACTCCGGTGTCGGCCTCGGCGACTTCCTCCTCGGCTACATCAACACCACCGCCATCTCCGAACAGCAACTCGACACGCTCCGTCAGAACATCTATACCGGATATTTTCAAGACGACTGGAAGGTGAACGGAAAACTCACGCTCAACTTCGGCATGCGCTACGAACTGCCCAAGCCCTTCTTTGAAAACCTCGACAAAATGTCGAACTTCGTGCTCGAAGACGGCCCCTGCTACCACCAGATCATCCTCGTTTCCGACGCGGACCGCTGCGGCGTCGGCCGCTCCCTCACCCGCACCGATAAGAACAACTTCGCCCCGCGCGCCGGCCTTGCCTATCAATTAACCAAGAAGACCGTCATCCGCGCCGGCTACGGCTTCTTCTACGGCCGCGATGAAAACTACGGCGTCGCCGGACGCCTCACCAACAACACTCCCTTCGTCTCCTCCGCCTCGTTTGCCGGCGACCAGAATAATCCGACGTTTCTTCTTAAGGATGGCTTCCCCGCCAACGCTCTCAGCCTCGCCAGCGGCAGCCTCAACGTCATCAACTTCCCGTTCAACTTCATGACGCCGTACGTCCAGCAATGGAACCTCAACATCCAGCAGGACCTCGGTCACAACTTCCTCGCCCAGGTGAGCTACACCGGATCCGGTGCTCACAAGCTGTATGGCCTCACGAACTACAACCAGCCGTTCCCGGGCACCGGCAACGTCAACGCGCGCCGTCCCATCCAGGGCTACGCCACCATCAATAGCTACAACCCCTTCATCAATTCCACCTACAACGCCCTGCTCGGCAAACTCGAGCGGCGATTTACCAATGGCATGACCGTCCTTGCATCCTATACTTATGGCCACTCCATCGACGGCGGCCCCAGCCCCAACGATCAAAGCGACCCCGGTCCGCAGGACTCCCGCAACCTCAAAGCCCAAAAGGGATCTTCGAACTTCGACGTCCGCCACCGCTTCGTCGTCAGTGGTCTCTATCAGTTGCCCTTCGGCAAATCGGCGGGCGCACTGAACTACCTCGCGCGCGACTGGCAAATTTCCGGAATCATTTCGGCCCAAACCGGCAATCCCTTCACCGTCACCTCCAGCACCGACCCCTCAAGCACCGCCACCACCGCCCGCCCGGATCGTCTCCGCGACGGCCAACTCCCTGCCGATGAGCGCGTTCCCACTCACTGGTTCGACAACACGGCATTTCTCACGCCCACCTGCGCCTGCTTCGGCAACTCCGGCCGCCAGATCCTCCGCGGCCCCGGCTTCCAAAACGTCGACATCGGCATCAGCCGCGACTTCCTTTTCCACGAACGCTACCGCGTCCACTTCCGCGGCGAGGCCTTCAACTTGTTCAATCACCCCAACTTCGGACTGCCCAATTCCTCAATCGGCTCGCCCGCTGTCGGCATCATCGGCACCGTCGTGAATCCCGAGCGGCAAGTCCAGTTGGCTCTCAAATTTTTCTTCTAACCGGGTGAGCGGGCCGCCAACTTGGTAAACTGAAGGTTCCCCACGGAACTCTATCTATGCCTCTGCCTGCCCGCGCTCCCAGTGAGCCAATCAACGCCGAAATCGACCGGCTGCTCTACCAGGTCGATGTCATCGTCCAGGAAGCCGAAGGCCTCGTCGACAAAATCAACAACGAGCAGTTCAACTGGACCCCTGCCCCCGGCAAATGGTCCCTGGCCGAAAATCTCGACCACCTCAACGTCGCCAACGGCCTCATGATGACCACCATCTCGGTCGGCATCACCAAGGCCCGCGCCCAAGGGCTGTTGGGCGAAGGCCCGTACACCTACGGCTTCCTCTCCCGCTACTTTTACCGGAAAATTCAGCCGCCGGTGAAGATGCGCTTCAGCGCCCCCCGCCAGTTTTGGCCCAAGAACGCCGAAGCGAAACAGGCTGACATAAACCAGGTTCTGGGTGAATTCAAAGCCTCCCATTCGCGCATGAAGGATTTAATGGTCTCCGCTAACGGCGTCGACCTGGCAGCCATCAAGGTCATGTCCCCTGCCGCCAGTTGGGTTCGTTACGAGCTCGGTATGGCCATGTGGATCATGTGCGGCCACGACCGCCGCCACCTCTGGCAGGCCCGCAACGTCCGCAACCATGCCGGTTTCCCGAAATAGCCAAATCCCGTCCTGCGGCCTACTGCTCCCGCAGCGCTTCGGTCGGCTCCACCCGTAAGCACCGCCGCGCCGGCTTCCCCGCCGCCGGGTCCCACAACTCGATCGAGACAATCCGGTCGCCCTCTTCCAAAGGCAGCGCCGCCGGCCGGAAGTTCCCATAGATGACGCTGCACCCGCCCGCCGCAATCGCCACCGCCGCGGCAATCCCCGCACCCCCCCCGCCAGCGCCAACCCCGGATACTTCACCAGCATCCGAACACCAAGTTCGAGATCCAGCCACGTCATCACTTACCGAGGACGCACCCACCAGCCCGATTATTCCGCCCCATCCCGAATTTCCCGCCACTTGTTGGCGTGATGAGCCCCCTGCCAGAGCGTGACAACGTATAGAATGTCGTTCTGTGAGCTGAGAAAACGCTCAAGCGCCTTCTCAGCGGTACCGCGGACGCCGCGATTCGTTTCGATGCTCTCTGCCAATTACTGGAAAGTCTGGGTTTCGAAAAGCGAGTGCGCGGCAGCCATCACCTGTTCCGGAAGAGCGGTGTCGAGGAGAGAATCAACTTGCAACGGGCAGGCACCCATGCGAAGCCCTACCAAGCCAAACAGGTTCGGGCCGTGATTCTCAAAGCCAGGCTAGGTTCCAAACCATGATCAAATACGAAGTCATCATCTTCTGGAGCGACGAAGACCAAGCCTTCATCGCCGAAGTGCCCGAACTTCCCGGATGCGCAGCACACGGCCCCACACAGGAAACCGCCCTCGCCAGCGCGCAAGACGCGATTCGCCTCTGGATCGACACAGCCAAGGAATTCGGCGATCCGATTCCGGAACCCAAAGGCCGGCGCCTGATTTTGGTTTGACGGCTCGCCACGCACTTCTGGATGCCCTTTCGCCGTTCCTCTGTGCCGGAATGGTGCCGCCATCTCACGCCAAAAACCGCTACGCTGTACTCATGAGCAACCACGCTGCGGAGCTCCTGGCAAAATTTGAAGCCTTGAACCCCGAGGACCAACAAGCCCTCGCCGTGGAGATCCTCAAGCGCACGCGCGAACTCCCCTTCGATTCCGGCCCAATCGCCGACGACGAAATCGGTGAAGCCGGCCGCTCGCTCTTTGCATCCTTGGACCGTGAGGAGAATGCCTCCCCGCCG
>JBDTVQ010000012.1:0-39976 GCA_040007195.1 Acidobacteriota bacterium | reverse complement strand
TCTTCTCGCGAATCTGATTGATGAAGATCAGGCAGCCCTTCGACTTCGAAACGATGCCTGTAAGTTTGCGCATGGCCTGCGACATCAGCCGCGCCTGCACACCCATAAAGCTGTCGCCCATCTCGCCGTCGAGTTCGGCCTTGGGCACGAGGGCGGCGACGGAGTCGACGATGATGATGTCGACCGAGTTCGAACTGACGAGCGCGGCGGTGATTTCCAGCGCCTGTTCGGCGTAGTCGGGCTGCGAAACGAGGAGATTGTCGGTGTCGACTCCGAGCTTGGCGGCATAAATCGGGTCGAGCGCGTGTTCCACGTCGATGAACGCGGCCACGCCACCCCGCTTCTGCGCCTCTGCCACGGCCTGCAACGCGACGGTGGTTTTGCCAGACGATTCCGGCCCATAGATCTCGCTGATGCGGCCGCGCGGGAAACCGCCGATGCCGAGCGCATAGTCGACGGAAATCGATCCCGTGGAGATCGCCTCGATGGGCATGACCGCCTCACGGGATCCCAGACGCAGAATCGATCCCTTACCGAACTGCTTTTCGATTGTGCCGAGCGCGGCGGCTAGGGCGCGCGATTTTTCCTTTTCATCCATACGGGAGGACCTCCGGGAACTCGTTTGGGGGAGACCCTTTAGTATAGCGTTGCGGCGGCCTCGAAGAACGGACGGGCGGGCCGAAAGGACTGAGAGGGCTCCTACAGACCGGAAGCGGCCTTCCACTCTTCGCCGCGAGTGCGAATGGCCTCATCCATGGCCGTAAAGCCGAGCTTCTCGCGCAGTTCCTCATTCAGACGGGCGCGGATATCGGTGTTTTCCCGAAGGAACTGTCGAACATTGTCGCGGCCTTGCCCGATGCGCTGCCCGCCGTAGCTGAACCACGAGCCCGCTTTCTCGAGAACGCCGTTTTCCGCACCCAGATCGATGAGGTCACCCTCCAGCGAAATGCCTTCCCCATATAAAATGTCGAACTCGGATTCGCGGAACGGTGGGGCGCACTTGTTCTTTACCACCTTTACGCGCGTGCGGTTGCCGATGACGGCCTCACCATCCTTGATGGCGGCTAAACGGCGAATGTCGCAACGAATGCTCGAGTAAAATTTCAGTGCACGGCCGCCAGTGGTGGTCTCCGGGCTACCAAACATCACCCCGATCTTCTCGCGGATCTGATTGATAAAGATGAGGCAGGTGTTCGTCTTGGCGGCGATGCCCGTGAGTTTGCGCATGGCCTGCGACATCAGCCGGGCGTGCGCGCCGACGAACTGATCACCCATTTCGCCGTCCAACTCGGCTTTGGGCACCAGGGCGGCGACTGAGTCGAGAATCAGCAGGTCGATGGCGTGCGAACTGATCAGGCTGCTGACTACTTCCAGGGCCTGTTCGGCGTAATCGGGTTGGGACACCAGCAGGTTGTCGGTGTTGACGCCGAGATTCTTCGCGTACTTCGCGTCCAATGCGTGCTCAACGTCGATGAACGCCGCGTTCCCGCCCTGCCGCTGCGCTTCCGCGGCGGCGTGCAGTGCCAGCGTGGTCTTGCCCGACGACTCGGGGCCGAAGATTTCCGTGATCCGCCCGCGCGGAAAACCGCCAATGCCCAGCGCGCGATCGACCGAAAGCGCTCCGGTGGGGATGACGTCCATGGCCATGATGGATTCGCGGTCGCCCAGCCGAACGACGGTACCTATGCCGAAGCTCTTACCGATGGCGGCCACGGCGTTGTGCAGGGCTTGTTGTTTCAGTTCGGCGCTCAGCGGGGGCTTGAGGCCGTAGGTGGGTGCGGAAGGCGCCGCGCGTTCACCCGTGCGAGGGGAGGGAAACCTGTCGTTCTTCATGATGGGGCTTTCGACGCTCATCTAGTGCCGGACGGGCTTTGCCTCTCTCACCGGATTTCATGAAGACGCGGTCGCGGACGTATGGAGAACAATGTGGCCCAACTGGTTGACCGGGCCGGAAGCGGGTTGCTACCATACTGTTGCGGGGTGGAGCAGCCTGGTAGCTCGTTGGGCTCATAACCCAAAGGTCGTAGGTTCAAATCCTACCCCCGCAACCAACAAAAGATCTATCTACTTCGGTTCTGAGAATCCCACCGTCAGTGAACATGGGTTGTTAGGCGATGGAATCCGCCAATGGAAGCGGCTTCCTAAATCAGGTCCCGTCCAGAAGTAGTGCCGCGCTCCAAAATACCCGTATATAATCGGCGGGATGCGGATCACCGCACTCGGTTTCCTCCTCGCAACAATCCTAAACGGGCAAGCTTCCAAAGACCTGCTTTTACCCGAAACTCGCACCATTCAGTGCGTCGTCGTTGAGCAGGATGGGACTCCCGTTAAAGACGCTGAGATCGGACATACTGGAATTCGAGAAGTTGCCGGTAGAAGTACGAGTACCAACACCGATGCTCAGGGCCGATTTCAAGTAACTACGAGCGCCCCGCTGATCGTGATTCGGAAGCCAAGATACGCGAGCAATTTCCTTCGCACTCGAGATACGACTTCTGGCGGCCAGCACCGGTTGATGCTCAAACCCACCAAGCGCACACTGCCAATATGCTCCCATACGGGAAGGTACGAATCCCTTGAAGGATGGCAAGCGTGGTTTCGGTTCGTTCCGATGTCACGGATACGGGTTGGCAAGCAAGGTCGAGATGTTGACTACGGAATCCGATATTACTTCGTCAAAACGCCGAAAGGGAATGTGGGGATCGTTCACGGCAGTGGCCCCGTGTGGAGTTTGGGAGCGCCGCTCGACAGCGTCGTTTGGAAGTCATTGACGTTCGAAGAAGAGAGCTTTGAAGTTGACGGGTTTAGAATTTTGGATTCCAAAGGGGAATGGACCGACGGTACTCGTTGGCGAACGATCGGGAAGCTCGGGGAGACAGCCTCGTATTCCGAAGTGGGCAAGGAGACCGCAAAAATACTTGACCAGTTCATGGATGGTGCATGCGTGGCTCCTTTCTAACGCCCTCGTCGGCAGTAAGTCAAGTCCACGGCTAGGGTACGATTTCTGAAGCGCTGCAAATCGGTTCAGTGCCGAGCGCCAACGGTCTCACTCCTCATCCAGGAGTAGAATGATCGTATGAGCAGCGCCCGTTACGTCCATTGGCAAGACCAGGGCATGTGGCTCGGCTACTTTGAGGAGTTCCCCGACTACCTCACTCAAGGCGAGACGTTGGGCGAACTTGAGGACAACCTTCGAGATCTGTATCGGGATCTAACCGGTGGAAAGATTCCGGGTATCCGCCGTGTGGCTGAACTGACGCTTGGATGAAGCGGGCGGACTTGATTCGCAAGATCGAAGAAGCGGGCTGCAAGTTCGTTCGGCACGGTGGAAATCACGACTGGTATAGCAATCCCAAGACTGGTATTTCGCAGCCGATTCCCCGGCACCGGGACATCAACGAATCCCTGGCAAAGCACATCTTAAAGAAGCTGGTTCCGTCGCTTTGGGATTGAGCGACAGACGGAGCCACAGGTGGACGACATTCGGAGCGTCGCAGTCCGCCGCAACCAATTCAGCGCCACCTTTCGGCTCTCCACTTGCGACCGGGGCAGAAACCCAACCCCGTTTCGGCGCTCCTTTCTAAGGCAATTTCAGGATTGCGGCGTCCGGCTTGATGAATTTTGAAAATATCCTGTAGCTTTTGAATCAAGCCAAGGTCGTCAGCAGATCTGACGAGAAACCCAGGAACATCTAAAGGCCCCTTATGGGCGGAGGACTTGGTGAAATCCTGGATGCCGTGGGGGCCCTGAACCGTCAGTGCTTTCCCCTCGGGACTCCATTATGGGCCTTGAACCGATGTTTCGACAATGCCCTCGACACGTGCTCCCATTTTTGTGCGAGCTCTGCCGCTTCGGGAAATCCCCGTGCCCGGTTGAGCCTCTTGCTTGCCTCTGCTTCCTCCTGTTTTAAAGAAACGCAGGTGGGGCAATTCTTATCGGATGCGACGGCTTTCGACTCCGCAGAAAGCAACGCCTCGGTCTCCGGGAGACACGCCAAGGCACACTGCTCGCACATGACGACGATTCCGGTGCTGGACTCGATCCGCCGCTTGATTGCGTCGGTGACGACGACCTTCCTGTCACACACCCCACAAGCCCGGTCCCACACACGATAAGTCCGGGAGCGAAACTTACGATCATTGTTTACCCACAATGGGCAAATGACAGGTTCGACCATATCCCGAAATCTCGCCATCCTAGCGTACAGGAATCCCATCCGGGCGGCTAACGCCCGGCGCCGCCCGGTTAGGTTCAATTACTCGCCACAACAAAGAGATACACATTATCCGGCGTCTGCACGCCACCGATGCTGGCGCGCACGAGCACATCGCCTGGGGGAATATCATCCGGTAGCTGAATGGCCACCTGATACACGCCCACGAGTCCAGGACTGACGGCCGCGCCAATCACGCTCACCGGCTTTCCTCCCACGGTGACGGTGGGTAACGTGGCGGTCGTGGCGGCGTTGCTCACAATGCTGCCGGCGGATGTCTGTGGATTGGTCGGCCCAAAACCAGTTGCCCACAGGATGACCACGTTCCCCGGTTTGGCCGGGCTGAAGCCCGCTCCGAGCGTCGGATTGGCCAGGTAGTTGTTATCCGGGTAGCGTGTCGCGATGGCGTACTTCGTCGGCCCCCATTGAAAGAAGGCCGGCGCATGCGTGGCCACATTAGCCGATCCCGGAACGCTCACCCGCCCGTTGTTATTCACCAACACCTGCATCTGTCCCAGGCCGACTTCCGGCGCCTGCACGTTGATCTGCGTGGGGCTCACGTAGTACAGGTACGCCGCGCGTCCGCCGATGGTCACCGTCACGCCGCCCAGTTCGGTTGGCAGCACGCCGTTTACGATCTTTCCCGTCCAGTCGGTCGTAATATCGGCGAGATTGGTCCCATAAATCGCCACCCAGGAACCCGACTCCACATTCGGTTGGACGCTGCCGGGAATGCCGGTCGCGCTGACCACGCCATTGATCGAAGGCGCCGCTTTCGCCGAGACCGGAAGGGTCAGGCTATTGCTCGCCGAACCGCCGATGGTGAGCACCACCGGATAGCTGCCGTCGGCCAGGCCCGCTGGGACATTCAGGTTCACCTGGTACACGCCGACTTGGCCGGGCGACAGGACGGAAGCCGACACCGCCGCCGCTTGGCCGCCAATCGTCACCGTGGGCTTTGCCACTGTCGAGGCGAGCGGAGTTGCCGGCGTCACAACTCCCGTGGCGACCACGGGACTCGTTGCTCCCAGCCCGGTTGCGAATAGGGAAATGGCCTCGCCCGGCTTGGCTGGATTCGCCGCGCTGACGGCGCCTCCGCTGTTGGTGGCGATCACGATTCCCTTGCCCGACTGGTCGACGCTGAACAGGCCCGGCGCGTACTGTCCGAGCGTGATGGCGAACGGCGCGGAACTGCCGATTTGCGCGGTCGTGATCCCGGGAACTGCGTCCACTGGGATCTGCACGCCGAACTGCGTGGGCGAAGCGTAGATCACCGCGGCGGCTTTTCCGGCAATGGTCACCGTCGTGGAAGTACTCGATCCAAAGTTGCTGCCATACAGGAAGGCCAGCACACCCGGAGCCAGCCGCGCATCGTAAGAGGCGCTGTTGACCACGCTGCCGATCACAGGCGTCTGCGCCGCCGCCTCTGTCGCGCATAACAGAAACGCCCCGCAAAGCAGAGCTCTCGCCATCTTCTCGCTATATGTCGTCATCTTGGTCCCTCACGATGAGTAGCGCAGGGCGGGTCCGGATTGTGTCAATATTCTTTGCGATTGATCTCAGCGATGCCTCGGACATCAATTCGCGATGAGCCATTCCAGTTGCGTCCACCGTCCCTGGTCGCAGTACCATACTCCGAATTCAGCAGAGTAATCGTACGCCCGCCCCGTATCCTGATCGCCAAACTCGATGGTGGTGTGAATGCCCTGATGGTCGAATCCTGGACGTTTCAGCACAACTGAGTCCGGCACGGAGATCGACCAATTGGAGTATCCGTTCCGCGTCGTCATCACCTCGTCCGTCCGTGGTTCGGGTCCCGTCCGGAACACAAGCAGACTCGTATACTTCTTCGTGGCGCACAAGACGGCCCAATCGGTCCGCCCTGCTATCGAGAACGATCCCTGAATCACATTGTTGCGTTTACTTTTCTTCGCTTGAGGAATCCGGCACTGCCTGCACTCGAGTTCCTCGACCACCTTCACCGGCAGTTCTGGAAACGCCGAAAGTGGAAGCTTGCGGATTCTGGCTTCCAATTGAGGGACGCCGGCCAGTAAGATGAACAGGAGTGCAGGCCAGACGGCTACGGGCTTCACTGCCCCAGATTACTCGAAGCCGGAGCATACCTTTCCTAATGACCATCCGCATTCATCCAATCTCCGCGTCCGCCTCTGAGGCCACGATTCGCGGCCACAAGGTCACCATCGACAGGCCTTCCGACAAAGGCGGCACCGATGCCGCTCCGATGGGCGGCGAGCTTTTTCTTGCTTCGGCGGGCGGGTGCTTCATGAGTAACCTGCTGGCGGCGATCAAGGCGCGTGAGGCGCAGGTCAGCGGTATTCAGCTCGACGTCATCGCAAAAATGGAAGGTACGCCCGCCCGTTTCACGGGCCTGACGCTTCAGGTTTCGGCTGAGTGCGATGACCGCGCGCTACTCGAAAAGCTGGTCGAAATTGCCGATCGCGGGTGCATCATGATGAACACGCTACGGGGCAAGCTCGACCTGGAAATTCGACTCGCCGCTACACGCGAAAGTGGGGCTTGAGCGACTCCATGATCTGGTCGAGTTCGCGAAGGTCTGCCTGGTCCATTGTGAACTTGCGAGTGCGCCGCATCACCACGGTCTTGAATATTCCGCGCCGGCGCAGGATCTCTTTCTGGATGACAAAACTGGTGCGCCGTTCGAGCACGGCCGACAGTAGGAACTTTTCGAACAGATCGTGGGACTCCTGCTTCTTGCCCGCATGGTAGAGATCCCAAATCTCAGCCTGGATATCGGCGAATCCCGCTCCCGCCATCGTGCCGCCCGAGCCGCGCTCCATTTCGTTGTAGAGGTTCATCGCGCCTCCGCCGGTGGAGGGGATCAGCGGACGCTTGCGCTCTCTCACGACGCGGCTGACATCGTGCGGCACATCGCCGCCTTCGAGCTTGAGGATGCGAAGCGTCGGAATGCGGTCGGCCATGCGCAGGAGAAAATCGGTAGACATGCCGGGATTCGACACCTGAATGCACATAGGCAGCTTGGAGACCGACGCGATGGACATGAAGTAATCGGTGAGGATGTCGTTATCGCCGGTGCCGTCCGTCGGGCCGAGCGCGTGCAGGCCATCGGCGCCGATCTTCTCGGCATGGCGCGCATAGTCCATCGCTTCAAATTTGTTGGCGCCGTGAACGCCGATGAGAACCGTCGTTCGCCCTTTGGCTTCCTTGACGACCGCCTCGGTGTGCTTCATGCGCTCGCTGTACGAGAGTGAATTCGTTTCGCCCGCGCCGGCGGGCCACACGACGCCGTGCACGCGGCCGCGCGCGAGAAAGTCCGTTTCCTTGCGCAGGGACTCTTCGTCGATGGCGAGGTCGTCGAGGAAGGGCGTCTGCATGATGACGAAGATGCCCTCCCATGCCTTTTCAGCGGCGGGAGCGGGCGCAGCGGCGGAGGCCGAGGGCGCAGCGGCGGCGAGGGCGGAAGAGAATTGCAGGAAATCCCGGCGGTCGAGCGAACGTGGCATGACGAATGTCTATCACATTTGGGGCGCGGCCGCCTCGCTACAATGGTGATTTCCCCGAATGAAAATTGCACTTGCGCAGATCAATACGACGGTCGGCGACCTGTCGAAAAATGTCGAACTGATTCTCGCGGCCACGCGTAAGGCGGCCGAGGGCGGCGCGCAGGTGGTGGTTTTTCCCGAGCTCGCCATCACGGGCTATCCACCGCGCGATCTGCTGGAGAAGCCCACTTTCCTCGCTCGCGCCGAAGCGGAACTGGCACGTCTTACGGCGGCAACGCGCGGCTTACCGGTCGACGTGATTGTGGGCGCCATCGGGCCGTCGATCGACAATATCGGCAAGCGCGTCACCAACCGCGCGGTGGTGATCCGCGACGGTGAAGTGGTCTTCGTCCAGATCAAGCGGCTGCTGCCCACCTACGACGTGTTCGATGAAGGCCGCTACTTCGACGAAGGCCCCCCGCAGGCGCTCACGACCATTCAAGATACGCCCACCGGCCTCATCGTGTGCGAGGACGCCTGGAACGACAAGCAGTTTTGGGAGCGGCGTCTCTACGAGTCCGATCCGGTGGAAGACCTCACTCGCGCCGGCGCCCGTGTCCTCATCTCGATCAACGCATCGCCCTATCACATGGGCAAGCGGGCACAACGGCGGGAGATCTTTTCGACAGCCGCGCGGCGGCACAAGACGCCGTTCATCTACGTGAACATGGTGGGCGGTAACGATCAGCTCGTCTTCGACGGTTCCAGTTTCGTGATGGACGCCGACGGCAAAGAGATCGCCACGGCCAAGAGTTTCGATGAGGACCTGGTGTTTGTCGATCTCGACACGGGCGTGGGCGACCAACATGCGAATCTGGCGGTGGAAAGCGAAGCGGTGTATGAGGCGCTGGTGCTGGGTACGCGCGACTACCTCCACAAGTGCGGCTTCAAACGCGTGCTGCTCGGCCTATCCGGCGGCATCGATTCCTCGATCACCGCGTGCATCGCGGTGGACGCCGTGGGACGCGAGAACGTCGCCGGTTTTGGCATGCCCGGTCCGTATTCGAGCGACCACTCGGTGACGGATGCGCGCGTGATGGCGGAGAAGCTTGGTATTCGCTTTGAACTGATCCCCATCCGGGAGCAGTACGATGCCTTTCTGCGCGCGCTCGATCCGGTGTTCGGCGATGTGCCGCGCGATGTCACCGAAGAGAACCTGCAGGCGCGCCTGCGCGGCGTCACGTTGATGGCGGCTTCGAACAAGTGGGGAGCTTTGGTGCTCACCACGGGCAACAAGAGCGAACTCGCGGTGGGCTATTGCACGCTCTACGGCGATATGTGCGGAGGTCTCGCTGTGATCAGCGACGTGCCGAAGACGCTGGTGTATGAGCTGTCCCGCATCGCCAACAAGCGCCACAGCGGGGCAATTCCGGAGAACGTATTTATCAAGCCGCCATCGGCCGAGCTGCGGCCCGATCAGAAGGACACCGATTCGCTGCCGCCTTACGAAGTGCTCGATACGATTCTGCGCGACTATGTCGAGGAGTACCGCGCGCCGAAAGACATCGCTGAGCGCCACGGCTACCCGCCCGATCTGGTGCGCGACATCATCAACAAAGTGGACCGCAACGAATACAAGCGGCAGCAGGCGGCTCCGGGTTTGAAGGTCACGACTAAGGCGTTCGGCATTGGCCGGCGCTTTCCGATCGCACAGAGGTTCTCCGAATGAAGAAGCTATTTTTCCTGGCTCCCTTGCTGGGCGCAGCGGCGTTGCTGCTGTCGCAGCCCGAGCCCGTGATCAAGGTGGGTCCGCTGGCGGGCGGGCGCGGATTCCTGTTGCCTTCGGGATGGCTGCTGCGACCGGCTGGACGGCAGATCGAACTCGACACCTACCCTATGTCGAGCCTGTTGACGCCTGACGGCAAATACCTCATCGTGCTGCAGGGCGGCTACAATCCGCCGTCGGTCACGGTCCTCGACGCAAAGACAGAGAAGCCTGTGTCCACGGAGCGGGTGCCCGATGCGTGGCTCGGCATGGCGCTTACGCCCAACGGCCGGCTGCTGTATGTGTCCGGTGGCTCCAAGGCCGAGGTGTATGAGCTCGCAATAGATGGCCAAGGCAAACTGGAGCGCAAGCGGACCTTCACGATGGTTGCCGAGCCGGACCGCACCTATCGCGACTTCATCGGCGACGTGCAGTTGGATCCGGCCGGGCGGCTGCTCTATGCGGCCGATCTGTTTCACGACCAGGTGCTGGTGATCAATCCGTCTTCCGGACGCGTGATCGAGAAATTCAAGACGGGCAGGCGGCCATACCGGATACTGTTTCACCCCGATGGCAAATCGTATTTCGTAACGTCGTGGGCCGATGCCGCAATTTACCAACACGAGACGGACAACGGGCAGCAGTTGAATTTCTCGCGCGTGGGCCCGCATCCGACGGATATGTTGTGGCGCGACAAGAAGCCCACCGACGAAGTGGCAACCGGCGATGCCGACGACAAGCCCGCCGAAGGCGATGCGGCCTTCCCCTGGAAGGCGAGACTGTTCGTGACGCTGGCGAACACCAATTCGGTGGCCGTGTTGGGCATCAACGAATCGAAGGAGTTGCAGCGGCTGGAGACGATCAACGTCGCCATGTATCCACGCCACCCCGCCGGCATGACGCCGAGCGCGCTGGCGCTGTCCGCCGATCAGAACAAATTGTTCGTGGTGTGTTCCGATGCGAATGCAGTAGCGGTGACCGAGGTGAATTCCAACCGAACCCGTGTGACGGGATTCATTCCCAGCGGCTGGTATCCGATTGCGGCGCGGGCGATGCCCGACGGGCGCTTGTTCATCTTCAACTCACGCGGCGGGGGAAGCCATGCAAATCCGGGCGGCCCCAACCCCACGCAGCGCGCGGCGCGAACGCACCTGGGCATGCGCTCGGATGAGTACGTGGCGCAGATGCAGGTGGGCTCGGCATCGGTGATCGACCCGTTCGACGAGGCGCGGCTGGCGCAATACACGCGCACGGTGCTCGAGAACACGGCGTTCCGCGAATCGAAGCTCGATCAGGCGCACGCGGACGTGGCCGGACACCCGGTGCCGCACACGCCTGGCGAGAAGTCGCCGATCGAGCACGTGATCTACATCGTGAAAGAGAATCGCACCTACGACCAGATGCTTGGCGATTTAGGCAAAGGCAACGGCGATCCCAGCCTGACGCTGTTCGGCGAGCAGGTGTCGCCTAACCATCACAAGCTAGCGCGGGAGTTCGTACTTCTGGACAATTTCTATGTGAATTCCGATGTATCGGCCGACGGGCATAACTGGTCAACAGCGGCCATCGCGCCCGATTACGTGCAAAAGATGTGGCCGAACTCTTACGCGGGGCGGCGCAAGCATTACGACTATGAAGGCGGCGAAGCGGCCGCGCTGCCGCCTTCCGGGCGCATCTGGCATCAGGTGCTGGCGGCGGGGTTGACCATGCGCAACTTCGGCTATTGGGCCGACAACAAACCGAAGGCCGCGGCCGATGGCGTGCAGATTGAGAAGCTACGCGACACCGCCCTTGCTCCTGTTACGAACATGCAGTACCGGGCTTTCGACCTCGAATATGCAGATGTCGATCGTGCCCGCGTGTTTCTGGCCGAGCTCGCGCAGTGGGAGGCTTCGGGAACCATGCCGCAGTTCATCACGGTGCGCATGGGCAACGATCACACCTCGGGCATCTCGCCGGGGAAACTGGCGCCGCGCGCGCAGGTGGCCGACAACGACTATGCACTGGGGCTGCTGGTGGAAGGCGTGTCCCGCTCGAAGTTCTGGTCGAAGACGGCGATCTTTGTGTTGGAAGACGACGCGCAGAACGGGCCGGATCATGTGGATTCGCACCGCTCGCCGGCGTTCGTCATTTCGCCATACGTGAAACGCGGCACCATCGATTCGACCCTCTACAACACGACGTCGATGCTGCGCACGATGGAGCTGATCCTCGGCTTGAATCCGATGACGCACTTCGACGCCGGGGCAACGCCCATGACGCGCCTGTTTGGACTGACCGCCGATGCGAAGGGCTACACCGCCGAGAAGCCGCGAATTCCGCTCGACACCCGGAATCCAACCGATACGGCGCTCGCCCGGCGCTCTGCGGCGATGGACTTCGACGAAGCCGACGAGATTGACGACAACGAGTTGAATTCGATCTTGTGGCTGGCGCTGAAAGGGACCGAGCCTCCCTCGCCGACACGGAGTTTCTTCGCGCGATAAAGGAGACGCAAGCCATGGCGATCCCCATCGTGCGGGTGATTCTCTACGTGAAGGACATCGCGAAGGTGGCCGAATTCTATCGGCAGCATTTCGGTATGAGTCCCCTGCCATCCGGGGAGAAGGGGTGGTTGGAGATGGAGGGCGACTCAGGCGGTTGCACGATTGCCCTGCATCAGGCGAGCACGGCGCAAAAGAGTGGGGCGGCGATCAAGCTCGTCTTCGGAGTATCCGACGTGGCCAAGTTCAAGAGGGAACGAGAACTCGATGGACTGAAATTTGGGCCTATCCACGCCGCTGCGGATTTCGAGTTCGCCAATGCAAAAGATCCCGCGGGAAACTCTGTCCAGATCTCGAGCCGAGGGTTGAGTTAGGACGCGCCACTTACGCGTCTCTCTCAGGGCCTCCCCTACATCGTGACGCGGCCGCCGAACTGGTAGGCGATCAGGGCGAGGCAGACGAGTTCGAGGACGCGGACCACAACGGCCGGGAATCCCCCCAGGAACTCGAACCGCAGCAGTAGGGTGGACACGACTCCGGCGTAAAGGATCCACTCGTTCAGGACGCCGGGCACGGAGAGGTGGAAGGCGACGACGGCAAGGTAGTAGAACAGGGGCCAGTTGGTGTCCGGCTTGGCGCGGAAGCGCGTGATGATGATCCAAACCGTGAACATCAACATCAGGAAGATGGTGATGTTGGAACTGGCGTAGCGCAAGTTTTCCGACTCCTCCGCTGTCTATCGGATGCTAGGACGCAAACGATTAGAACGACCATAGCATGGACGTGAACCCGGTGTGGGCACGATAGTCGCGAAGGGCGGAGAACTCCTCACCGTAACGATAATATTGGTACCCGAAGTTCAGGCGAAGGCGCTGATGGAGGCGGATGGACACCCGCGCTTGGGGGGAATCGAAGGACAGGGGAAACACCTGAGCCTCGGGAAACGCGCCCGTCCCGCTCAGCAGCACGGCGCGGCCGTCGCCGGTGTCCTGCACGCGGCTGTAGCCAAGGGAGAGGTCGACGCGCTGCTGCACGCTGAAGCGCAGGGTGGCGTGCGCGGCATGAACGTTCGAAACATAAAGCGAGTTCTGCGTATCGGTGAACTGGCCGGAGGCGAAGTAGGCGATGCCGGTGAGCGTGTCCAGGTGCTGCTTACCGTAGGCGGTGTCGAAAGCAACCCAGCGGCGGGGCGTCCACGAGGCGTCCAACGAATAATTGCGCGAATGCGAGCTGTGGCTGAACAGCGAGACGGAGTTCGTGTTGTAGTTGGTCCGGATGGCGGCCGAGAGCAGGAGCGAGCGCTGTTTATATTGCGCGCGAGCGCCGAAGGCGTTGTAGTTCTTCTCGCTGATGGGAAGGAAAGGCTGGTTGGTGCGGCCGATTTCGGCGTCGAAGTTAAAGGTGAGAGGCTTCAGCGGTTGCAGGCGGATGCCGAGCAAGCCCGCGTGCACGCGGTTGGTTTGCTCATAGTTCAGGCGGTCGCTGAATATGCCGACGGTCTCGGCTTCCACCGACTGGATGCGCCGGGTGGAGAACTGGTAGCCGGCGTGCAGTCCGATCCACTTCGCCGGGCGGAACATCGCATCGGTCGTGTTGACGACGGTGCGAATGCCGAGGTGGCGAAACTCGATGAGCGCCAGACCTGTCGATCCGTTCAGAATCTGCGTCATGGTGGCATTGCCGTCCATCTGGATCTGGTGGAACGCGGTGTGATTCGTAACGGTGATGGATTCGACGGGAAAGAGGCTGAAGGTAAGGTTGGCGGTGGTGACGGGTCGCGTGCCGTTGCCGCCTACGAAGAACTGCCGGTTGTTCGCGGAGCCGAAGCGGTTGGCGCCGATGGCTGATTCTTCGCTCGTGAAGTCGCGGCGCGTTCCGGCATAGGTAAAGCGGGCATTGACGGCGAGCCAGCGCCCCGCTTCGCCCATCACGTTGCCGCGCCAGAAGGGCGTGTCGCCGGAATAGGGCGTGCGTGAACGGAAGCTGGAAAGCTCTGTAGCATCGGTGGTATTCACGCCCGTGCTGGCGCCGAGGGCGAGCGGTGAGTCCTCGTCGTAATGCTGCCAGCCGCGCATGAGGATCAGCTTGAACTTCGAAATCTGCGCTTGGCCGCCGAGGCGGAATTCGCGCTGCTGGCGATGGATGTCGGCGAAGATGGGGAACTCGTCGCCGCGGTGCTGATCGAACAGGTTTTGTGTGTAGAGGCCGGGACCATCCTGCGAGTTGCGGCTGTAGCCGATCAGGAGTTGAAAGTTCGACTGCGGTCCTACGATCAGATCGTGGTCCTGCCACATGCGGCGTGTGTTCTGCGCGTGCGCGGTGGGCTGGAAGTTCAGGCCCGGATTGACGAAGTCGGAGATGCGCCAGTTCATGTCGTAGCGGTACCAGCGATTGTGCTGGATGCGCAGCGAGGAGAACTGATAGGGATCGTTGCCCAGGCCCTGGGTGTTGAGCAGAATCTCATCGAAGAACTTGCCGTGGCCTTCTTTGGAGTTCACGCTGAGCGTGGAGCCGAGCAGGCGGATGCCATTGCCGAAATTGACGTCGGAGCGGTAGGCTGCCTCGTTGCCGCCTACCGTGTGGAAGCGATAGCCGAGTTCGAAGGAGTTGGTGACGTTGTAGTTGCCGGCGTCTTCGCCACGGGCGCGGCCGACGGGTTCGGCAGTGGGCGCTACGGTGGATTGCGCGAATGCGGCTGCTACGGCGGCGATGAGGAGAACGGTTGTGCGATGAGTGATGTTCATGGCCGTTACCTCAGGAATTGCGGATCGGAGTTCGATCCGTGTATGCGCACATGGCAAGTGGTGCAGTTGCGATAGCGCGGGTCGTTCATGTTGTGCGAGGCCGACTGCGTGGAAACGCCCGTGCCAAATTGGCCGAACGATCCGGCGCCGTTGTGGCACTCCAGGCAGAGCGTATAGACGACGGGCCGCTTTAACATGCGGGCGTTCATGGAGCCGTGCGGCGAATGGCAGCTTTCGCAACCGTCGACGCGGAGGGCACCGTGCTCGAAGGCGAACGGGCCGCGCTTATCGGTATGGCACTTAAGGCAGGGCTCTTCGCCATCGCGGGTGGTTTCCACCATGCGTGGCCGCAAGCCGGCGCGCCAGGTGGGCGAGGGGCTGCCATGGGGATTATGACAATCGACGCATTGCACGGTCCCTTCGTTGACGCGATGCTTGTGCGGCATGGAGAATTGGGCGCGCACCGTATTGTGGCATCCATAGCAGAGGTCGGTTTGCTTCTTGGCGAGCAGAGCTTTAGTGGATGTGGGCTTGTGAACGGAGTGGCAGGAGTTGCAGGCGACGTCGGCCTGGGTGTGCGAGGACCGGCGGATTTGCGCGCGCGTAATCTGCTTCTCGTGGCAGGCGAGGCAGGCGTTCAGGACTTGGGCTGGCTGCATTTCAGAGAATGCGCGAATAGTGGCCTTGCCGCCGCGAGCCTCCAAGTGCGCCTTGCCCGGACCGTGGCAGCTCTCGCAGCCGGTCTTTTCTGGCGCTTCGGTGCCCGAGGCAATCGACTTGAAGTGCGGGTTCTTGTAGAAGTTCGCCCAGACGTCGGCGTGACAAGTCTTGCATACGCTGGAGCCGACGTATCCGCTGGGACTGGGGCTCTGCGCCTGCTGTGCGGCCATGAGAGGCAGACACAGGAGCAGCCCTCCGAAACAGATGAGTCTCACCACACCCTCAGGATAAAGGCAGCAGCGGCAGGCGGATGTTAAACGGTTGTTAAAAGGCTGTAAATGCTTTAACTGAAAAAGCCGCGCCATGCGGCGACGACGAGGGCATGCGTCACGATGGAGGCGCCAACACCGGCGTGCAGGAAAGAGCGCCCGCAGAAGAGCCCAAGAAAGAAGGTAAGAACTGCCCAGTTGTAGTTGGGGAACTGGCGGAACCAGAGATGGACGAAACCGAACAGCAGGCTGGCGGCGATGAGGCCGCCCCACTCTCCCCACCATTGCGCGAGCCGCTGCTGCAGGATGCCGCGGAAGAAGATCTCCTCATAGAAGGCGACAAAGAACAGGAACGCGAGGAAGGTTCCGGGCGCCTTCCACCAGTAGCCTTCGGCCGGCTGGAACTCTGTGAAATGAAGCCAGGTGTTGAGAAGCAGGGCGACCGGGAGGAACGCCAAGAAGTAGAGGGCGCCTATTTTAAAGGCGCGCGCCGAGGGTAAAAGCGTAAGCGAAAGCTTCGGGCCGCCGGGTCCGAGGATGGTGATTAGCCCGATGCGGAACCACATGAACTGGCCCAGAGCGTCGACGCGCAGGTCTGCGTAGGGGTCCACGTAAATCCACCGGAATGTTCTGGCGAGATAAACGGCTGCCATCAGGGCGAGCAGCAAAAGTTCGCGCCACACGGAGCGGCGGCCGCCTTCGAACCAGAAGCAGACGGCGGCCGCGAGCAGGGCGAGAAGGGCGAACTGCTTCCACGCGAACACGTGAGCAGGTATGCTGTACAAGCAATAGGGTACGAGCGTGCTGCCGAAGAGAGCATAAGCGCGCCAGCGGCGGCGGACGCCGTCGAACCCGATGGTGAGGTAGAAGGAAAGCTCGACCAGGAATGCGAGGGCGGCCGGTAACGCAATCGAACCTGGGATGTTCTGTTGAGTGGAGTAAAGGAACGCGGCTATGGAACCAAGTGCCCAAACGGCAGCCACGACGGCATGGAAGCTGCTCATCGGAGTTCTCATGGTAGCACTGGGTGCGCACGCGGTCGCCTGGGCCGGTGACCCGCCGCCCAACCTGGCGCGGCTGGTGGCCGAGCGGGAGTCGGGCGAGTTGGAGGCGCGTTCGCGGTACATGTACCAGCAGTCGGTGCTGGTAGAGGAGTTTGGGAAGAACGGCGGCAAGGTGGGCGAGTATCGCGAAGCGCGCGAGGTGATCTTCTCGCCGGGCGGCGAACGCACGGAGCAGGCGGTGGGGCAACCTCAGAACCGGCTGGCCCGGTTGCAGATGACCGATGAGGACTTCCGCGACATCCGCGAAGTGCAGCCGTTCCTGTTCACAAAAGACCTTTTGTGGTTGTACGAAGTGAAGCAACGCGGCGAGGAAGAGCGCGACGGTGTGATGTGCTGGCTGATGAGCGTGAAGCCCAAGCAGACATTCGAAGGGCAACGGCTATTCGAAGGAGATATGTGGGTGGACCAGCGCGACTATTCGATCGTGCAGTCGACGGGACGCGCGGTGCCGAGCATCTTTAAGAAGGGCTCGGAGAACCTGTTCCCGATGTTTACGACGTTTCGAGGTCGAACCGAGGACGGACATCGTTTCCCCATTCAGACTTTCGCCGACGACGTGCTGCCGTTTTCGACCGGACCACTACGGATGCGCATGGTGATTCGCTATGCGAACTACAAGCGGTTCGGGGCGGAGTCGACAATCAAGTTCGGCGAGCAAGCGCAGAACATCCCGGAAAAGAAATAAGCCGGCCGGAAAAGAAATAAGCCGGAGAGGCGGAAACCTCCCCGGCTGATGAGTTCTCAGTTCGACTCGCGGGATCTGTTGGAGATGTAAACCCGGGCTGTTTAGGCGCTAAATGAGCTGCCGCAACCGCAGGTGGATTTCACGTTGGGATTGGAGAACTTGAAGCCAGAGCCTTCAATGCTCTCAACATAATCCACTTCAGCGCCGTCGAGGTAGAGCAGGCTCGCCTGGTCGACGAATACCTTCAAACCCTCGAAATTCAGCGTCTTATCGAGCATATTAGGAGCGGTCTCGAAGGCCATCGAATAGCTGAAGCCGGAGCAGCCTCCGCCGACGACCGAGATGCGCAATCCGGCCGGTTTGGGCTCCTGCATGTCCAGGATCTCTCTAACCTTCTCTGTGGCTTTATTGGTGAGCGTAACCGACATAGTGATTCCTTCCAATCTCCCTAGTTCAGATCATACCAGATGGTGAAGATTCGTGGGCCGCAGCATCATCTGGCGATGATCGCACCCTAATTGGGATTATACCCTTTGGATGCAAGATTTCGGCATAACGATCCATGGGGTGAATTATTTTGCCGGGACTGTGATTGAGGGGGATGACGGAACGCAATGCTCTGACCGGGGCGGGCACGGCCGCTTCCAGCGGGGTCTTCGGCGGATGGGGGAACTGTCGAAGAGTGTCGAACACTGTCGAGGCGGAGCCGGTAAATTACTGATTCGATTACCCGGAGATGATTCGACAGGATTGAGGGCTGTCGAAGACTGTCGAAGCGTCGTCCCGGGGGGCTTCGTCGCGGGCGAGGGCAGGCGCCCGCCTTGCAGTTTGCTGACGCGGACGGTTCTTTGCTGTCGAATACTGTCGAATCGTGTCGAAGGGGCTGGATGGCGGTCACGTGGCTCCAACACGTAGCTCCAATGGGAGAGTAGCAGCCGGGAGAAGCCGAAACGGGCGGGTGCGTCCGGATGCTATTGAGTGCAGTCAGCAGAAATGCGGCGGCGAGGTGTGACTGGAAACGGTGTGCCGGTGCGAAAGTCTCAGTCTCTCGATGCGACCGAGTGACAGGAGGGGCAGGTCACGACGAAATTCGCCCCCTGCATCCTCATTCACTCGCCTCGACGGATTCCTCACTATCCTCTAGTTCATCTGCCCGCTCGGAGTGCCGCTTCAGCACTTTAATGGAAGGGCCGCTGGCAAACCCCGCCACGCGAAGGCGGCGGTAGGCGGCGGCGAGGTTTTTGGGGTCGGCGAGAAATTCGTGCATTACTTTGCCGCGGTACTTGCGGGCAAGGTATTGCTCAATGAGCTCGACCTCATTGGTTTCGGAGAACACCATCTCGACCGCCTTCTGGGCGTGTGCGGAGTCGACACTACGAGCACGAAGGTCGCGCAGGACGCGCATCTTTCCGTGCCCCCGGGTTTCGAGGCGGGCAGCGGCGTACCCTTCCGCGAAGCGGGCGTCGTCTACATAACCGTACTCGCGGAGTTTAGTGACGACGCCGTCGACGGCACCCTGGGAATCGGCGCGGCGGGCGAGGCGGGTACGGAGTTCTTTTTCCGAGTGAGCGCGGCGGCTGAGCGAGTTGAGGGCGTAGTCGAGCAGCTTGGCTTCGTCCAGACGGACAGGCGCTGCCCGTTTTGATGGCGATTTCTTGTAACCCATCGTGGCCTGACATTCTCATAGTACTGGAGTAAACTGAAGTCACGAAGATAGAAAGGATTTCGCCATGGACGAAGATAAGAAACTGTCGTATTTCTTCCTAGGAGTCGGAATTGGCGTCGCGGTCGGCCTGCTGTTTGCGCCGAAGTCCGGCGAGGAGACTCGCGACCTCATCCGGTCGAAGGCCGGTGAAGGTAAGGATTATTTGAAAAAGCGCGGCGAGGAAGCTCGCGAATCCGCCACCGATTGGGTAGAGCGCGGACGCACCGCGGTTGGCCGGCAGAAAGAGCAGTTGTCGGCGGCAATGGAAGCGGGCAAACAGGCATATCGCGAAGCCGTAACCGGCGATGCGGAGATGGGCTAAGCGCCCAGCGAGGCTAAGGCAAAATTTAGCGCTGCCTAATGTTCTTGGGCAGCGCACCCGATGGAGAAGGCAGGCAACGGAAATGGATCCGCACACCAGTAACGTGATTGTCTCGATCGCGATGAGCATCGTCGCCGTGGCGGTTCTATTTCAGGCCGCGATGGTTTTTGGCATGTACAAAGCCGCCAAAGAAATGCAACAGAAGATGAGTGTCTTTCTGCCGAGGGCGGAGCATCTACTGGGGTCGGCCGAGAAGTCGTTGCTTGAGAGCCGTGCGGAGATCAAAGAGATCACCACCAAAGCGACTTCGATGATGGATGCGGCGCAATCGCAGTTGACGCGGATCGATAACGTAGTTTCGGACGCCACCGGCCGCGCGAAGGTTCAGATGGAACGCGTCGAGATGATCGTCGACGATACGTTGAGCCGGGTGCACGGCACGGTGATGATGTTGAACGATGGCGTATTGAAGCCGGTGCGCGAAGTGAATGCTTTGGCGCAAGGGATCAGGGCCGGGTTGTCGGCTCTGCTCAAAGGCGGACGGCCTTCCGTGGCCCAGGCGACCGCCGACGAAGAAATGTTTATTTGACGGGGCAAGGCCCCCGGCATGATTGACGTCCACTCCCACATCCTGCACGGGCTGGACGATGGAGCGGCCAACCTCGACGTAAGTTTGGCCATGGTGCGGCTCGCCGCCGAGTGGGGCACCACCGACATCGTCGCCACACCGCACGCGAATCTGGAATTCAAGTTCGATCCCGACGTGGTCGAAGACCGTCTGAACGAATTGCGCGCGGCCGCGGGAGAGAACTGCCCCCGTCTTTATTACGGCTGCGATTTCCACCTCTCGTTCGACAACATTCAGGACGCGGTGGCGCATCCGTCGCGCTATACGATCAACCATGGGCGCTACTTGCTGGTCGAGTTTAGCGATCTGGTGATCTTCCCCAACACCACCGAAATATTTGCGCGGCTGCTCGATGCAGGCATGATTCCCGTGATCACGCATCCCGAGAGAAATACGCTCCTGCAGCAGCGTCTGCCCAAGCTGCGCGAGTGGTCGGAGATGGGTTGCCTGTTGCAGGTGACGGCGCAATCTTTCGGCGGGCGGTTCGGGCGGCGCGCCGAACGGTTCAGCAAGGTGCTGCTGGAGGAAGAACTGATTCATGTCGTGGCGAGTGACGCGCACGACACGAAGCATCGTCCGCCCGATTTGGGCGAAGCATACAACTGGCTCCGCGACGAACGGTCCGAGGCGGTTGCCGAGGCGCTCTGCGTGCGGAATCCGGGGGCGGTGCTTCGAAGCGAGCCGCTGCCAGAACCGGCCCTGGCAACAGGAGCAGCGGCGGGCGGCCGGAAGTGGTATCAATTCTGGAAGTAGAAGTAGATGAAGCACGCCTTGCTCGCGCTGGCACTGTGGCTTCCCTCCGGGGCCCAGATGAACACTTCGCCGCACGTATCGCCGATGGCCGGCCGGTGGTTCGCCGGCGATGCCGCTGGATTGACGAAGCAGCTCGCACAAGCGAATGACGCTGCACGGAAGCGGCAGGGCATGGCGGCGCCTCGCAAGCAACTGGCCGGGCTCATTGTGCCCCATGCCGGGATTGAGTTCTCAGGCGTGGTTGCGGCCGAGGCCTGGAGGTTGGCGGCGGCCGGCGCGCAGTCGCGCACGATCATTTTGCTGGCGTTTTCCCACAAAGGCGGCGTCAAGGGCGTAGTTTCGCCGCACGTGAGCGGATTCAAGACGCCGCTCGGCACATTGGCCGTGAACCGGAACGTTGTGGGTGAGTTGGGATTCCCATTGGCGGATGAGACCGCGCTGTGCGACCACTCGCTGGAGAACCAACTGCCCTTCTTGCACGGGCTGGTGGGCGCGGCTGGCTTCGTTCCGCTGTACGTCGGCGAGATGTCGGCGGCGGAGCGCCAGGCGGCGGCTCGAAAGCTGGCGGCGCGGGCGGCCGCGGGCGATTTGATCGTGGCGTCGACAGATTTCACGCATCACGGCAAGAGCTATGGCTACGAACCGTTCGGTGAGGGCAAGGAGTTGCCGGAGAAGCTGCACGAGCGGGCGCAAGAGTCTTTTGAGCATGTCGGTTCGCTGGATGTCGCGCTGTTCGAACGCTTCCTTCGCTCGACCGGCGACACGATGTGCGGCGTGGACCCGGTGCGGCTGTTGATGGCGGCGATGCGGGCGTTGGAAACCAGGCGGGGTGGCGTCTACATGAGCACGGTCGACTACTTGAACTCGGGCGACCTCACGCGTGACTGGTCGACGGCGGTGAGCTATGGGGCGCTGGCGTTCTATCCGGCGAGCGCCTACACGGTGGGCGAGCGCGATCGGGCGGCGTTGCTGCAACACGCGCGGGCAACGCTCGACGACGCGCATCCAGGGGGGCTTGCGGCGAAGAGCGTGGAGTTTGAGCAGCGCACGGGCGTGTTCGTCACGATCAAGAAACAGGGCGAACTGCGCGGATGCATTGGGACCCTGTCGCCGCGGGCCGATGTATGGTCGACGGTTGCCGACCGCACGCTGGCGGCAGCGCGGTCCGACCCACGCTTTCCTCCGCTCACCAGTGCGGAAGGCCCGGTGACACTAGAGGTTTCTTTGATGACACCGCTGAAACTGCTCGGCGATTGGCACGCGTGGAAGCCCGGCATGGGCGGCGTGCTGACGATGGACGATCACGGCGGATTGTTCCTGCCGCAGGTGGCGGCGGAGAACAAGTGGGGGCGCGAGGAGTTTCTGGAGAACCTGTCGCTCAAGGCGGGCTTGCAGCGCGAGGCGTACCGGAAACCGGCGGCGCGGCTGTATGTGTTCGAGGCTCAGGTGTTTGGGGAACCGGCGCAGTAACCAGGCAGGCCGGCGCATTAGACTGAATGTGTGAAATGGCTTTGGTGGTTAGCCGCGGTACTGCCATTGGCGGCGGCCGAACCCGCTCATGAACTGGCCGAGCAATTGCGGCATCCACAGTTGGACCCGGCGGCTTGCTACCGCGCGCGCGATCTCTCGTTCTCGCGCGAGGACATCCGGTTTTACTTCACCGAAGGTTGGCTGATTTTCGGCAAGCCGGTGGACGGCCGCATTCATACTGCCGTGTTTGAGCGCGACGCCGAGAGCGGCGACGCCGAGGTCCTGCTGATGCCGCCGACCAAGGGCGAGCGTCTTTCGCTGGCCAAGTTCACGGGCTCGCCGAACCTGAATGAGCACTTCCACCATGCGGTGATGGTATTTTCCGACGATTCGGCCGACCGTTTGCTGAAGGCCCTGACGTCGGCGGGCGAGCCGAAACAAAGCGCGGAAATGGGACACCTGCTGGCGCAGAAGTGGCAAGAGACGGTAACCAATCTTTCGGCCAGCTTCCTGACGAAGCTCGTCGAGCAAGTCTATGGCGGTACGCCCCCGGAACGCGGGTTTTTCTACGCGGGCGTGAATGGCCGCGCGTTGGGGAACTTCGACCTGTTCCACGACCCCGGTGCCCGCGACCAGGTTTACGCCGGGCGGCTGGCCTATCGCGAAAACGTTCCTTTTTACGATATTTGGACGACCTTTCACTCCAAGCCGTACCGGACCGGGCCAAAACAATTCGAGCCATTTCCGTTTGCGATGGACAACATCCGGATTGAAGCGGTGCTGGATGAGAGCTTGCATTTGCGGGCGGCCACGCGCGCCACGATTGTCCCGGCGCGGCGGACGAAGATGCTGGCCTTCGAGATCTCCTCGCAGATGAAAGTGGGCGAGGTGCGGGTGAATGGCGAAGCGGCGGAAGTGCTGGCGCGCGAGTCTCTGCGCGCGAACCTGCTGCGGGGCAGCGGGGCGGTGACGTTCCTGGTGGCTCCCAGCCAGCCGATGGAAGCCGGCGTCGCGTATGAGATTGAGTTCGAGCACGAAGGCGACGTCATTCAGAAGGCCGGCGAGGATGTGTACTTCGTTGGTGCGCGCACGAACTGGTATCCGCGGTCGGGGTTCGTTTTTGCGCGCCACGACATCACGTTCACCTATCCGGCGCAGTTGCAGCTTTTATTTCCGGGGGAGTTGAAAGAAGACAAGTCCGAAGGCGGCTTGCATACGACGCGCCGGGTACCGGCCGAGCCGATACGGCTGGCGGGGTTCAACCTCGGCCTGTATGAGTCGGCGCGCGTGAACAAGGGGCCGCTGTCGGTGGAGGTCTTCGCCAATCGTCACGCCGAGCGGGCCCTGCAGCGGCCGCCGGAGGTCATTCTGCAACCGCCGCAGGCGCAGTTCCCGCGTTCACGGGGACCACAGCGGCCAGAAATGTTGACGCTGCCTCCGATGGTGCCGAACCCGTTGGCTCGCCTCCAGACGCTGGCCGGCGAAATCGCGTTGACGTTCGACGAGTTCACGCAGGATTTTGGGCCGCCGGCGATGCCTCACCTACTAGTGTCACCGATTCCCGGCCGTTTCGGGCAGGGCTTTCCGGGCCTGCTCTACATTTCCACGCTCACCTATCTCGACGCAAAGGACCGTCCGGTTTCCACGTCCGACCGCCAAACCAACCTCTTCTTCAGCGAATTGCTGCAGGCCCACGAGACGGCGCATCAATGGTGGGGCAATGTGGTGACCTCGGTCGCGCAGCAGGATGATTGGTTGATGGAGGCGCTGGCGAACTATTCGTCGCTGCTGGTGCTGGAGAAAAAGAAGGGTCCGAAGGATGTGCAGCGTGTGATGGCGGAGTACAAATCGATGCTGCTCGCCAAGGACAACGAGGGCAAGACCGTGGAGTCCACCGGGCCGATCCGGTTGGGACTGCGGCTGCAGAGTTCGCAGAACCCTGGCGCGTGGCGCAACATCGTTTACGACAAGGGTGCCTGGATTCTCCACATGCTGCGCGCGCGGATGGGCGATGCGAACTTCCGGGCTATGTTGGGCGAATTCGCCAAGCGCAACCGGTTCCAGGCGGTGACGGCGGAGCAGTTCCGGCAACTGGCGGCGAGTTACCTGCCCAAGGGTGCGCCCGACGCAAAGCTGGAGAGCTTCTTCGAGAGCTGGGTGGAAGGCACGGGAATCCCTACTCTCACGCTGACACAGAAGCTCACCGGCAAGGCGCCGGCGCTCAAGCTGAACCTGACGTTGAATCAGAGGGGTGTGGACGAGAACTTCAGCACGATGGTGCCGGTGGTGGTTGAGGTGGCGAGGCTGAAGCCGCAGGTAATTTGGATTCAGTCGGGATCGGAGCCGGCGACGGCAACTATTCCGCTCAAAGCGCCGCCCACAAGGGTGACGCTCGACCCGGAGAACACGATACTGGCTGAACGGAAGTGAACCGCGTAGTGGGGGCGGCGGGCCGCGGGCTTACTTGCCGGTTTTCTCTTTGCGCAAGTGGCTGACCAGCCGCTCGGCCGATTTTTGCAGTTCGCCGGGGCGGGTGTTTTTGGGGACGTCGAAGCCGGTCCACAAAACGCGGCGGCTCTTGGCGTCGACCAGGAAGATGTTGCCCCGGCCGCGGCTGAAGGAGTGGACGCGGGCTGAGTCGCCGGTCATGTGGAACTCTCCGGAATCGGCGTCCTCTTCCTTCTTACTCTTGTCCTTGGCGGAGTCCTTTGGTTTGGGATTTTTGGCGGCCTCGAGGGCAGCCTCCTTCTTAGCCAGCTCTTCGGCATCCCGCTCCGCTTTGTCGCGGGCGGCTTTCAACAGGTCGTCGACGCGGGTTTCGAAGGTGGTACCTACGAAGTCGCTGATAAAGGCGTCGGCCTGCCGGGGGTCGGTGGTGACCTGAAAAAGGCTGTTGCGGGCGATTTGGTGGGCGACGAACTGATCCATGCCGCTGCCCATGGGCAGCACGTAAACGATTTGAACAGAGGAGAGCTCCGGGTTTGGGCCTTGCGCGCGCGCGGGGGAGACCGTCAGGAGAAAGCCCGCCAAAAGAGCAGGGGCAAGGAAACGCACCATGGAGATCATCATATCCGCTGTCTGAGGAGACGCGCGGCGGGGCGAAAAAGTCGGCTCGGGCGGAATTATTGTGCCTGTTCGGCCAGCCGGCGGGCGCGTTCCCAGGCCAGGCGCTGTTTGAACTCGGTGTGGAGCTTGGAGAACGCCGACCAGTAATAGCCGGACACGAACATGAGCAGCAGCGGGGCGGCGATGAAGTTGTAGGTGTCGATGGCGTAGACGATCATCACCAGGAAGTAGGTGCCGAAGGCGAATTCGACCCAGGGCAGCCAGCCGGCTTTGGAGCGGTACTTGGCCGGAACGTTGGACTTCTTTTCGCTGCCGGTGATGGCGTACTTGGGTGTGCGGACGAAGGCCGTTTGGTGGCCGATGAGGGCCTCGATAACGGCGCGCGTGTTGGAGAGCGTGAGGGCGACACCTGCCGAAAGCAGGGCGGGCATGTGCAGCAGGGCACGCCACACGCTGCCTTCCTTCCGCTCGTACTGCGTGTAGATGTAGAAGACAAACACGCTGAAGAAATTGGTCAGCATGAACGGCAGATCGATCAACACCAGTTGGTGCCAGCCGGTGTAGAAGCGCACGATCATCACCGGAAGCATCAGCGCGGTGACAGCAATCATCATCGGGTAGGCGATGTTCGGCGTCATGTGGCAAAACGCTTCGAGCTTCACGCGGCGCGAAACGGGCGCGCGCATGACATCGCGCAGGAGCTTCAGTCCAACCTGCGTGAGGCCCTTGGCCCAGCGGAATTGCTGGACTTGGAAGCCCTGGAGGTCGACCGGCAGTTCGCTCGGGCACTCGACGTCGGGCAGGTAGACAAAGCGCCAGCCCTTGAGCTGGGCGCGGTAGCTGAGGTCGGAATCTTCGGTGAGCGTATCGTGCTGCCAGCCGCCGGCGTCGCGGATCATCGAGATGCGGAGCAGGCCGGCGGTGCCGTTGAAGTTGAAGAAAAGGCCGTGGCCGGACCGCGCGACATGTTCGAGTACAAAGTGGCCGTCGAGCAGCATGGCCTGCACTTCGGTGAGCGTGTTGTAGTCGCGGTTGAGGTAGGTCCAGCGCGTTTGCACGACGCCCACTTGCGGATCGGCGAAGTGGTGGATGGTGCGGTGGAGGAAGTCCTTGGGCGGCACGAAGTCGGCATCAAAGACAGCGACGACTTCGCCGGTGGCGGTCTTCAGCCCTTCTTCGAGCGCGCCTGCCTTGTATCCGTGGCGATTGGTGCGGTGATGATATTCGACCGGGAAGCCCTGGGCGCGGTACTCATTGACGAGGCGTTCGGTGAAAGGATGCGTCTCGTCGGTGGAATCGTCGAGCACCTGGATTTGCAGCAGCTCGCGAGGGTAGTCAATCTGGGTGACGGTTTCGAGCAGGCGTTCGACCACAAAGCGCTCGTTGTAGAGCGGAAGCTGAATGGTGACCGGGGGCAATTGCGCGTACCGCTGCGGCGGTTCGGTGGGAATGTTCTTTCGATACTTACGATAGCCGCGAATGCATTCGTACCGGTGCAAACCGTAGAACGAGAGCAACGTCAATAAGAGAAAGTAAGGAACAAGGAGCGCGTAGTCGAACCAGGCGAGCTGGTGGATTCCCGCGAAGGTGTCGTCAAACAGCGAACGCGAGATTTGGTCGCTGAAAGAGGTCGCCAGAAAGAACGCGTAGGAAGCCGGCGCGATGGTCATTTGTGTTTAGTACGGGTCCGCCGCCCGTATCCCCACTATTATACGGGCTTTGTGGTGGGCTTGTTCACACGAAAAGGCCTGAGGATGGCGCTGGTGTAAGCGCCGTGCTATCTTCGCGGGATGCGCGTTACGATTTTCGCTCTATTTACGGTGACTTTCGCGGGCCAAGTGTGGGCAGGGCAACAGGAAGTGCGGGTCGCGGCGGACAAGTCCGTAAAGCTCTTGCAGGGTTCGATGGGGCAGTGGAAGCAGGACTGCGCGTCGTGCCACCACCACCTGCTGCCGCTCATGGCGCTCACGACCGCGCGGCAGCACGGAATTGCGATCAACGAGAAGGCAGCACAGACCGTCGCCGACAACGTCTTCGGCGGCTTCCTCGCGTCCGTCGACGACGTGGTCCGCTACAACTACATAGGCGATCCAGGGGCATTCGAGAGCTATGTGCTGCTGACCGCGCGCACGATGGGTGTGGCTCCCAGCCTGACAACGACGATTTCTGTCCGGCGAATCGCGAGCATGCAAAAGCCGGACGGCAGTTGGGCGATGCTGGACGCCCGCCCGCCCCATTCAGGGAGCATCTTTATGGCGACGGCACTGGCGGCGCAGGCGGTAGCGAACTACATGCCGGAGAACAAACAAACCGTCGAGCGGGCGCGGCGGTGGCTGGAGTCGACGAAGGCTGCGTCGGCAGAAGACCATGCATTCCGCATGCTCGGCCTGATGTGGACGGGCGCGGCGAAGGAGGTCCGTTCGCGGGCAGCGAAAGAGGCGCTCGCTTTGCAGCATGCCGACGGAGGATGGGGGCAATTGCCAGGACTCGACAGCGACGCCTATTCGACCGCGGAGATGGTTTACACGCTTCGTGAAAGCGCGGGCGTGGCCAATGAGAAGGGCATCGCGTATCTGGTGCGGACGCAAAAGCCAGATGGCTCGTGGCAGGTGGAGACGCGGCTGAAGGCCGTGGCGCCGGTGAGCCCGCCGTACTTTGAGACTGGGTTTCCCGGCGGACACAATCAGTTCATTTCCGCGGCGGCGACGGCATGGGCGGTGATGGCACTGGCGCAAACGCTTCCCGCGCAGGAGGCGAAGCCGCTATCGGTTGCGGCGGCAGTTCCGAAGAATGTCCAGCCGTGGATGGAGTCGCTCGACGATCCGAAAGCCGCGACGGCGCAGGGCACGACGGCGCTCATGCTGGCGGCTCACGACCCGGCGAAAGTGAAAGCGTTGATCGAGCGTGGCGCCGATGTGAATGCGCGCACGAGGACGGGCTACGACGCGCTGATGGTGGCGTCGCAATATGGCGGCAATGTGGAATCGGTTCGCCTGCTGCTGGCCAGAGGAGCGAGTCCGGCACCGCGAAAAGGCGTGCTGTTCAATATGTCGGCGCTATTTGTCGCTTCGCTCGCGGGCGATGCGGAGATCGTGGAATTGCTGCTCAAGCATGGAGCCTCACCCAAGGACGCTTCGATTCTGTTTGGGTTCTATCCCAGCCGCCCGTTAGAAGTTGCCGCGATGTTTCAACACGCTGGAGTGATGCGGGCGTTGGTGCGCGGGGGCGCGAATGTTGACGCAGAGGACGCAGGCCACATGACTCCGCTTTCGTGGGCCGCTTTGTATCACAAGGACACGACTGTGGCGACGCTTCTGGAACTGGGCGCCAATCCCAAGCACGTGGACAAGTATGGGTACACGCCGCTGCAGCACACGCCGGGAATTCACAACTCGTCGCCCAAGACGGCGGAGATTCTCAAAGCAGCACTAAAATAGTGGCCATGCGATTGGCTCTTGTCCTGTATTTTGCCGGGACGTTGTGTGCCCAGACGCCGCAGGACATGGAGTTCTTCGAGAAGAAGATCCGGCCGATCTTTGCAACGAAGTGCTATGGCTGCCATGGGCCCAACGCGAAACCGGTGCAAGCGCACTTTCGAATCGACACCCGCGAGGGCATGCTCAAAGGCGGCGACACGGGCCCGGCGATTGTACTGGGCGATGTTGCTGGCAGCCGGTTGTTGAAGGCTGTTTCTTATACGGATCTCGATTTGCGCATGCCGCCGACGGGTAAGTTGAGCGACGGCGAGATTGCGGACTTGCGGCGCTGGGTGGAGATGGGCGCGCCTGATCCGCGTGCGGCGGCCGAGAGTTTGAGCGGGCCACGAAAGCTGGATCTGGAGCGAGGGAAGCGGCACTGGTCGTTCCGTCCCGTGGTCAAGCCGGCCGTGCGTCCGGAGATTGCGGCAGGGCCACCGGCATCGAAGCGCGTGTGGCTGCGGCGCGTGACATACGACTTGATCGGACTGCCGCCGACGCGAGAGGAGATGGCGGCGTATTTGGCAGATGCGTCGGCAGATGCGGACAAGAAGGTGGTGGAGCGTTTGCTTGCGTCCCCGCATTATGGGGAGCGCTGGGCGCGGCATTGGTTGGATTTGGTGCGCTTCGCCGAAACCAACGGCCACGAGTACGACAACGACAAGCTCGATGCCTGGCAGTATCGCGACTACGTGATTCGCGCCTTCAATGACGACGTTCCCTACAACCAGTTTGTGCGCGAACATATTGCGGGCGATTTGCTGCCGGAGAAGCGATTGTCGCGCGACGGGACGTTTCTCGAGTCCCCGATCGGGACCAATTTTTATTGGTTCGGCGAGGTATTGAACAGTGCGGTCGATTCGGTGAAGTCGCGGACCGATCAGGTGGACAACCAGATCGACGTGATGGGCAAGACGTTTCTGGGGCTGACGGTGGCGTGTGCGCGCTGCCACGACCACAAGTTCGATCCGATTCCGACGATGGATTACTATTCGCTCGCGGGGTATCTGCATAGCACGTCGATGCAGGAGGCTGTGATTGATTCGCCGGCGCGGGCGAGGGAGATTGGAGAGGCGGCAGCAAAGGTATCGCGAGTGGAGAATCGTCGTGACGTGTACGCGATGGGGGATGGCGATGTGGTCTTTGCCGACTTCCGCAAGGGAATGCCGGATGGCTGGGTCGCACAAGGCGTGCCGGACGCGAATGGGTCGAAGGAGTTCGTCGGTTCTTTCACGTCCCCAAAATTCACGCTGTCGAAATTATGGGTACATGTGCGACTGCGGGGCACGGCGGTGGAGAAGGGCTTGAAAGAGCGTACGCCGCTGCGGGTGACTGTCGTGACGGACGACCATAAGAGCCAGCATTTCTTTCCGAGTGGGCAGGGTGTGCAGGGGATGAGCTGGGAGTGGGTGACAGTGCGGATGACGAAGGAAATCGGGCGCATCTGCTACTTCGAAATTGTCGATCGGGCGCGGGATGGATTTATTCAGGTGGACAAGATCGTAATCTCGGATGAAGAGAAACCGCCGGCGATCATTCAGATGGAGGATGAGACGCGGGATATGCTGGCGATGCAGCCCTCGGTGCCCCCCTCCACCTTCGCCATGATCGCGATGGACGAAGATCCGCACGATACGAAGGTGCACATTCGCGGATCGCACAAGAACCTCGGTGACGTTGCTCCGCGGCGGTTCCTGCGCGTGATCGCAGGTGAAGAGCAGACGCCGATCGAACCGGGCAAGAGTGGGCGGCTGTCGCTGGCGGAGTGGATGGCGAGCGACCAGAATCCGCTCACGGCGCGTGTGATGGTGAACCGGATTTGGGAGCATCACTTCGGCAAAGGCATCGTCGCGACGCCCGACAATTTTGGACTCACGGGCGAGCGGCCGACGAATCCTGAGATGCTCGATTGGCTGGCGGCGCGGTTTGTCGAGAGCGGCTGGAGCGTGAAGGCGATTCAGCGCGAGATCGTGCTGAGCAAGGCCTATCGCGCGGCGAGTGTGCCGGTTCATCGATTGGAAGCGGAAGCGATACGCGACGCTTTGCTCGCGGTGTCGGGGAGCCTCGATAGCATGATGTATGGCCGCAGCGTGACGCCGCACATTAGCGCCTATCAGGACGGGCGCGGTAAACCGAAGTCCGGGCCGCTCGACGGCAACAACCGGCGCAGCATCTATATCGAGGTCCGGCGCAACTTCCTGACGCCGCTGTTTCTTGCCTTCGACTATCCGCTTCCGGTTTCCACCACGGGCGCGCGCGGGGCGTCGACGGTGCCGTCGCAGGCGCTGATGATGTTGAACAACGAGTTCGTGCGCTTGTGCGCCGAGCGTTGGGCTAAGCGGCTGGAAAGCGAAGAACCGGACGAGCAGGCGCGCGTGCGGCGCATGTTCGAGGAAGCATTTGCGCGGCCGGCGGAAGATTGGGAAGTGCGCGAAGTGGCCGCCTTCGCACGCGAGCGCGGTTGGAAGGAAGCGGCGCACACGTTGTTCAATTCGGCGGAGTTTTTGTATGTCCAATAAGCAGGCGGCAGGACTGGGGCGGCATCGCCGCGAAGGCATGAGCAGGCGCGAGGCGCTCTGCCGTTGCGCGAATGGCTTCGGTGGCATGGCGCTGCTGTCGATGCTCGCACGCGAATCGGCAAGCGGCGCGGTGCGCCCTCCGCACTTTCCGGCGAAGGCGAAGAGCGTCATCTTCCTGTTCATGGATGGCGGGCCGTCGCAGGTGGACACCTTCGATCCGAAGCCGCGGCTGCGGACCGATCACGGCAAGGCGCTTCCGTTCAAGCCTCCGACGACTGTGTTCAACATCAGCGACAAGATCATGGGCTCGCCGTTTGAGTTCAAGAAATACGGGCAGAGCGGCACCGAAGTGAGCGAGCTATTCCGCAACGTTGGTGAGTGCGTGGACGATATCGCGATTATCAGGTCGATGGTGGCCGACCACAGCGAACACACCGCCGCCAACTACTTCATGCATTCGGGCTCGGGCTTTCAGGGGCGGCCGAGCATGGGCTCGTGGGTGACGTATGGGTTGGGTAGCGAGAGCGAGAACCTGCCGGGATTCATCGTCCTCGAAAGCGGCCTCATTCCCCCTGGTGGCATGGACTGTTTCGGCAGCGGCTTCCTGCCTGCAACCTATCAGGGCACGTTGTTCCGCAAGGGCGAGCACCCCATCGCCGATCTGACGCCTGCCGAAGGCGCGGGCGCGGTGCAGCGCGAGAAGCTGGATTTGCTGGCGAAGCTGAACAAGGGCGTGGTGAAGCGCTTCGGCGAAGTGAGCGAGATCGACGCGACGATTCAGAACTACGAACTCGCCTATCGCATGCAGAGCGAAGTGCCGGGCCTTCTCGATTTGAGCGAAGAGACCGAAGCGACGAAGAAACTGTACGGCATTGGCGGCGAGCTCACGGACGACTTCGGGCGCGAATGTTTGCTGGCGCGGCGGCTGGTCGAGCGCGGCGTGCGGTTCATCGAACTGCTCAGCCCGGCGCGGAAGGGACTGGACCGTTGGGATCAACATGGCGGCCTGGAGAACGGGCATCGCATCAACGCTGAGTCGGCCGATGTGCCGATTGCGGGATTGTTGAAAGATTTGAAGTCGCGCGGACTGCTCGACACGACGCTTGTTGTATGGGGCGGCGAGTTTGGCCGCACACCGTGCGCGCAGTTCCCCGATGGCGGATATGTGAAAGAGGTCGGGCGCGATCACAATCCGTTCGGTTTCACGATGTGGATGGCAGGCGGCGGCGTAAAGGGCGGGCAGGTAATTGGTGCGACCGACGATTTCGGTTACTTCGCCGTCGAGAACAAGATTCACGTGCACGACCTGCACGCGACGATGCTGCACTTGTTAGGGATGGATCACAAACGGCTAACCTATCGTTGGAGCGGGCGCGATATGCGGCTCACCGATGTGCATGGAAATGTTGTGAAGGAGTTGCTCGCGTGAAAGAGCGGTTGAACGAAATTTTGAAGCAGTTCGCGGCCGATTGCGGCACGGTGCATTTGATGGGCTCCGACGGCCAGTTGTATCTTGTGGCGGCGATCGGCATTCCCGATCCGGTCCTTGATCTGGTGGGCGTGGTGCCGGTGGGCAAGGGCATGGCGGGGCTGGCCGCCGAACGGCGCGAACCGGTGAGCGTGTGCAACCTGCAAACGGATTCGAGCGGCGATGCGAAGCCGGGCGCGAAAGCGGCGGGCATGGAGGGCTCGATTGCGCTACCGATTCTGGTGGGCGACCGGCTGGCGGGCGTATTGGGCTTGGGTAGCCGGGGCGAGCGCACATTCACCGAAGACGAGACGGCAAGGATGATGGCCGCTGGGGTTGCGTTACTTGCCGAACCTCAGGAACCGGTCTTCTGATTGGCCGCGATTTTCTTCATCATGCGTAGCGTGTAAGCCGCAATCAGCGCGGCGCCTGCGAACACAGCAACGTAGAGGACCGTGGGGTGCTTTTCAGTCCAGGGCTTGATGGAGCCGATGAAGTCGCCATAGCGGTGCTCCGGGCCGGGCACGAGCGTAATGCGCTCAATGGGCGCGTCGCGGTCGAGCACGACGGCCAAGTCGTACGAGACGGATTTCGCTTTCGGATTGCCGTACCAAAGCGAATGCTCGCCCGGTTCGTGCGGAATGAATTTCACCATGCGAGTGGGCGCTTCGAAGACGAGCTTGTCGACGGTGATGGGCTGGTCGTCTCGATTGAAGATACGCAGACGTGCGTAGCGGGCGCGCTGTTCGCCGCCCTGCAGTACGAGTTCCGACGTATCGCCGATGCGGGAGAGAACGCCGTAGCCGGCTGTGCGCCACAGCTTACCGTCGTCGCTGACTTCGACGCGGGCGGCGCGGTAGAAGGCCGTGGATTTCGTTTCCACACGCAGGCGCGACCATGGAGCGGGCCGCTCGCCGAAGTCGGCACGCAGTAGCGTTTCGTGGGTGAGTGCCGAAGGATCGGCCACTGGCACGAACTCGCGCACGGTTTGCATGAGCGGGGGGAGTTCTTTGCGCAGGACCAGCGTGGCGAGAGTGAGCGTTTTGGGGTCGGGCCAATCGACAATGCGCACGCGCAGGTAGGGGCGCGTGGTGACGGGGTAGTTCACTTCGAGCGCCGCCCATTGCTGGCCGTCCTGTTCATGCTTCATGACGTAGCCGCGTTCGAGCGCGACGTCCCAGTTCTTGCCGTCTTCAGAGGATTCGATGTGGACGGTGCGGCGGAAGTCGTTGTCGGTGGTATCGATCTTCAAGCGGGAATGGCGCGTATTAGGCGGCAGGCGCAGGGTGAATTGCAGCTCGCCTGCGGGCGTGCGCACCTTGTCACTGACAGCGGGGGAGAGCCGCTCTTCGGTGACGGAACCGTTTAGCGCTTCCACCGCATAGGGCAGCGCGGTGGCTTCATGCATCACACGCAGGTCGCCCAGGTCGGGCCGCGAGTGCGCGAGGATCTCCGGGCTGATGCGGACGAAGTGCAACACGCCGGGCGTCTTGACCGTGAGCTTGCGGCGGAACTCCCACTGCGCGGGGTCGAGATCTTGAGCCGGGAGGCACGAGGCCAAGACCAGCATGGAGAGAAGGCTGCGCACTTAACTATTGTCGCCCTGCCAGAGCGATTCGATCTTGCCGCGGTAGCGTGAGTAGAGGAAGGACGTGAGCAAGAGTAGGCCGCCCAGCGCACCGAAGGCGATGACGCGATAGATGGTGGAGAGATTCCACACGTCGTAGAGATAGAGCTTCAGGATGACGAAAGCGATGGCGATGAGGCCGAGAATGCGATTGATCGTGGTGCGCGTGGCCACGCCGAGCGAGATGAGCGCGACGGCGTAGAGGGCGTAGAGGATGGTAACGGCCAGGCGCGAGACGCTGCTAATGTTTTCGATCTCGCTGCCTCGGTAGGCCCATTCGATCACTTCGAGCGTGAGCGCATAGACGAGCGTAAGGTGGCCTGCGACGTAGGGCGGCAGGGCGATGGGCGAGGGCGCGGTCCAGTTGCGAAGGCAGCGGGCGATGAACCAGAACGAGGCCGCGCAGACGAGCATGGTGAACATCCGGCTGTTGAAGAGCAACGCGGGGATGGGCGTGCCTTCGGGGATGTACAACTTGGGGCCGCTGAATTCGTAGAGCAGGTCGAGCCCTGCGAGGAGGGCGATGACCAGCGAGATGGAAGCTACGCGGACGGAGCGCGTGCGTTCGGCAACCCACGACATCGCGGCAGCCTCGAGCGCCCAGGCGACGGTGATGTAGAAGCGCGAGAACTGCAGAGGAACGGCGAGGGTGGCGAAGGCGAGCGCGAGGCCGAGGAAAAGCATGGTGCCGCGCACATCAATGCGGGCGAGGCGTCCGGCGAGGATGTGAAGGCCCGCGGTAACGAGCGCCGCGACGCCCAGCCAGGATGGCGCTTTGGCGTCGAATGAGACGTAAACTGCGCCGAAGAAGGTGCAGGCATTTGCGGCGGCGACGGTGAGGTCGGCGGTGCGGAGTTCGCGGCCCATTCGCGCGCGAAGAGGGATCCAGGCGAGAAACAGAAGGAACAGCACGGCGGCCAGCGGGACGTTTTGCGTGAGGGCGTTGTCGTCGCTCGAATCGACCATCCAGAGATAGGTGCTGATGGAGGCGGCGACGTAGGCGAGGGGTAGGGCGTGGGCACGCTCGCGCAGGACACCCCACACAAGGGCGGCGGCGGTCATCGCGACGAGCGCTGCTGCGAACGGCAGGAAGCCAGCTTGCTTGGCGGCGAACAGCAGAATGGGGAATGCGAACTGGCCTAAATAGGCGACCAGCGGGAACGTGGCGTTAACGAAGATGGCAAACGCGGCAACGGTGAAGGCAACGAAATAGCCCTCCGTATCCGTGCGCTCCATCTGGTCAATGGAACCGATGGCGAGGACGATGGTTCCGGCGAGCGAGAAGGCCGCCAGCGTTGGCCAATTCTGCTTGCGGGCAAGCCATTGCGCGCCGTAGGCGAGGGCGAGCAGATAGGCGTAGAAAAAGGGCGCGTTGAAATTTCCGGTGGAGAGCAAGGGCGGCGTGAGAAAGCCGCCGATGAGCGCCAGCGCGGCGATGGCTTGTGATTCGAAGCGCATGGCGAGCGCACCGGCGAGCACGCTGGTGAGGGCCATGAGAGCAAACGACGGGCCTTGCGGGATGAGGTGATAAAAGTTGAACGCCGCGAAGAAGGAGAGGTAGAGCAACGAGACGCCGAGGCCGCAGAGGCCTTGCGAGTAGACGCGTTCGGCGCGGGCGTGGAAGCGTTCGGCGAAGAAGAGCGAGGCGCATCCGGCGAGGAGGCCGAGAATGATGCGTCCGCTGGGGCCGATCCATTCGTTGTCGGCGGCGTATTTGAAGAAGAAGGCGGCGGCGAAGATGCAGGTGACGACGGCAATCCGGTTGACCCAGGCGAGGCCGACTTTGGATTCTAGGCTGGGTGTTTCGAGGGGAGGTGGGCTGGTTGGCGGCGGAGCGGTGTGCGGTGGGGAGGTGGGGGGTGGCTCGGCTGGCAGATCGACGGCGAGGCCGGGTTGGGGTAGAGGTTGCTCGGTAGGCGGCTGCGGTGCGGGAATGGCTTCCGGCATGACTTCCGGCGGCTTGCCTGTGAGGCCTGTGAGTTGCCGCTCCAGTTCACTCACACGGCGGACAAGGCGGGCATTGGCCGTGCTGAGCGCATCCATGCGCTCGCCTAACTGGCGGAGTTGTTCCTCCGGACTCACTGGAGAACCATCCTAGAACGGAAAGGGATTGGAAAGCACTCCGGCTGCTTCCAGGCGGAACTCTCCCTGCGCGTTGGGCTCGACCATCACGCTGACCTTGAAGAGGCCGGGTTGGCCTGAGACGGGTTCAGTTTCGAGGATATCGGCGGCGCCGCCCGTGTAGAGGACGCGCAGGCGATCGGCGGCGGCTCCGAGGCCGCGCGTGTAGATCTCGTAGGCGCCCATGCCGAGCTGGCGGATCGCTTCAATCGAGGGTGCGGCCGGCGCGGTGTGAATGGTGAAGTTCGGCGAATCGAGGCCGGAGTGGCGGATGGTCAATGTCTCTTGCGCGTTCACGCGCGCGGGCAGCGCGAAATCGATGCGGTTCGCCGAGACGCGCAATAACGGGAGCGCCGTGCCGTCCTTGCGGTAAACACGAACGCCGCCGAGGATATCGGGCTGCGCGCCGGATGCAGCCGTGGCGGCAAGCGGCGCGAGGTTTGTGCCTAGCAGGGTGACTACATCGCCGGTAGTGTAGATGTCGCGCGGCGTGCCGCTCACATGCGGGAGAGCGGCTTCGAGATCGGCGGCGCGCAACGCGACGTCATAACGGGTCACGCGGCCGGGGCTGACCTCAAATGGTCCGGATGTATGAAGCATGGTGCCGCCACGATCGAATCGCAGGCTGTAGCGGCCTGGAGGAAGATCGACGAAGCCATAGAAGCCGGTGGCGTCGGATTCACTGGTGCGAATGATGTCCTTACCGGAGCACGATTGAATGATGACCTTCACGCCATCGAGCCACGAATCGTGGCCTCCGTTTGTGGTGAGTGTTCCGGCGATGTGACCGGTGCTGGGAGTATCGAGCCAAGGCAATTGGGGAACCTGCGCGGGCTGCCCGAAGAAGGCGGCAGCCGTATTGAGGAAGACGCGATTCGGTTGGATGGGCGCGCCGGCGGAGTTGAGTGTACTTGTGCTCGCGTAGCTGTAGAGCCCGATACCGGCAGGTGTGGAACCGGGGAGGCTTGCCTTGAGGAGGCGCGTCATCTGCCGTTGCGATGCGCTGACCGGATTGAGATAGAGGCCGATGCCGGGAAGATAGCGGCGGTCGTATTGGTAGTTGCGGGCGAATTCGAACCAGGCTTGCAAACGCGCGGCGCCGTTGGAGTCGCGGAAGTAATGCATGGGCACGCCGAGGTCGAGAATGCCTTCCTTCATCCAGCCGATCCAATCCTGGAAGACCTTTGAATAAGAGGCGCTGCCTTGAAATCCGGCTTCGGTGGCAGGCGCGTCGCCCCAACTGATGAGCGCGGCGCTCATCTTCACGTTGGGTTTCAGTTCGTGCGCACGCAGATAGAGTTGGCGCACGAGGCCGGTGACCTGATTGCGGCGGAACGTATTCCATTCCGCGGGCGTGGCTTGGGGCGGCTGGGCGACATTGGCATTCGTGAGGCGGCGGAAGCGCTCGACGGCAACGAAGTTGTAGCCATAGTCGGCGCCTTCTTCGTAGCGGATGTAGTCGAGATGGATACCGTCGATGTCGTATAGCTTGAGCGGTTCGGTGATGACGGCGGCGAGGTAGCGCTGCACATCGGGGTGCCCGGGTTCGAGCGAATTGCCGATGCGGCCCGTACTGGAAAAGGAGAGCCACAGGTCGCGGCCGAATTTTCCCGGTCCATGTTGATAGTAGAGATGCGCGGGATTGGTAGGTGGCGGCAGGTTGGGTTGCCACAGCGGATAGACGACGAACCAGGCATGTACTTCAATGCCGCGCACGTGGGCACGTTCGATGAGGTATTCGAGCGCGTCGAAATCCTGTGTGTAGGTCGGGTCCTGCGCGGGAACCTCAAGGGTCTTCAGGTAGTAGCTATCAGCCCGGCGGCGCACCTGGAGGAAGATGGCGTTGCAATGCGAGGCAACCACGTCTTCCACGAGGCGGTCCACCTCGGCGGCGTTCTTGTAGCCGGCGTGGTATGCATCCACCCAGAAGGCGCGGTATTGTTCGGCTCGTTCCGGCTGGACGGAGGCGGCCAGCAGCAACACGGGCGCCAAGCCCAGCAGAAATCGCATGTCCTTTCCTATCGGATGGAATGCGGAAACTCGACAGGGAAACTAACTAAAAACCGTCGATCAAATGCCCCATCTTGCTGCGTTTGGTGTCGAGATAGCGGCGGGCGAATTCAGCATCGGAGGCGATGATGGGAATGCGTTCGGAGACGGTAACGCCGGCACGTTCCATGGCATCGATCTTTTCGGGATTGTTGGACAGCAGGCGCACGTTGTCGACGCCGAAGTCACGGACGATTAGGCCGGGGAGGAGGTACTCGCGGAGGTCGGCGGCGAAGCCGAGCTGCTCGTTGGCTTCGACGGTATCGGCGCCCTGGTCCTGCAGTTCGTACGCGCGGACCTTATTGATGAGGCCGATGCCGCGCCCTTCCTTGGGCTCGTAGATGATGAGGCCGCGGCCCTCTTCGGCGATTTTAGCGAGGGCGATTTCCAACTGCTGGCGGCAATCGCAACGAAGGCTGTGGAAGACGTCACCGGTGAGGCATTGCGAGTGAATCCGCACCAGCGGCGGGGGCCCGGAGAGATCGCCCATACGCACGGCGATGGCCTCTTCTTCCGTTCCATCGGAAAGGGTCATGCGGAATGCGTAGAGGCGAAAATGGCCGAAGCGGGTGGGAAAGTCGGCCTCGGCGACTTTCACCGGAGCCGTTTGTTGGTTTGGCACCGAATTTACCATTTTATAATGGACTGGCACCGAAATGGTCGATCAGCACCTCGTCATCCTGCTGGTAAAGCTGGCCATCGCGGCCAGCATGGCTAGCTTTCTCGTGCGCTTTGAGGCGTTTAAGCGCCTGCTTCTGCGCGAAGAAAGAACCATTTATGAGCGTCTTCAGTTAACGATGGCGCTGGTTATTGCCTTCGGCGGATGCGTGGCGACGCGCGTGGTGACGGGGACGTACAGGGCGGCCGACCTCGGCATGGAGGGAAGTTTTCTAGCCGGATTGGTGGGCGGCTATGTTCCCGGATTGCTGGGCGGCGTGCTCATTTCCCTGCCCGCGATGTTCAACGGCGAACTGGTGACGATGCCACTCTATGCGGCCGTGGGCGTGCTGGGCGGCATGTTGCGCGACGCGGCGCCCGAGCTGGAAGAGATCTGGCGGGTGTCTCCGTTTCTGGAGCTGAACCTCATTCGGGCGATTCGCAACTGGAGTGGAAACAGAAAGCTCGTCTTTCATGTCATCCTCATACTTGCGCTTATGTCGCTCGAACCGCTCCGATTCGGCATGAGCCGGCTGCGTCACGAGGGTGGAGTTTTCGTGCTTTACTCCGATGGCGCCGGTTTCTGGAACTACGTAGCGACGTGGTTCTGCACGATATTTGCAGTTTTGCTGCCGCTGAAAATCTGGGCGAACATGCGCACGGAGCAGCAGGTGGAGATTCAGGCACGGCTGCTGCAGGAGGCGCGGCTGCGGGCGCTGACGAGCCAGATCAACCCGCACTTTCTGTTCA
>JBDTVQ010000011.1:0-40455 GCA_040007195.1 Acidobacteriota bacterium | reverse complement strand
GCCGATGCTCACCGTGCGCGCGCCGATTGTCGAAGCGCAAATTGTGGAGACGTACTTGCTAGCGACCATCGGTTTTCAAACGATGATTGCCTCTAAGGCCGCGCGCATCGTTGCCGCCGCCGCGGGACGCAGTGTGGTCGAGTTCGGCACGCGCCGGGCGCATTCGCCAGAGGCCGGGACGCTCGCCGCCCGCGCCGCCTTCATCGGCGGATGCAACGGCACGAGCAACACGGAAGCCGGTTTCCGATTCGGTATCCCGGTCTACGGCACCTGCGCGCATTCGTGGGTGCAGAGTTTTCCGCGCGAAGAGGAAGCATTTCGCGCATTGCAGAAGTTGATGGGGCCGGCCACGGTGCAGCTCATCGACACGTACGACACGCTCGAAGGCGCGCGCCGGGCGGCGGCAGTGGGCGGTCCGTTCTGGGGCGTGCGCATTGATAGCGGCGATCTGGCAGGGCTCTCGCGTGAGGTGCGGACAATTCTGGATCAAGCCGGCATGACGGCAGCAAAAATCATGGTCAGCGGCGATCTAACCGAACAACGGGTGCTGGAACTCGTTGCGGCGGGCGCGCCAATTGATTCGCTGGGTGTGGGCACCGATCTGGCCACCAGCGCCGATGCGCCGAATCTCGGCGTGGTCTACAAGCTTGTGGAAATCGAGTCCGGCGGCAAGACGCGCCAAACGTTCAAACGCAGCGCGGAGAAGGCGACGCTCCCCGGCGCGAAGCAGGTGTTCCGCCACGCGGATCATGACGTGATTGGCTGTTCGTGGGAATGCATTGGCTGCGGCGACATCGGCCCGGTAGAGGCACTGCTGCGCCCCGTAATGATCAAGGGCCAGGTGCTGGGCTGCGTGCCGACGGCCGCACAGGCGCGCGATCGAGCGTCGGCCGCAATTGCCGCATTGCCTGCATCCGTTCAGACGGAATACCCGGTCACCATCAGCGCCGCACTGCGAGAACTGAGCGAGAAAACCAAAACATGAGCATCGCGTTATTCGACATCGACACACAACTTGACTTCCTTGTTCCCGCTGGGGCACTCTATGTGCCAGGCGCCGAACGCATCTTGGACAAGGTCGCACGGCTGAATCACCATGCGGCGGCGCAGGGGATTCCGCTCTTTTCCACGATGGATGCACATGCGGAAAACGACCCAGAATTTCGTGATTGGCCGCCGCATTGCGTCGTCGAAACATTCGGACAGCACAAGCCGGAATCGACGCTCATTGCCGGGCGCATTGTTCTGTCGGCGCGGGCAACGGCGATCGTGAAGGGGCCGCAGGTTCTCGTCGAGAAGACTACCTTCGATTGCTTCACGAACCCGATGCTCGAGCCCACGCTTGCCGAACTGGGTATCACGGAGGCGGTCGTCTATGGAGTTGTCACCGAAGTTTGCGTGGCGCTTGCGGTTCGCGGTTTGCTACGCACGGGCCGGCGCGTGACGCTCGTGGTCGATGCCATCATGTCTCTCAACGATGCGAAGGCGCAGGACCTGGAGGCCGAGGTGCTCGCTGCGGGCGGCCGCCTGACCACGACCAGCCAGATTTGTGACTAAAGTCACCGTCAACGTCAGTAAGCGCCCGTTAAGATGAAGGTGTCGCCATGTCGCGCCTTATTCTCCTTCTCATCGCCGCTGCCGCACTCTGCGCGATTGCCCTTGGGCAGCTCGACGGCTCCTACACGCTTCCGCTCGAAGATCCGGTAATCGACTACGCCAAAGCGCCCGTTACCGAACGCGTCTACCAGCTGAAATTGGAAATCGAAAGCGGCAAGCGCAAGCTCGCCTACGACCCCGATTTGGGCTATCTGCCTTCCCTGCTGAAAGCGCTCGATGTGCCTGTGAGTTCGCAAACCCTTGTCTTCTCGAAAACCAGCTTTCAGGCACCCCGCATTTCGCCGCGCACTCCGCGTGCTCTGTACTTCAACGACTCAGTGTCCGTCGGCATGGTCCGCGGCGGCGACGTGCTGGAACTGGCAGCGCACGATGCGCAGCAAGGCACGATCTTCTACACGCTTGACCAGGAACCGGGCGGCAGCCCGCTCATCATGCGCCGCGACGATTGTCTGCAGTGCCATCTATCCGGCCGCACCGCGGGCATCCCCGGCGTGATGGTCCGTAGCGTCTATCCCGACTCCACGGGCATGCCGCTCTTCCAGGCCGGTGGGTTCGTGAATGATCACCGCAGCCCTCTCAAAGAGCGTTGGGGCGGATGGTATGTCACGGGTACTCACGGCGCGCAAGTCCACATGGGCAACTCCGTCTCGCGCAGCCGCCAGGATGCCGACTTCGATTTCACCGCGGGCTCGAATTTGCTAAAGCTTGATCGCTTCATCGACACGGGTGCCTATCTCTCCCCGCACAGCGACATCGTGGCGCTGATGGTAATGGAACATCAGGTGCGCGCGCAGAATCTGTTGACTCGCGTGAATTGGGAAGTGCGCATGGCATTGCGCCAGCAGGCGGCAATGAACGAGATGCTGAAGAAACCCGCGGACCAACTTTCCGAATCCACCGAGCGCCGTATTCGCAATCTCACCGAGTACCTAGTCGAGTATTTGCTCATGAAGGACGAAGTGCAACTGACCGAGCCCGTGAAGGGAACATCTGGTTTCACGGAAGAGTTTTCCGCGCGCGGGCCACACGACGCGCAGGGGCGCGGGTTGCGGCAGCTCGATCTGAAACGCCGCCTGTTCCGGTATCCGCTCAGCTACATGATCTACTCGGAGGCCTTCGATCAACTGCCGGCGCTGGTGAAGGCCCGTGCATTTACGCGGTTGGGTGAGATCCTGAGCGGACGCGACCAGACAGCCTCCTATTCGAATCTCTCGGTCGAAGATCGCCAAGCGATTTTGGAGATTCTCCGTGCGACCCTGAAAGGCTTGCCAGAGGGATTTGGCGGCTGACGGAATTTGCGCACGCTCCCGCTATTGTGATCTAGTATCGTCTGCCATGCTCTCCCGACGCCATGCTGCCCGCGCCCTTGTTTCTATGTTCGGCGCGGCACCGTTTCTCTCATGTCAGACCAGAACCGGGGTCCAGGTGCCTTCGGACCCGAATGCGATCGATTGGAACAATCCTCTCTATGGCCCGGTAAATGTAATGGATTTTGCGCCGTTAGCAAAGGCGAAGCTCGATCCGGTCGCCTGGGACTATCTCGAAGGCGGCAGCGAAGACGAGCTCACGCTGCGCGAGAATCGCGAGGCGTACAACAACTGGATCATCCGTCCGAAGATGCTCACGGACACGCATCAAATCGACACATCGCTCGAACTGCTCGGCTCCAAGCTCGAATATCCGATTCTGCTCGATCCCTCGGGTGGCAAGAATTGCTTCTATCAAGGCGGCGAGGTGGTGGTGTCGCGCGCGGCGGCGAACGCGAAAGCACTGCACATCACCAATGGCGGCATCGACGATTTAATCGACGCAGGCAAAGCGCCCACCTTCTGGCAACTCACTACGGGCGGCCAGTTGCTGAGCGCCACCACGATGCGCGCGTTCGTGAAACGCCTGGAATCGCAGGGCTGCAAGGGCATCTGCTTCACGGTGGACATCATGCATGTTTCGAAGCGCGAGCGCGAAATGCACAACAAGCTCGAGCGCTCGTGGTGCGAAACGGGGCTTCCAGCCCGCGATGCGACGGGTAAGCTGCCCGTCGCGAAAAATCCGTGGCGTGCCGGTCTGTGGCCCTCACGTCCGCAGCCGACTCCGACCTGGGAGACGCTCAGCGAGCTATGTGCGATGACGAAGCTTCCGGTGGTTGTCAAAGGCATCATGACCGCCGAAGATGGCGACCGTTGCGTGAAGCATGGCGCGAAGGCCGTGATCGTTTCCAACCACGGTGCCAGGCAACTGGATCAGGTGGGCGCGACGATTGAGGCGCTACCGGAAGTGGTCGCCGCCGTGAATGGCCGAATCCCCGTGTTGATGGACGGCGGCATCCGCCGCGGAACCGACGTATTGAAAGCTCTGGCCATTGGTGCGAAGGCGGTGTGCATTGCGCGGCCGTATCTGTACGGGCTCACTGCGTTCGGCCAGCCCGGCGTGGAACGCGTTCTGCAGATACTCAAATCAGAGCTGGCGCTCTCCATGGCCCTGTCCGGCGTTGCCAATCTGGCCGCTATCGATTCGACTCTGGTGCGCCGCAAAACCAGATGATGCGGTTGGCACTCTATGCGTTCGCGCTGGCGCCCCTGATTCTCGGCGCGGAGAGCGAGATCTTCGCACCCACCGACAAGAGTGTCGTCGCGGGCGAAGTACGCCTCATTGCCCGGCACGACGGCAAGGCGGAATTTCTTATTGACGGCAAGGCAGTCGCCGCCGAATCGCCGCACGCGGGTGTGATGTTCGCGACCGTGAAGCTGGCGCCGGGCGCGCATGAGATCGCGCTTGCCGGCGGGCCGAAAGTGCGCGTGCATTCCGGCGAAGGCGCTCCAGCAGGCTGGCAGAAGTTCCGCATGCACCCGCCTGGTGGCGTAGCATGCACCACTTGTCACGCGGTGCGGAATGGGGAATGGGCCTTCGCGAAGGCCTCTCTCGTTGGTGTGTGCTTCGCCTGTCACGATCGCGCGGCGTTTCCCAAGACCCATACCCACGAACCTGGCATCGTGCCCGACTGCCAGATGTGTCACTCACCGCACGGATCGACCGTTGCGCGGCACCTGAAGATGAATCGCGATACAGCCTGTAAGCTGTGCCATAACTAAACAAGACCTTATGAAAATCGTTGTTTTGGATGGATACTGCCTGAACCCTGGCGACTTGAATTGGGAGGGGCTGAAGGCCCTCGGTGAACTTACGGTGCACGACCGCACGCCGGCCGCGGATACGGCCGCGCGCATTGCAGGAGCGGATGCTGTCTTTACCAACAAAACCGCGTTGACTGCCGAATTGCTAGGCGGAGCGAAATCGCTGCGCTACATCGGCGTGCTCGCCACCGGCTACAACATCGTCGATGTAGCCGCCGCGCGCGAACGCAGCGTAACGGTGACGAACATTCCTACCTACGGCACGGCTTCGGTGGCCCAGCATGCCTTCGCGTTGCTGCTCGAACTCACCCAGCACGTCGGCCTGCATGAGCAAGCCGTGCGCGCCGGTGAATGGTCTTCGAATCCCGACTGGTGCTTCTCCAAAACGCCTCTGATCGAACTTTCGGGCAAGTCGCTCGGCATCGTCGGCTACGGGCGCATTGGCCGGGTGACGGCGGCGATCGGCCGCGCATTCGGTATGAAGATCCTTGCTGCCGATGCCATTCAGAGTGCGACCGATGTGGAGTGGCGCTCTGTTGACGATCTGCTACGCGAAGCCGACGTCGTGAGCCTCCATTGCCCGCTGACGCCGGAGACGAATGGACTGATGAACGCTGCCCGGCTGCGCCTCATGAAGCCCAACGCGTTCCTTCTGAATACGTCGCGTGGGCCGCTCATCGTGAATCAGGATCTTGCCGACGCGCTGAACGCGGGCGTCATTGCCGGCGCCGGACTTGATGTCCTCGATGTAGAGCCGCCCAAGCAAGGCAACCCGCTCATCGGCGCGAAAAACTGCATCGTCACGCCGCACATGGCGTGGGCCACGAAGGAAGCCCGCGCGAGACTGATGGATATTGCCGTCGAGAACCTGCGCGTGTTTCTTGCTGGATCACCCGCGAACGTGGTCGGTTGAGGACTACCGGAGTTTCATCGGCGCGCCGCCGTGGGCCTTGCTGCGCTCGGCCGCGTCCATGAAGGCGAAGATTTCCATCGTCACATCATTCGGCACCGGCACCACGCCGGTCTGGAAGAACTCTACAATCTGTTTCAGCATCGCAACGTAGCTGTACTTGGGCTTTGCGGGACTCTGCACGATGGATTTGGCGCGGAACACCACGCCACCAAAATCGGAATAGGGCCGGATGGCGCGCACGGTGCCGATTTTGCCGCCTTGCCATTTTGCGGTCACCACGTCGGAGTCGGTTGAAGAGACCATCGACACCTCTTCCGCGCCGGTTCCCAGCAGCGAGTAGAGCACTTCCACGGCGTGGATGCCGTACCAGGAAAGACTCAGGTGATGGTGTTCTTCCGTCGGGCCAGGACCCCATACGGTGGCGCCGATCATGTCGGGGAACTTCATGTCCATCGCTATTTCGCCATACCGCAGTGACGATGTACTGAACCACTTCACATTGGCGGCCTTAAGGATTTTCGCGATCTCCCGCGCATCTTCCAGTGTGCTCGCCAAAGGCTTGTCGATGAACATTGGCTTGCCGCAGCGCGCGGCTTCTTTCACCTGCGGCAGGTGTTTGCGCCCATCGACGCTTTCGAGGAGGATGGCGTCGACCTTGCCACACAAGTCACTGATCGACGGAACGAGTTCGACCTGCCATTTCTCATTCAGCTCCTTCGCGTAGCCTTCCACGCGGTTGGCTGACGATTCCACATCGGGGCTGCCGCCTTTGAATGCCGCCACCATGCGAGCGCCGGCGATGTGCTCGGGATTGGCCGGATCGTTCAACACTTTCGTGAACGCGATCACATGCGATGTGTCGGTTCCAATAAAGCCCAATTTCAGGTCGGCGGCAAAGCAGAGCGAGGCCGCGAACATTACAAACGGTAGTCGGGAGAACATCAACCGCATTGTACACTCATAAGTTCGGGCTAACCTTTTGGACTTCTCCACCCCGCTCATGTACGTGAAAGGAGTTGGGCCTGCCCGCGCGGAGGTTCTTGAAACCAAGGGACTGCGCACTGTGGGCGACCTGCTCACTTACGCGCCCTTCCGTTACGAAGACCGCAGCAACGTGAAAGCGATCAACACGCTTGCGCCGGGCGAAATGGCCACTGTGCTGGCGCGTATTCACACGGCCACCACGTTGCGCATGGGCCGGTATTCAAAGCGTCCCGGCGGCATGTTCGAAGCGGTGCTTGTCGACAACTCCGGCGGCCGCCTCGTCTCCAAGTGGTTCAACGGCTCCTATCTTGCCAATATTCTCGTGCCGGGCATGACGCTGGCAGTGTACGGAAAGATCGAAGCCGAAGGCCCGATGAATCGCATTACGATGCTTCATCCGGAGTTCGAAATTCTGCCGGAGACCGATGACGAGGGCGAGGCCGCGCTACACACCGGGCGCATTGTGCCCGTCTACGAGGCCATCGGTAAGATTTCGACGAAGGTGCTGCGCCTGCTCACCAGCCGCGCGTTGGAACAGACGGCGATTCCGCCCGATCCCTTGCCCGAGCACATCCGCGCGCATCTAGGTCTGTCGCCGTTGCCCGAGGCGCTGCACGAAATTCACTTTCCCGGCGCAGGTTCCGACATGCGGGCGTGGAACGCATTCCGCAGCCCGGGACACTACCGTCTTATTTTCGAAGAGTTCTTCTGGCTCGAATGCGGCCTGGCTTTCAAGCGCGAGCAGGCGCGCAAGGCCGACGGCATTCGGTTTGAGTTGACCGACCGTATCCGCGAAAAACTGAAGATCATGCTGCCGTTCAAGCCGACGGGCGCGCAGAAGCGCGTGCTCGGCGAGATTGCGCAGGACATGGCGCTGCCGCAGCCGATGAACCGGTTGCTGCAAGGCGACGTGGGGAGTGGCAAGACGCTGGTGGCCGCCGAGGCGGCGGTGATCGCCATCGAAAACGGCTATCAATGCGTGCTGCTGGCGCCCACAGAGATTCTGGCCACGCAGCATCATCTGGCATTCAAGAAGCTGTTCGCGAAGCTGAACTACCCGGTGATTCTCCTCACCGGATCCCAGGCGCCCAAAGAGAAGGCGACGCTAAAGCGCATGATCGCCGAAGGCATCGTGAATATGATCATTGGCACGCATGCAGTACTCACGGAGAATGTGGAGTTTCAGAATCTCGGTCTTGCGGTCGTCGATGAACAGCACAGGTTCGGCGTGATGCAGCGCTTGAAGCTGTTCGAAAAGGGCGTCCATCCCGATGTGCTGGTGATGACAGCGACGCCGATTCCGCGCACGCTCGCGCTGACATTCTACGGCGATCTGGATACGTCGCTCATTGATGAGATGCCGCCAGGCCGCAAGCCGATCAAAACGGTTCATATTCCTGAGGCGCAGGTGGCGAAGGCGTGGAAGCTCGTGCGAGAGCAACTACAGCAGGGCCACCAGGCCTATGTCGTCTACCCGGTGATCGAAGAGGCGGAGACGGTGTCGATGAAGGCCGCTCAGAAGATGCACACGCACCTCTCGGAGATCGAGTTCCCCGATTTCAAAGTCGGCCTGTTGCATGGCAAATTGCGCACGGAAGAAAAAGAACGTGTGATGGACCGCTTCCAGCATGGCGAAATCGACATTCTGGTCTCGACCACCGTCATTGAAGTGGGAGTCGATGTGCCGAACGCGTCCGTGATGGTGATCGAGCATGCCGAACGATTTGGCCTAGCCCAACTTCACCAGCTGCGAGGGCGCGTGGGCCGAAGCGCGGCACAGAGCTACTGTGTGCTCGTCACCGGATCGTTCGGAGAGAACGCGCAGGAGCGCATCCGTACGATGGTCGATTCGAACGACGGTTTCTATATCGCCGAAATGGATCTGCGTCTCCGCGGTCCAGGCGAATTCTTCGGCACCAAACAAAGCGGGCTACCCACGCTACGCATCGCCAACATCATTCGCGACCGCGAGATTCTGGAGATTGCGCGCAGCGAAGCGCAGTCGTTCATCGCCTCGCCGCCCAACGATGAGGAGCGAAAGCGCGCGCTTCTCTACATCCGAGAGCACTGGCAGCGCCGCTACGGCTTGGTACAAGTAGGTTGATATGCGAGTAATAGCAGGTGAGTTCCGCCGCCGTTTGTTGAAGTCGATTCCGGGCATGGCCACACGGCCGACGCCCGACCGTTTGCGCGAAACGATGTTCAACATCCTGCAGACGCGGCTGGAAGGCGTGCCGTTCGTCGACGCCTATGCCGGTACGGGCGCGGTAGGCATTGAAGCGATGAGCCGGGGTGCGAAGCCCGTTGTCTTCATTGAGCGTTCGAAGGCGGCCGCGCAGGTGATCAAGGATAACCTTGCTTCGCTCGGCGCGCTGGGGCGGGCGAAACTGATTCACGGCTCCGTGGGCACGTACCTGGCATCGCAGCCGGCGGGCATTGTCTTCCTCGACCCGCCATACACGATGCCCGAAGAGTATGAAACAGCGTTCGTGCGCCTGTCGAAGAACCCGCCGGACCTCGTTGTCGTGCAGCACGCCACGCAACACCCGCTTCCCGACGAATATCCAGGCTTCCGGCGCGTGCGCGGACTGAAGCAGGGAGACAACAGCCTGAGCTTCTACGAACGGACGGTAGAATAGGCGCGATGCGTAGCGCTTGGGCTTTCATTGCCCTTTCCCTTGCCGCCGCCGCCGGGTGGCTCCTGTTGAGGCCCACGGCGGGCACGGCGCAATCCACCCCGCCGCCGCCCGACGCCGTGCAGTTCCGCATCAGCGTGGGACTGCAGGATCAAGAGACAAAAACATGGTCGGGGCGAGTGAGTGTGGAGAACGGCGAACTGGTCCGCGCCTCCGGTTGGCGATTTTCACTGGGCGACCGGATAAACCAGGACGGAACGTTTTCGTTTCAAACAAAAATTGGCAATCTTGAAAACCAGCTCGGCGCCTGGCGCGAGTACGGCGCAACGGACTGGGGCGATCCCAAACTGCGCCGCCTGATTCCCGAGGGAGTGATCCTGCAAGTGCGCGGGGCCGCGGCGCGCGTGGCGTTTTCGAGCGAGGCCGGCAGCTTCGATTTCGCGGCGAGCGACGTCACCTTCGACCAGCCGCTCAGTGTGCAGGGAGGCAACGCGCTGATCGAACGCCTTCCGGTGGAAACCCGCCTATCGGCGGCGAAGGTGCAAGACGACTGGCCGGCCATCGCTTTCGCCCACGATGGGGAGCGCTGGACGGTGTGGACCACTTACGACAAGGATGGCGACTACGTCACCGCCTCCAACGGCTCCGCGCCTGTGTACCTTACGGAAAAGGGCGATCATCATTCCCCCACAATCGCCACCGATTCGCGCGGTTGGGTGCATGCGGCATGGAGCGAACGTGAGGGAAACGAGTTCCACATTTACCAGACGACTTTTGTGTCGGGCCGCTGGACGCGCGCGCAACGCATGACGCAGCCGGGTACCTCAAACATCTGGCCGCAACTGGCGAGCGATGGCGATCGCAAAGTCGCGTTGGTGTGGCAGTGTCTGCGCGATGGGAAGAGCACGGTACAGGCGCGTGCGTGGGAAGGCCGCGGATGGGGACTGCCGCAACAGATGAACGAGGATGGCGGCAACGCCTGGGCGCCGTCGGCCGCATACGGCGGCGGGCAGTTGTGGATCGCCTGGGATAGCTATCGTAGCGGCGCCTACCAGGTGTATGCGCGCCAGTGGCCGACAGGTGGAATCGAACGTGTCACGCAGGGAGACAAGTTCAGCGTGCGCGCTTCGGTGGCGGTAACGAACACCGGCGTGCCCGTCATCGCGTGGGAGGAATCGGAGCCGCTGTGGGGCAAAGATTTCGCCTACCAGTCCGACCGCGCCGGAACAGTCCTTTATAAAAATCGCCGCATCAACGTTGCCTGGAAGGAAGACAATGCCTGGCGGCAAATGCCGGGCGGCGTAGCCGATGCCGTGCCGGAGGGAATGCGTCGTTTCGTGCAGCAGCCCAAGGTCGTTCTGGATGCCGCGGGGCGCCTCCACATGGGCTTCCGCGTGCGCACGTCCACGGCTACGGCGCGCATGGACTATTGGTCGGCCGGAGGCAAGTGGGAATCGTTTGTCACGTCGTGGAACGGGAAGCAATGGTTGCGCGCAATTCCGCTGCCTTCCAGTATCGGCCGCAACAGCATGCGCGTGGCCATCGCGGCAAAGGGCGACACGGTTCATGCCGTGTGGGCGACTGACAATCGCGCATGGCCCGGCGTGCAGCCCGGCGAGTTGGATGTATATGCGGCTTCCGTGCCCACGCGTGGCGCGGCATTCGTCCCGCGCGGTGGCGATGCGATTGTGGCAGGCGCGGCGTCGCCGCAGCCGCATCCGAACGAGAACGCCGACGTCGCCGCCATTCGGGCGTATCGGGTGAGCCTCGGTGGCAAGTCGTACCGCATTTTGCGCGGCGACGTGCATCGCCACACCGAACTTTCCACCGACGGCGCGGGCGACGGACAGCTTGACGACCTCTACCGCTACACGCTCGACGCGGCGCAAATGGATTATGCGCACGTGGCCGATCACCAGATGGGCGACGACGATGAGTACAACTGGTGGATCACGCAGAAGTCGAACGATCTGTACTTCATTCCAGAGCGCTTCGTGCCGCTATTTGGATATGAGCGCAGCCTGCCCTATCCGAATGGCCATCGCAATATCATTTGGGCCACGCGTGGCAAGGCCGTGCTGCCCATCGATGCGAAAGAGCGCAAGGGCGAAGTGAACACGGGCAGCCTGCTGTATCCGTATCTAAAGCTCACCGACGGCATCGCCACTTCGCACACGTCGGCCACGCCGCAGGGCACCGACTGGCGCGATAACGATCAGGCACTCGAGCCGATGGTCGAAATCTTTCAGGGTTACGAATCGAGCTATGAACACGAAGGCGCGCCCAAGGCCTGGAAGGAAGGCGACAAGGCGGCGCATGGCGGGCAGCGCCCGGCGGGCTACGTGTGGAACGCCTGGGCTAAAGGCTACAAGCTGGGCGTGCAGGCGAGCTCCGATCACATCTCGACGCACACCTCCTTCGCGTGCGTGCTGGCCGAGGATTTCACGCGCAAGGGCATTGTCGATGCGATGCGCAAGCGGCACGTGTACGCGGCGACCGATGCGATCATCATGGACTACCGTGCGACGCTGAGCGACGGTGACGTGCTGATGGGCGACATCGCGGCTTCGTCTGCCGCACCCCGGCTGACGGTGAAGATCGTGGGTACGGCGAATATTCGCCAGATCGACGTGGTGAAGAACAACCAGTATGTGCACAAGCTCACGCCCGGAACCCGCGAGGTGAGTTTCACCTATGCCGATGCGTCGTTCGCTGACGGTCCCACGCCCGATGGCACGAATTACTATTACATCCGCGCCGAACAGGACGACGGAGAAATGGTTTGGAGCAGCCCGATTTGGGTGAAGAAGAAGTAGCGGGGCGGCGCGTCCACTGGCGCGAGTATCACGAGGCTACCAAGCATACTGTCGAACGGCTCGCCGGCGAGCGGCGACAACTGGATTGGGCGAACATGCCCGCGCCGTTCCGCCACTACGAAGGCGCGCCGCTCATCGATTTGCCGGCCGATATTCCCGAGCCTTCGCCGAACGGAGCCACGTCGGCCGCGCAGTTCCTGTCGCAGTTGCTCTTTTATTCAGCATCGATCAGCGCAACGAAAATTGCGCCCAGCGGCATGCGCTATGCGTTGCGTGTAAATCCGTCGTCGGGCAATCTCCATCCGACGGAGTTTCACTTCGCCACGCGAGGCCTCGGTGAGTGGCCCGACGGGTTGTTTCACTACCGCGCTTCTTCTCACGAGGCCGAGCAACGCGCAACAGGCGACTGGGTGACGCCGATTCTCGCATCGACACTCGCGCCCTGGTCGCGTAATGCCCGCCTGCTGTTTGTGCTCACGTCGATTTTCTGGAGAGAGGCCTGGAAGTATCGCGGCCGCGCCTATCGTTACTGTTGCCACGATATGGGCCATGCGTGGGAGTCGCTCGCACAAGCGGCGCGGGCACTCGGTTGCGAGACGCACACCTACGGGCACTTTCTCGACGACAAACTGCGACGTGCCCTCAATGCCGCCGACGACGAGCAGCCGATGTTGCTCATTGCCGTGATGGGCGGGCCAGGGGCAGACGACCCGCCTAAACCCGCCGAGCCGCAGTGGTTTGGCGGCGAGCCCAACGCGCTTTCCATCGAGACTACCGGCTATCCGCTCATTGATGCTGTTCACCGCGCAACATTGCTCACCGAATCGCTCGCGCCGATCCGACAGCCCGCGCCTGCAGTGGACGGGCAGGGAGTCAATCGCCTCCCCAAGCCCGCGATCAGCAACGAGCGCTTCGCCACGATCACCCGCCGCCGCAGATCCGCACTCGATTTTCAGCCGCACGCTCCCGCGATGCCGCTCCAACAGCTTGCGGCCATCCTGCATAGCGCCACGCAACCGCACGTCTGCGATTTCGAAGCCGACCTCACCGGCATGCCCGCCAGCCGCTTCGTCTCGCTCTTTCTGTATGTACACAACGTGGCCGATCTCGATCGCGGCGTATATCGCTATTGGCCAGGAACGCACACGCTGGAAACGATCCTGCCCGGCGACCATCGCGTCGCCGCTGCCGGGCTGAGCCTGGGCCAGGATCTTGCGGGCAACTGTACCGTCGCCTTCTCGATGATTGCCGACCTCGAGCGCGCGACCGATTCCCACGGTGACCGCGGCTATCGCTACGTGCATTTCGAAGCGGGAGCCATCGGCCAGCGCCTGTATTTGGGCGCGGAGAGCTTTGGCTGGCAGGCGACTGGCATCGGCGCCTTCTACGACGATGCCGTCCACCAATATCTGCGCCTGTCCCCTGAACAGGGGCAAGTCATCTATCACTTCGCCATCGGCCGGGCCGTCCACGACCCGCGCCTGAGCGAGTCAGCTACTTGAGCGTCGTAAAGGTCGCCCGGACGATGCCCGTATTACGCTCGACGTACGTCGTGAAGTTCTGATACAGCGCCGACGTGGCGCCATTCACCGCGTGGATGTTGCTGCCGGGCCGAAGCAGATAGTAGCCCGCCGAGTAGCCATTCGCACCCGCTACGGCCGTGCATCCGCACGACTTCTCCTCCGCCAGTCCGCTATTCATGACAAGCGATACCGGCTGGCCCGTGCCGTTGTAGAGAAATGGCGCGAAGAAGACGTCGTTGCCCGAGGTATTGGTGACCGTGAAGGGAATCGTGCCCATGGCCGCACCCGTGCCGGGGAAGGTGCCCGACACCGGCTCACCCGCGGGTGCCCCGTCTACCACCGGGCGAATCATGTCGTAAGAGACCACCAGTTCGGCGGGCGTCGCAATGTCGCGCGTTGCCACCGCACCGCCGTTGACCACCATCAAGTTGCTGCCGTTGGCTTTCACCTGCACCGGATAGAGCAGCCGGTTGGTGATGTGGATGGTGATTTTCTTGCCGTTGTCCCGCGCCGCCGTGTAGGTGTAGTCGGTGAAGCGCCACGTGCCCAGCATGCGATACCAGAAGCGCACGAAGATGCGGCTGCCGTCGGTGGGCAGATAGTTCACGCGGTGGAAGGCGTTGTTGCCCGCATTCTCCACGGCCAGCTGGCTTCCGCCGGCTGTTGTACCGATATAGAGCTTGAAATCGTCGGAGGATGTGCCCTTTGACCACGTGAAATCCACCGTTGGTCCGGGCAGCACGGCGCCATTGGCGGGGCTGGTCATGCTCGCCGGCACGGCGTCTTCGAGATAGGTCCGAAAACTAGGAAACCCATTGGCGAAGCGTCCATAGAAAGCTTCAAACGGATCGAGCTTGCAGATCAGCAAATCCTCCGCGTCGGCGTCGCTGAAGCCCGGGCCCGCCGTCAGCGTGCCCACCACCTGGTTTGCCGTATTCAAAAGCGGAGACCCAGACGAGCCACCCTGTACAAGGCCTTCGGTGAACTCGATTGTCCAGTACCGGTTAGCTGGGCCGTACTCGGCATCCTCGCCTTTGCCGATCACCAACTCTTGGTCGAGCGTGCGCTTTCCAAAGCTTATCCGTTTGTAGCTGCCTTGCGGATGATGAATGCCAATGACCTTCGAATCGACGGCTATGTCTGCCGTCGTCCAACCCAGGAACATCGCCTTGTCGGGCGCATCGGACAGCAGCAACAGCGAATAGTCGCCCAAGCTGAGCCCGCCGCTGGATAGATATTTCGCTCCTAAAACCTGGGTCGCCAATACCGGGGACTCCGTATTGGCGCCGCCGCAGATGTTGGCCTCGTAGAAGAAGTTCGATTGCAGCGTCCGCGCTTCGGCATCGTTGCTGATGCAGTGATTTGCCGTCAGCAGGTACGGAATTGCGCGCTGGCTCGTGGAGTTCACAAGCGCGCCCGAGCACACATAGCCGAAGCCATTGCGCTCATACTGCAACTGCGCGATGCCGCTGGCGACGTCGGCATATTCGGTGTAGCACTTGGCTTCGAGCTGGCACGGCGCCACACTGTTCGGCGCCGCTTTATTGGAGCTTGCTTTGGCGATCTGCGCCGCCTGGCCCGAAGGCGCCCGCAACACATCGAAGTAGTGCGAAATCTGATCGATCGCGAACGGAACCGCGTCCGTGGTTTGATCGGCGGCCGGAACATACTCGACCCATACTGTATCGGCGTAGACCGAATTCGACCAGAACTCGCCATCGCCGAACGGCCCTTGGCCGGCAAACGGTTTGCTGACCAGCGGCTCGTCCGCTCCGTTTTCAGACCCCAGCCACACCTGCCCACCTGCAACGTCGAATGCGTCGAAATGCACGCGAATCGAGCGGGCTTCAGGCGAATGGATCGCCAGGCGCCATGCGCGCCGCCCATCGGGCAGCGTCGTCCACTCGCCCTGCGCCATCAAATCGGCCGGCACCTCGCGATGCACCGCCACCGCTCCGTTCAGGAGCGAAAGCCCTGCGCCCTCCGGAAGGCCCTCCAGCGAAACCGTCCGGGGCGCGGCCAATGCGAACATTCTGCCGGGAGTCGAGCGGTCCGCGGCGGCCGTACGGCCCTTTGCCGATGTCCGCTCATGAACTGAGGCCGGAACTGAGTGCTCATCCTGAGCCAGCGCGCACCACGCCACACCAATCAACACGAGCACGCTTACGGCGGCAATCCGCATGTAGACCTCCCTTAGGCAGAGAAGAGTTCGCACCTTCTCCTCTCCCAAGTTCGGCCGTTTCCGGTCAAACCGCGCTAAGCGAGAAGCCTGAGTTCACAGTAGAATCGGCCTGAGGTGGCTTTAGCTTCCATGGCCCGGCAGGGCCTACATCGATCCATCCATGCCCGCCCAGAGGTTCATCGTGTTCAGCTCGTCGCGGCCGCAGGATTTCAAGTAGCAGAACAACTGAGTGCGGTAGGCGGCGTGGCCGGCGACGACCAGATTGATGAGCGCCGGACCGCGCTTCATTTTCATCCCGAAAAGCTCGACTTCACCACGGAGTTCATCGTCGGAGAACGCGGCGAGCGCCTCCGCGTAGAAGCCCGCCAGGGATTCGAGTTCTTTCGCCACGGCGGCGAAGTCCATCGCGGCGGCCTTGGCCTCGCCCGCATTCCACTGGTCGACCAGGAACGTTCCGGCCTTTATGGACGGCACCAGCACCGGTCCCATCACAGTCAGGTAGCGCAGCAGTTCGATCGTGCTGCGTTGCTTCGCGGTCGGACGGTAATCAATCATTTCCGGGAGCACTTTGCCGCTCAGGTGCACCAGGATTCGAACCTCGTTTTGGAGGATTTGGATGAGTTCTTCTTTGGTTAGTACCATAAGTAACTCCCAAGTTTATCGCGGGGCGACGCTGGCGTCTTCGTGGATTTCGATGGCGGCGATGCGCCCCTTGTGGTCCAGTCGCAATGTGCGGCCGCGCCATTCGACGGTGTTGCTAGTGAGGCCTGCCACCCAGATCGCCACGCCCATCAGATCGCGCAGGGGAAGCAGCGGTAGCCAGCGTAGAACGAGCGTGGAGCGCAGGATCATCGTCGAGGTAACCGCAGCCATCAGGTAGCGCGCCGTGAGCGCAATGGCCGCCGGCATCCACAGGCCAGCCGCTAGGGCCGCGAACGCCCAGAGTGAGGTAAACGTCACGGGAAGCCCCACGTAGCCGTCCAGCCGCGAAACGCGGATCGTGCGCGCCCAGCGTACCTGGTGGGCCCAGGCTTCGCCAATTGTTTCCGCCTGCAGGCCGGACGACACGACAATATGCGACAGTTCCACCCGCTTTCCCAGACGGGCGATTCGCTTGGCCAGTTGATAGTCGTCGGCGAGATAGGCGCCCAGGGCGGGGAAGCCGCCGATGCGCTCCAGGTCGGTCGCGCGGAAGCAGAGTGTCGCGCCGATCCCAAATTCGTTGATGCCGATAAGGGGCGCGGCAAGCGTGCTCGGTACGAAGTCGGCCATCACACCCAAGGCTTCCCATTCGCCCACGAGCGTCGGCGAGTGGCAGCGGAAAATGCAGGTGACCACTCCGGTGCGCGTGTCTTCGAGCGGTGCGGCCACATCGCGCAGATAATTCGCGGGAACGATCACGTCCGCGTCGTTCACCACCAGCAGCGGGTAGCCGGCTTCACGGGCAAGGTCAATCAGCTTTCCCACTTTGCGGTTCAACGCCGGGGTCGTCGAATGCACGATGCGAATCGCCACATGGGGGAATTCGGCCTGCAGCCGCCGGATGTCTTCGAGTGCCGGATCATTGGGATCTGCAACGCCGAAGAGCAGCTCAAATTCGGGATACTCCTGCGAGGCGTGCGACCGGATGGCTTCGTAAAAATCCGGCTCGCGTCCGGCGACGGGCTTCAAAACAGAGATGCCCGGAAACGCGCTTGCCGGCTGCCGTCTGCGCAATCTGTGCCAAACCGCCGCCACAATCACCGTCAACTGGTAGCCCGCCGACGCCAGGCAGATGCCCCACAGGAACCAGTACATCGCCATTAGCTCCGCGCCAGCAGGAAGACTCCCGCGGCCACCAGCGCGGTCCCCATCCATCGCCGCGCGCCGACGGGCTCGCTCAGCAGCACGCGCGCCAGCAAAGTCTCCAGCACGATCGTCGCCGCGCTCACGGGTACGGCGAAACTCAGGTCTTCAATCTTCAGCAACTCAAGCAGGGAAAAGAACGAAATCGCCATGCAAACGATGGCGAGTACAATCGGCCATTGCCGGATGAGCGCACTCAGCCGGCCGAGGGAGGTCACCGCGCCCTGGCGTTTTCCGGCCCAGGATTGCAGGAGGTCGCTCGCCACCGTGGCCCCCACCATCGCGGATACCAACGCCCAACGCATCGTCAGGCCTCTCCGCGAGGCGCTTCCGCACCCACCAGCGCCGCGCCCACCGTCACCAGCGCCGCCCCAGCCCAACGCTCTGCCGCGACGTGCTCACCGAAGAACACCATGCCCGCGGCGGCGCTCAGCACATAGCCCACCGCGGTCACCGGCAGCACAAAACTCAAATCGGCCCAACTGAGCAGCGCCATGCGCGCCAGGGTCCACACGATCAACAGCGCCACGCCCGCCACAACCGCCGGCTGCAGCAGTTCGCCGCTTTGCTTCATGCCCCAGTTGAGGCACAAATTTCCCGCTAGATTGGAGAGAACGACCACGAAAAGGAATAGTGCCGTGCGTGCCGGCCCGGCCATTAGTCGCCGGCCCCGGCCCCAACCCCGGCCCGCTGGTCCTTCACAAACTGCTTCCGTTTGCTGCGAAGGGCGAGGTATTCGCGCGCTTCTTTGTAGAGGCGCCGGCGCTCGTCGTTATTGAAGATGGCTTTGCGTACCACGCGCCAGGCGGCCTTCGGGCGGAAATAATACTCGCCGTAGAAGCGCTCCACCCAATCGACGAGTTCGGCCCGGTCGAGGCCCGGATAGACCACGTTCGGCAACTGGTGGCCCTGCTCGTCGGTCATCGCATCGATGGTGATCAGCCCGTTCTCCTTCACGTAGTCGTAAAACTCCGTGCCCGGATACGGATGCCCGATCGACACCTGGATCGTTTCGGTGCTGAGTTCCTTGGCGAAATCGATCGTGCGGCGGATACTGTCGCTCGATTCACCGGGCAGCCCGACGATAAAGTCACCGTGAATCGTCAACCCGAGCGAATGGGCGTTTTTCGTGAAGCGCCGCGCCATGTCGACCGTTGCGCCCTTTTTGATGTTCTTGAGAATCTGCGGATCGCCCGACTCATAGCCGACGATCATCAGCCGGAAGCCCGCTTCCTTCATCTCTTTGAGCGTGTCGTAATCGGTCGTCACCCGGGACGTGCAACTGAAGGAAACTTCGGGATGGCCCATCGACTTTCGCATTTCCTTCAGCTTTTTGCAGATCTCGATCGTGCGTTCCTTCTTGTAGTTGAAGGTGTCGTCGTCGAAGAAGATCTCTTTCAGGCCGGGGAAGTTCTCAATGGACCAGCGCACTTCGTTCACCACGTCTTGGGCCGAGCGCAGGCGCCACCGGTGGCCCGAATGCGTCTGCGGCCATAGGCAGAACGTACACAGCGCCGGGCAGCCCCGCGAGGTGTAGAAGCTGATGAACGGATAGCGCAGGAACGGTACGTTGTAGCGCTTGAAATCCAGGTCGCGCTGATAAACCTTGCTCACCCACGGCAGCGCGTCGAGGTCTTCGATGAAGCCGCCTTCCAGGTTGTGCTGGAAGCCGCCGTCTTTGCGGAAGCTGACACCGGGCAGCTCTTCAAGCGGCTTGCCGTTGGCGAAGTCCACGATCTGGCGGTCGAATTCGCGCCGCACGACAAAGTCGATTGCTGTCGAACGAAGGCACTGTTCAGGCTCCACCGTCACCGGCGGTCCGACGAAGCAAACCTTCAGCTTCGGATTTTTGTCCTTCATCATCGACGCCATTTTTTCGTCGACGTGAAACCCCGGCGTGGAGGTGAAGAGCACCAGCAGTTCGAAATCCGAGGCCATCTCCACCGTCTGTTCGATAGAAACTTTGTGTGGCGGGGCATCCAGGACTTTGCTGTCGGCGAGCATGCCCGCCGGGTAGCAGAGCCACACCGGATACCAGTAGGATTCGATCTCTCTCGTGGCGGGCCAGCGCGAGCTTGCACCGCCGTCAAATCCTTCAAATGACGGTGGATTGAGAAAAAGTGTTCGCATGGCAGGTCGGCGAGGACGCGTCAATGTCTATGGTACAGGATGCGTGTGCTCACGCAGGGATTCATCCTGAGGAAAGAAATGCTGCCAAAACTGCCAAGTATTTTATTGAATGGTGTGGCGAACGCGATTCGCCAATACATCCTCGTGTTCGAAGCTGAACAGACTGTTCGGTTTAGCCGGGTTGATGTTTACCCGCACCCAGTGCGAATCCGATGAACCGGGAACTTCCAGGCGGTAAATATTCTCGATCACCGTCTTGTCCTTGCTGTCCACCATCGGTTTATCCACGCGGAAGGTGTGGGAATCGCCGTGGATTAACAGAACCGGTTTATTGAAAACGATGGACTCCGTTTCCAGTGCGTAGATAAAGTCTGTGAACCCGGTGTCCGGAGTGAGCAGGGCGCCATCGATTCCGCGGGGGAACGGCGGATCGGCCTGAAACGTGAACACGATGCCGCCAAATTCGCCATCGCGCGCCAGGCTGAATGCGGTGTGAACCCAGTTCAGATTGGCGATATTGCGCGCCCGGTATTCGACATCCTGTTCGGGCGTGCGGCCCAGATTATTGTTGCTGCCGATGACGTGCACGGTGGCAAATACAACATTGCCCTCAGTCCAGATGGCGTTCTCGCGATAGAGCGTGTAGCGGGGATCTTCGCTCTCGCGAAACACTTTGATCTTCTTCGCGCCCAGGCTTTCGTCGGTACTGTAGAAAATGTTGCGCTCATAGGCAAGCCGCTCCAACGGATCATAGGCGCCATTGTTTGCGCGGTGGCAGTCAGTCCATTCGTTATCACCGGGTGTGAGGATTACCGGCAGCTGAATTGCATTGAAGCCTTCCAACCGGTTGGCGAACATCTCGTTGGTGCACAGAGTGCTTCCGCTCTTGATGTCGCCGGCGTGAACCACGAATTTGAGCGTAGGCGCCGCATCGCTGATTGACTTGGAAAGCGCGGGCCATTTTGCTTCGCCCGCCGCACCGTACTGCTGGTCTCCCATCGCCGCGAAAGAGAACGCGGTGGGCGTGGATTTGTACGTCGTGAGCAAACGCGTGAGCACGTTGGGGTCGGTCTGGGCTGTCAGAGGGCCGATGGCCAGCAAAGCGAGCAGGGCAGATTGTTTGAACATGGGGAAGAAGTAAGTCTACTGGCACTCTGTTTCATCCCTGTGTCGGACCGGAGAACATTCAACAACTGGCGAAAAAAACCCGCCCGGCGTATGCCTGACTCCGGGCGGGCGTTTGCCGGCATTCTCGGGATCTGGAGCGCCGGCTCAAAGTGATTTGGGTCGTTACGTCTGGTACAGGTCCTGGTCGCCGCCCTGCTGCTGGCGCGGGATGCGAACGTTGTAGCCCACTGCGGCGCGTTGTCCCGGAATCGGCGGCAGCGGACGGCCGGAACGAACCTGCCCGGGCCGCATTGCTTGCACCGGGACCTGTCCGGGCCGTGGGGGCCGCGGCGGTGCTTTGGGGTAGTTCGGCGGCAGGTTTGGATTCTTCCCGACATAATGCGTTTCAATTCCCACGGGATGACCCACGCGCGGCACCTGCGAGGCGACCCCAACCGGCAGTCCGTTCAGATCCCCCTGCAGCGACGAGAAGGCGCACTGGTTGTTCTGCGGCGCGATATTGCGCTGATCGACAAACTTCGTCCAGTCGCCGTTGGTCTCGATGAATTCCGGGGCAAGCGCTACCTGCGTGGCCCGGAAGTTCACCACGCGGACATTGCTGATGTTCACGCCATGCATTTGCAGGGCGAGCAGGAGCGACACCATATTCTGCTCGCTCGGCTTATAGTGGCCGCTGTCGCTGCGTACGGTCTTGATCACGCCGCCTTCGACCAGCATCGAGCCCGCGCACAACACGGCGCCGCCGCCGGTGTAGTTGGAGTGGTAGTTGCCGTCGTGCTTCTGCTCGCCGCCAAGTGAGTGCTTGCGCAGATAGAGGTCGCGGCCCATCGTCATCACGAAGTAGGCGAAGTTCACGCAGTGCATGTCGTTCGCGTCTTTCTTGAGGCCAACGCCCTTCTCGTACATGTGAGACGAGTCCACCGGCTTCAGCGCTTCCGTGGGATGCATCTCCCAGTGCGGGTACTGTAGCGCTTTGCCGCCTTTGAACACCACGCGGTACTGGGCCAGTTCCTCGCGTGTGGCGCTGCGGGCGCGGCCCTGGATAATGTCGGTCTTGAAGCCGTCGTAGGTCATCTCGCGGCCGAACATCAGCTCCAATTCGCGCGGCAGGACGTTGACGGTGCACTTGAACAACTCGCACAGGCGCTTCACGGCGAGCGTGTAAAGGTCTTCCATGGATGCGTGAGCCGGTGTGTAACCCCGGTTCACTTTCAGCCAGTAATCCGCGGTGAAGAACAGATCGCAGGTGTTGAGGAAGCAGTTGTAGGCCACCGGGTGGCGCTCCATCCGCTGGATCAACCCATCCAGGTACTTCATCACGGTGTCCGCGCGGCGGTTTTGAACGCCCGCGGTGAGCAATAGCCACTCTTGGTAGCGCGGCATGACATACATTGGCATCGAAATCTACCTCCCAGTTGTCCTGTCACTGGGGATAGCGCCACCTGCCGCGCTCGATGATCACGCAGCGAAGATTTATTTTGTGAAGGGATCCGGCCGTAACTGCAGGCTGCTGGCGGTCTGAGGGCGTGTGGTGTGCAAATTGGTGTAGCGCACCTGGATTTCGGCCTTGCCGACGATCCGTGTTTCCACGGTGGAACGAATGGTCGAAGGAACCGCCACGCCGTCCTGCACCAGATAATCGCGCGTGAAGGAGATGCGGCGCAGGAAAACCGACGGGCTCTTCACAAACTCGCCTTCCTCGCGCACGGGCAAGGCGCTTTTGGCTTCGATCCAAATCCAGCCCTGGAATAACCCCGCCTTCTTCTCCTTCGGCGTGAGTTCGAACAGATAGAGCTCCCAGTCGCCATTCACGTGGTGATCGGCGTAGCGGAATTTGTAGTTCGCCGGTTCAATAGCCAGTCCCGGTTTCTTGCTCGCTTCCACTTCGGTCTGCATGTAGCGGGCAATCACATCGCGTTTGATGGAATCGTCCCCCTGAAACGTGATCGCCTTGTAGGTGATTTGCCCCAGCTTGCCGATGCCGCGCAGCGCGCTCAGTTTACCCTTCCGGTTCAACTTGGGAAGATAAGCTTCGATCTCGACGTTCATCTCCACGTCACGCAACTGGCGAGACGGTTCATTCGACGCGGCCAGATACCGCTGCAATACTTCCTGGGCTGCGGTCGCCTCGTTTTTCGCTCCCTGATCGGCATCTAGGGCAAGTGCCCAAGGCGCCAGAGCCAGAGCAATACATGCGTGCTTCAATAACAATTCATTACCTTGAAGGCGCCGTAGGCGCTTCATCCTAATCTAACAAACACTTGGATGCACATACCTCGCGAATCGATGCGAAGTACGATCCACACATTCACGCGCATCGGCGGACCCGATCGGCGCTACTATCCTCTTTAGGCCATCACCCATGCGAAACATTCCCCCCGGCGCCTCCCACGAAAAGCGAATGCTGGTCACCACCGAACTCGCCATTGACCACTTAGGCCGCGAGGACGCCCGCGTATTGGCCACGCCGAACTTGGTGTGGCAACTCGAACTTGCGGCTCGCGAAGCGATCCTTCCATTTCTTGATGGTGGCGAGGAATCCGTAGGTACTGAAGTTCATATTCGCCATCTCGCCGCCACGCCCATCGGCATGAGCGTCGCCTTCCGGGCGCGGGTGGAACAGGTAGAGGGCCGCCGCGTACGCTTCCTCGTCGAGGCCGAGGACGAGCGCGAAATCATCGCCAACGGGACGCACGAACGTTTTGTCGTCCAAATCGCCAAATTTGTCGCTCTCCTCGCCGCGAAAAGCGCCGGTCACTGATCCAAAACATTTCATATCCGGCTGTTATATACTCGTCGCGCTCATCCTTGATGAATGGGGGTTCATGATGATCGCGAACAAGTTTCTTCGCTATGCGGTGTTAGTTACCGCAACCGTTTACGCGCCCTTACCGGCGCAAACCCAATTTGCCTCAATCCGTGGCGCTGTCCAGGATTCCACCGGCGCGGTGGTTCCCAACGCGACGCTTACTCTCACCAACATTGACCAGAACCGGCCTTGGGTCACGAAGTCCAATGAAACCGGCTCGTATGTCTTGCAGCAAATCCCTCCCGGCAATTATCGCTTGCAGGTGGAAGCACCCGGATTTAAGCGCTTCGTGCGCGATGGGCTGATCCTCCAGGTTGCGCAGATCGCCGAAATCACCATCCCGATGGAAGTCGGCGCGGTGAATGAATCAATTCAGGTTTCGGCAGAAACACCGCTGCTCGAGACGGCAAGCTCGACGTTGGGCGAAGTGGTGAATTCGCTCACCAGCCAGAACCTGCCGCTCAACGGCCGCAACGTACTGCAACTGGTGGCGCTGACGCCCGGCATCAATGCAAACACGGGCTTCTTCAACAGCGGTCCCGGCGGCGGCTCCATCAACGCCGTTGGCTTCTCGGCCAATGGAGGCCGCAACGTTTCCACGGCCGTGATGCTCGATGGCTCACCGCAGGAAGTGATGGGCTACAACCAGCCCGCTTATGTGCCCTCGCCCGACGCCCTGCAGGAGTTCAAGGTGCAAACCAACTCCATGTCGGCGGAATATGGCCGCACCGGCGGCGCTGTCATCAACATGGTGCACCGTTCCGGTACGAGCGAGTTCCATGGCGTGCTCTATGAGTTTTTGCGAAACAACGCCTTCGACGCCAACGGCTTCTTCAACAACCTGAACGGCCGGCAGAAGGCGGCCTTCCGCTACAACCAGTTCGGATTCACGGCGGGCGGCCCGCTGACGCCGTCGCGGCAAACCACGTTCTTCTTCGTGAACTACGAAGGCATTCGCCAGAAGAACCCCGGCTCGTCGACGTTTAGCGTTCCCACGGCCCAAATGCGCCAGGGCGATTTCTCGCAGATCTCCGGCATCATCTACGACCCGCAAACGATCAACGCGTCTGGAGTGCGCACTCCATTCGCAAGCAATCGAATTCCCACCAACCGCATTAACCCCGTCGGCGCCAAGATGATGTCGTTCTTTCCCGCCACATCCGGCCCCGGGGTCATCAACAACTACTTCTCGCAAGCGGGCAGTTCGACCGCTCGCAACAATGTATCGTTCAAAATCGACCGCCGTATTTCAGACCGGCAGAACCTGTTTGGCCGTTTCTCCTGGGAGAACGGCACCACCAATCAAGCGAACCACTACAACAACGCCGCCACGAGCACGCCCGGCTTCACGGGAGTCCGCAACCGCAGCGGCACGATCGACGACTCCTACATCTTCGGCCAGTGGGTGTTGCACGGCAACTATGGGTACTCCTACCACGCCAACCCGCGAGGCCCGCTCGAAAACATCATCAAACCGAGCGAAATTGGCTTCCCCACTTCGCTTGACGCCGTGGCTCAGTTCCCCATCTTCCCGACGGTTACCTCCACCGGATATGCGCAACTGGGGCCGGAATCCAGCTACATCATCGGCAACAAGTTCGAAACGCATACGTGGGGCGGCGATGCCTCGCGCCTCTTCGGCCACCACACGATTAAGTTCGGCGGCACCTACCGCTTGAACCGCGCATCCAACTTTCGGCCCAACAACCCAGCCGGCAACTATACCTTCGCCGACGGCTTTACCCGGCGTACCTTCAATACCACCGGCGGCGGCGATGCCATGGCCGGGATGTTACTTGGCCTTCCCACCGGCGGACAGATTCGTTCGGAACCCGTGCTGGCCCTGCAAGTGAAGTACGCGGCCGTCTACTTCCAGGACGACTGGAAAGTGAATGACCGTCTCACGCTCAACCTCGGCATGCGTTGGGATACCGACTTCCCGCAGACCGAACGCTTCGACCGCGCCTCGTGGTTCGATCTCGACGCGCCGCTTCCTCTTTCGGTTCCCGGCGTCGCGCCCATGCGTGGCGGCCTCGTCTTCGCCGGTTCGCGCACTCCCGGCGCTTCACGCGGCGTACGCGATCTCGACAAAAACAACTTCGGGCCTCGCGCCGGCTTCGCATACAAGCTGAACAACCGCATCGTTCTCCGTTCTGGTGTGGGCATTTTCTATTCGCCCACTACGGGCATCGGACCGAACGCCACCAACGCCGGCGCGCTCGGCTTCAATGCCATCACCCCGTTCACCTCGAGCATCGACGGTGGCCGCACACCCTACGCCACGCTGAGCAATCCCTTCCCGGATGGATACATTCCGCCGGAGAACGGGGAGAACGGGCTGCTGAGCTTCATCGGTCAAGGTATCAATGGCAACTTCCGGTACGACCGCGTGCCCTACACCGTGCAGTGGAATTTCAACGTGCAATATGAACTGCCCGACAGTATGTTGCTCGATGTTGCCTATGCCGGCAACTCGGGTGTGAAGCTGCAAGCCAATACCAACTTCAACCAGATTCCGGATTCGGCCCTCGCGCTGGGCGACGGACTGAATACCGTCGTCGCCAACCCGTTCTTCGGCTACGTTCCGGCCGCGACGACGATCGGCCGCGCCACCACCACGCGCGGGCAGCTCCTGCGCCCCTACCCATGGCTTACCGGCCTCACCCAGCAATGGGGCACCATGGCTCACTCCTCCTATCACGCCCTGCAAACCAAGTTCCGCAAGCGCTATGGGAACGGTTTGCAGTTCCTGGTTGCCTACACGTTCTCGAAGACAATGGACGATGTCAGCTCAGTCGCCGGCTTCCTCGGTGACCAGAATCCCGGCTACACCAACAACAACCGCCGCGATCTGGACCGCTCCATCTCGGCATCGAACATCCCGCACAACCTCGTGTTCAACTACCAATGGGACCTGCCTTTCGGAAAGGGCAAGCGGTTCCTCAATCACGGCGGTGCCATTAATCACATCGTCGGCGGCTGGAACTTGAGTGGCATCACGTCGCTCTCCTCGGGTAATCCAATCTCCATCGATTCGCGCGTCAACACCACGGCGTCACAGGGCGGCGGACAACGTCCCAATTCGACGGGCATTTCCAGCAAGTCCTCCGGCTCCACCAAGGAACGCATCAACGGCTGGTTTAACAACGCCGCGTTTGTCGATGCCGCGCCCTACACTTTTGGCAACGTCGGGCGTTTTCTACCCGATAACTCCGGACCGCCTCTTCACAACTGGGACGTCTCGGTCTTGAAGGACTTCAGCGTAACCGAGCGCTTTCGCTTGCAATTCCGCGGCGAGTTCTTCAATGCATTCAACATCGTGAACTTCCGGAGCCCGGCCACTACGTTCGGCCAGCCGAACTTCGGGGTCATTACCGGAGCCGACCCGGCTCGCGTCATTCAGTTCGGCTTGAAGTTCTACTACTGAGCGCTGCTTGATTAAAGGGGCACGACGGTGCCGCTCCATGCGCCGTCGTGCTTCTTCGCTATGATCAACGACTCTTCGTTACCCTGACTCGCCGCGACGACCGTACCGTCCTCGGCCCATATCGCGCTCTTCCCCGCCGATACCTCGCCACCCGTTTCGCCGCTGTAGTTCGCCATCAGGACCGCCATCTTGTGTGCCACGGCGTGTTGCTTCAGCAGGGGAGCCTTGCGCGCATAGCCCGCTTCGTCGATCATCACCCCTGCCGCGTACACGTTGGCTCCGCGCGCAGCAGCAGCGGCGGCGTGTTCGGCGAAGGACGTATCGCGGCAGATGGCCAGCCCCACGGTAGCCTCGCCTACACCAAATACTTCGCCGCCCGGCCCGGGTTCGAACGCCACTAACTCACTCTCATGAACGTGAACTTTGCTGTGGACCACGATGGGTCCATCCGGACGAATCGCAAGTGCGGCCGCGTACCGCCCGCCGTCCTGGTTCGGCACGGGCGCGCCGGCAACCACGGTCATTCCCGTGCGCGTGGCAAACTTCCGCAAGACGTCCAGGGCCGCGCTCCCCGGATCAATCGCGCTCGCCCGCGCCAACCCCAATTCATAGCCGGTCAACGACAATTCCGGAAACACCAGCAACTGCACGCCGTGCTCCGCCGCCACCTCACAGAATCGGAGATGATGTTCGACATTCCGGGCGACGTCGCCCGGACCGACGCCGATTGCGCAGCCGCAAGAATCAAGCCCATATCTCGAGTCTACTGCCGCCGACTCGTGGGGACCCACCGGCGGTAAGTGACAACTGGCGCCCCTGTTTCGCCGTGATCCCGGCAATCCTGGCATCATGTAAGGAATGCGCCTTGGGCTTGTTCCGCTCCTTCGTGCCTGGTTTCAGGCCGTGGCCGAGTTGCGCCGCCGTAAACGCCTGGGCCTCCCCATCGAGCCCATAACTGTTCCGTTGCGAACCAAACAGGAGAGCTCTCGATGAGGAAGCTGCTCATTTTTGCCGGAGTCACCGTCTCATTGGCCGTACCATCCTTCACCGCGCCGCCACCTACCGCCAAGAAGCCTGTCGAAGAGACCTTGCATGGAGTAAAGGTCGTCGACAATTACCGCTGGCTGGAAGACCAGGACTCGCCTGAAACTCGTGCGTGGCTGAATGCCCAAATCGCTTATACGAAGTCGATCCTGGAGCACTATCCCGGCCGCGACGCGCTCATGAAACGGGCCACGGAACTGAACCGCACCGAAACGGTGACGACGCCTTCGCAGCGCAACGGACGTTATTTCTTCCGCCGCCGCACGGCCGATCAGGAACAGTACGTCGTGATCACCCGCCAGGGCCTGAATGGCAAGGACGAAATTCTGGTCGATCCCTCGCTGTTCAGCAAAGACCCCAATACTTCGGCCGTCATCGAAGACATCTCGCTTGACGCAGCTCTCGTCGCCTACGGCATTCGCGAAGGCGGCAAGGATGAGGTGCGCGTGCGGTTCCGCCAGGTCGCCACGAAGGAAGATCTGCGCGACGAGCTTCCCGAAGCGCGCTACATGAGCGTTTCGATTAAGCCCGACAAGTCCGGCTTTTATTACGCCACCAGCGGCGACGACAAGCCGCGCATCTACGAGCGGAACTTCGACGAAAAAGGACCGGGCCGCGAAATCTTCGGCCAGGGGTACGGCGCCAAGAACCTGATGTACACCTACTTGAGCGACGATGGCCACTGGCTCGTAATCGTCGTCATTGAAGGCTCGTCCGCCGACAAGGTGGAAGTGTTCGTGAAGGACGTGAAAGCGAATGCTCCCATCCGGCCGCTGATCACGGGCATAGCCGCGCGCTTTGAGGCGCAACCCGCCGGCGATCGTTTCTTCGTGAAGACGAACTACCATGCCCCGCGCGGCCGCATCGTCGAGATCGATCCCGCCAAGCCTCAGCCCGAGAACTGGCGCGAAATCATTCCCGAGCAGAAATACGTGATGGACGGCTTTGCGGCCATCGGCGGGCGGTTGGTCGTTCTCGCGCTGGAAGATGTCAAATCGCGCCTGCTCGCCTATATGCCCGACGGCAAGCTCGAACGCGAAATTCCGCTGCCCGCCATCGGCTCCGTTGGCAGCCTGAACGGCGAGTGGGGCAAACCGGAAGTCTTCTATAGCTTCACCTCATTCCACATTCCGGCCACGATCTATCGCGCCGACCTCGCGGCCAAAACGCAAACCGTCTGGAACCGCACGAAACTCCCCATTGATTCCGGCTCACTCGAGCTCAAGCAGGTGTTCTATCCCTCGAAGGATGGCACGAAGATTCCGATGTTTCTCCTGCACAAGAAGGGATTGAAGCTCGACGGCACCGCGCCCACCCTGCTCACCGGCTACGGCGGCTTCATGGTCACCAACACCCCCGCGCTTTCCATCACGGCCGTCATGTGGGCCGAGTCGGGCGGCGTGTTCGCGCTCGCCAATCTCCGCGGCGGCGGCGAATACGGCGAAGAGTGGCACAAAGCCGGCATGCTCGCCAACAAACAAAATGTCTTCGACGACTTCATCGCCGGCGCTGAGTTTCTCATCGCGAACAAGTACACCAATTCGAAGAAGCTCGGTATCTATGGCGGCAGCAATGGCGGATTGCTCGTCGGCGCGGCTATGGTGCAGCGGCCGGAACTCTTTCAAGCCGTCGTCTGCGCCGTACCGTTGCTCGACATGCTGCGCTACGATAAGTTCCTCGTCGCCAAGTTCTGGGTGCCCGAGTATGGCACCGCCGACAACGCCGAACAGTTCCCATACTTGCTCAAATACTCGCCCTACCAGAACGTGAAGAAGGGAACGAAGTTCCCCGCCGTCATGTTCAAGACCGGCGACGGCGATACGCGCGTCGCTCCGCTCCATGCGCGCAAGATGACCGCGCTTGTGCAAGACGCCACTTCGTCCGACCGGCCCGTCATCCTTCTCTACGACCTCAAGGCCGGACACTCCGCCGGTATGGGCGTTACGCAGAAGATCGAAGAGACCGTCGACATCATGCAGTTTCTCTCCGGCCAGTTGGGGCTGGCGGTGCACTAAGCGTGTTCTCGCGCCGCCTGGCCTGGGACACCGCGCCAAATGCCTATTCGAGCGCCGTCGCCACGCATCGCAAGGCCGGACGTCCGCTTATCGATCTCACCGAATCGAACCCCACGCGCGCCGGACTCGCCGACGCCACACTCGCGCCGCTGGCTGATCCTCGCGCCCTGCAGTACGATCCCGAAGCCTGGGGCCTCCTGGCCGCGCGAGAAGCCGTCTCCGCTTACTACAATTGCGCTGTCTCGCCCGAACGCATCCTGCTCACGGCGAGCACCTCGGAAGCCTACTCGTACCTGCTGCAGCTTCTCTGCGATCCCGGCGACGAAGTGCTCGCGCCGCGCCCCAGCTACCCGCTGTTCGAATTTCTCGCCGGACTGCAGAATGTCGCCGTGCGCCAATACCCGCTGCACTATCACGAAGGCTGGTGGCTCGATCTGGCCTCGCTCGAAGAACACCTCACGCCGCGCACTCGCGCCGTCATCGTCGTGAGTCCCAATAACCCCACCGGTCACTATCTCCACGACGCAGCCGCGCTCGCCGAATTCTGCGCCCGCCACTCGCTGGCGCTCATCTGCGACGAAGTCTTCCGCGACTTCGCGCTCGATGCCTCGGCAGGCCCCACCACCGCGCATCCAGATGGCCCCTGCCTCACTTTCACTTTGAGCGGCCTCTCGAAAGTGTGTGGCCTTCCGCAAATGAAGCTCGGCTGGACCGTCATCAGCGGCCCCGCCGATCTCACTGCCGCCGCCGCGCGCCGCCTGGAACTGATCGCCGATACATACTTGAGTGTGAGCGCGCCCGTGCAATATTCTGCACCGCAATGGCTCAATCGGCGTCACACTTATATCGAGGCCACGCGCGCCCGCACGCTCGCCAATCTCACGTCGCTCCGCCGACGCGGCCTTCAGCCGCTTCGGGTCGAAGCTGGTTGGTACGCCTGCCTGCGCCTGCCCGCAACGCAATCGGAGGAACAATGGATGACCGCATTACTCGAACATAATGTCCTCGTGCAGCCGGGTTACTTTTACGATTTTGAATCCGAGCCTTGGGCCATCGTGAGCCTCATTACGCCGCCCGCACAATTTGAACAAGGTCTGGAGAGTCTTCTTGCCTGCATCAGCCGGACTGCTTGAACGCTGCCTGCGCGGCGAGATGCGCCCCGACATTCTGCTTGCCCAAATCGAGGAGCTCGAACCTGAGGTACACGCATGGGTAGAAGTAGCCCCGCGCCCTACGGGGTTTGGCCCGCTATCGGGCGTTCCCTTCGGCGTGAAGGACATCATCGAAACAGCGGGCATGGCCACCGAATATGGTTCGCCGCTCTTCAAGGGCCGCAAAGGGACCAAAGACGCCGCCATCGTTTCGCTCTTCTGCGGGCTCGACGCAGCACTATTCGGGAAGACTCACACCACCGCCTTCGCCTTCTATGACCCCGCCCCCACACGCAATCCCAACGCCCCCGGACGTACTCCCGGCGGCAGTTCCAGTGGCTCGGCCGCCGCCGTTGCAGCGCAGATGGCCGCCTTCGCCATCGGCTCGCAGACGCAAGGTTCCGTGATTCGCCCGGCCTCTTTCTGCGGCGTGTGCGGCTTCAAGCCCACCTACGGCGCGCTTCCGCTGGAGGGTGTGCTGCCCTTCGCGCCCACTCTCGACACGCTCGGCCTGTTCACCGAAAACCCGCGTGACATGCAACTGCTGTGGTGCGCGTCGGGTCACGTAACCAACGAGACTGGGCCGCTGCGCGCCGCCATTCCAACCTCGGGCTTTGATGCCGATGAGCCGATGTCGCAGGCAATCGCCGCCGCCGCTAAGCAACTCACCGCCCGCGGCTGGCAAATCGAAACGGTCGCCCTTCCCCAGCCGTTCTTACAGGCAGGCGCGGCAGTGGTCGTCATCAACCGGTACGAAGGCGCCCGCACGCACGAAGCCCTCTGGCGTGAACACGGCCCCGCCGTGGGCGCCAAACTGGCGGCTCTCATCGAACATGGCCTCGCCACACCGGAAGAGGAATATCGCGCTGCGTTGGCCGCTCTCGACGCCGCACGTGAATCGATGGAAATGTTTTTTGAGAAATGGCCGCTCGTACTCACCCCAGCCGCCCCCGGCCACGCCCCGCTTGGCTACGAATCCACCGGCGACCCACGCATGAACGCGCCCTGGACCGGCATCGGCGTCCCCGCGTTCACCCTTCCCATGCCCGCCGGTGGTCCGCCGCTCGGCCTGCAAATCACCGCCGCGCATGGCCGCGAATCGGCGCTGCTGGCCGCCGCCGTGAATGCCGCGAGTATTCTCTAGGGAAAGCTCACGGTCCAATCGCGCAGCGGAATCTCCGCCTTGTGCTCCACTCCTTCAAGCGTAAATCCCCCGCCCGCTGCCGGCGGAGCGACCAGTTCGTCAGGTGCCGCTCATACGCCATTTTGTAGCTGCCATCCGCACCCACCGCGATGGGCGGCAAAGGCACCTCCACGATCATCGGCAGCGTCGCGCCGTCCTGCGCGCCTGACAGGTCCTGCGCCCACAAGCGGCACGCGGCGGCAACGGCAAGGCAAACGGCGAAACGCCCGCCGTCAGAATACGCAATCGGCCGCCACGCTGTGGCACAATCATTATCCGGGTGACAATCATGAACAAATTTGTACCGACTACGATGATCGCCGTCCTCGCACTCGCGATCGGATATGGAGTGGGCCACATGGAAGCCAAAACATCGCGTGTGTTTGAGCTGCGAACCTACACTGCCGCCGAAGGTAAACTCGAAGCGCTGCACGCGCGCTTCCGCGACCATACGCTGAAGATCTTCGCCAAACACGGCATGAAGAACATCGCCTATTGGGCGCCCACGGATGCGCCGCTCAAGTCGAACACCCTCATCTACGTCATCTCGCACGAGAGCCGCGAAGCGGCCACCAAGTCATGGGACGATTTCCGCAAAGATCCCGACTGGATCAAGGCGCGTGATGCCAGCGAAGCGAACGGGAAGCTCACGGCGAAGGTCGAATCGGTGTTCATGGACGCCACCGACTATTCGCCCATGAAGTAATGCGGCGCCGCGACTACCTCGCCGGCGCGGCCGGGCTTCTCCTGTCGGGTTGCTCCGGCGAGCCGCCCGCGCAGATCTACCTTCATAACGCCCGCATCTGGACGGGCGATCTGAAACTGCCATGGGCCAGTTCAATGATCGTGCGGGAAGGCCGCATCGTCGCCTTCGACGAAAAGGCTGCGGCCGATACGGTCATCGACGCCGCCGGCGCCACGGTCACTCCCGGTTTCATCGACTCCCATGTCCACGCCTTTCAAGGCGGCTTGCGGCTCAAGCAGGTGCAACTGCGAGAGTGCTACAGCAAAGAGGAGTTTGTCCGCAAGATCGGAAACTACGCCGCCGACTCCCCCCGCGGCGACTGGATTCTGGGCGGCGATTGGGACCACCAGTCTTGGGGCGGCGTCTTGCCCGAGAAGGATTGGATCGACGGCATGACCAGCAACCACCCGGTGTGGGTCACGCGCCTGGACGGCCACATGGGCCTCGCCAATTCACCCGCGCTACGTTTGGCGAACATCAACCGCACCACGCCCGATCCGCCCGGCGGCGTCATCGTCCGGGATGCCGAAGGCGAGCCCACCGGCATTCTCAAGGACAACGCGATGGGGTTGCTCACGCGCTCCATTCCGCAGGCGTCGGATATGATGCGCGGCCAGGCGTTCGATGCCGCTATGACTTACCTGGTTGAGCGCGGCGTCACGAGCATCCATCACATGGGAGCGTTGGAGGATCTAAACGTTCTCAACACATTCCGCAAGGAAGGCCGCCTTCGCCTGCGCGTCTATGCCGCCGCTCCGCTCAGCCGCTGGAGTGAGACGGTCGAGTGGATCAAAGCGAATGGCCGCGGCGACTCGTGGATGAAGCCCGGAATCGTGAAGGGCTTCGTCGATGGATCGCTTGGTTCCCACACGGCCGCTATGGAAGAACCATTCACCGATACGCCCCACGATCGCGGCCTGATGGTGAACAGCGAATACCAGCTGTACGATTGGATTCGCGGCGCCGACAGAGCAGGCCTGCAAATCGCCGTTCACGCCATCGGCGACCGCGCCAATCATATCTTGCTCGACATTTACGAACGCGTCGCCAAGGAGAACGGCGCGCGCGACCGCCGTTTCCGTATCGAGCACGCACAACACCTCCGCCCGCAGGATGTGCCGCGCTTTGCCGCTCTCGGCGTGATCGCCAGCATGCAGCCGTATCATGCCATCGACGACGGCCGCTGGGCTACGAACTTCATCGGCCCCGAACGCTCCAAGACTTCGTACGCCTTCCGCAGCCTGCTCGATGCCAAGGCGCGCCTCGCCTTCGGTAGCGACTGGTTCGTTGCGCCCCCTTGGCCCATTGCCGGGCTCTACGCCGCCGTTACCCGCCGTACCCTCGACGATAAGAACCCCGGCGGCTGGATTCCCGAGCAGCGCATTCAACTGGAGGAGGCCGTCCGCGCTTACACCGCCGGTTCCGCCTACGCCGGGTTCCAGGAAGAGATCACTGGCACCCTCTCGCCGGGCAACCGCGCTGACTTCGTCGTGTTCGATCGCAACATCGCCAAAGCGCCCGCCGAAAAACTGCGCGAGGCGCAAGTTCGCTACACGGTCGTCGAAGGCCGTGTGATGTACACGCGCGGCTGATCCAACCTTTCGGCTACTCCCGCAAAAACACCATCGACTTCACCTGAATTGAGGTCTTCTTCGGGCGGATCACGACGGTCTCCAGTTGTTCCGCTACGCCGTCAAAGGCGGCCTGCACCGACGCTACTTCCGCTTCCATCTCCGCCTGCAGATCGGCCAACTGCTGCCGCACTCGGTCGAGATTCCCAGCCGCCATCTCGACGTCGCTCGATTGTTGCTGCGAGCGTCCGTAGCTCTTCGCCGCCGTGCCCAGGCCTCCGAGGCTCGACTTCCTCGCGCCGCCCAGCAGCACGCCCAGCAATCCCTTGGCAATGTCCACGCCCATGCTGACCTTGGACTGATTCGCCTGTTCCTGTTCGCGCTGCACGGCCTGCTCGGCGCGATGCGAGCGGTCTTCGAGCACGGCGATCTTCGGTGCATATTTGGCTCGTAACCGTGTCACCTCGCGGTCCCGCTCCTCGCGCGCCAGTTGTTGCAAATGGAGACGGAAGTCGCGCTCGTTCTCGCCCGGCTGCGAATTTACTTTGTACTTGCCGCTGCGGAAAATCTCCAGCGTCTCGTTGTTCGCCAGCCACGTGGCATATTCGCGCTGCCACTTCGTCAAGAGATTCGCCGGCACCGGATCGCCATCGGCGTCCGCGCCTGTCTCCTCCGCCTCGTCCCACTTCGGCAGATTTGTGTTGCCGGCAATGCCCGTGCAGTGAGCAACTGTCCGCTCTTCCTCGATATTGTTTTTCGTATCGCTGAACCGCAAGGTGGCGGCACCGGCCACGCGCTTCTCGCTGCTTGCCACGGCGGGCTTCACGCCTGGCGTGGCGGCCGCCGCGGCCGCTGGTTGTGCGACTGGCGCCTGACTCTGTACCAACTGTTTGATCTGTTGCCGGGTGAGCGGGCCGCGCAAATACGACATCGCCCAACGCGTTTCAAACACCGTCGGCGCGTCGTCGTGCACGTTATTCATCAGGAACACGCGGCTGCCCAGTCCGCCGAGGGTTTGCTCCATCCCGCCCCGGTCGAATTTCGCGCCCGCCGAAGTCATTGCACCTTCCAGCCCTTCGAGCACTCGCTCTTTGTCGCGCTCGGTCTGCAGCCGGCCGATAAACCACGTACCGGCATTCGACAAGCCCTTGTAGTCCAGATCTACAGGGTTCTGCGTCGCCAGCACGACGCCCAATCCGTACGCCCGCGCCTGCTTCAATAGCGTCAGCAGCGGCAGCTTCGATGGCGGATTCGCAACCGGAGGAAAATATCCGAAAATCTCGTCCATGTAGAGGACGGCCCGCAGGCTTGTCGTGCCCGCCTGCTGCCGCATCCACGCCAGCGTGTTGTTCAACACGAGCGACACCACAAACATGCGCTCGGCGTCCGACAGGTGCGCAATCGAAATGATCGCCACCCGCGGCTTGCCCTGCGGCGTGTAGAGCAGGCTGCCCACATCGAGTGGCACGCCCTCCATCCATTGGGAAAATCCAGGAGAAGCGAGCAGGTTGTTCAACTGCATCGCCAGCTTCATGCGGTCCTTCGCCGGATAAAACGTCTCTAGCTCCAGCACGCCCACACGTTCAAACGGCGGCGACTGCACCTGCTGAATCAACTGCCCCAGTTCTACACTCGCGCCATCGCGCCAGGCCGCGTCGAGAATGTTCGACAGCAGGATATGCTCGCGGCTCTGAATCGGATCGGCCTCAATGCCAAGCAATCCCAGTAATGAGGTTGCCGTTGCCTGGATGCGCTCCGTGTAAATCTCGCGGTCTTCGGCTGCCGCTCCCATTGGTGCGTCGAACGACTTCAATACGCTGATCGGAATTCCCGCGTTCGACCCCGGCGTGTAGATGGCAAACTCGGCCGCATTCCGCAGCATGCGGATGCGCTCGCCAGACTGCCCCCATTGCGCCAAACCCTTCGACCACGTCTCGGCCTGTTGCTTAGGATAGTCGGCCGCCGGAATGCCCTTGCGCGCGGCGTCATCCAAGTTCACCCATGGTGCAAAGTCCTCTGGCCGCAATTCGGGAAACGTCAAGAGTAGATTCGAAAGGTCGCCCTTCGGATCGATGATCAACGCCGGAATTCCGTCGATCGCCGCCTCCTCCAGCAGCGAGATGCACAGCCCCGTCTTGCCGCTCCCGGTCATGCCAACGCACACCGCGTGCGTCACCAGGTCGCGTGAGTCGTAGAGCAAAAGATCGGGCTTTTGCTGCTTTGTTGCCGCATCGTATTCGCGCCCCAGGTAGAAGACGCCCAGCTTCTCAAAGTCCATCCGCACCGTCCTTCAAACTATCCAAGATAACGCGCGTGTGTTCGCCGAGCATCGGTGGCCTGCGGTATCGCGCCTGGGCGCCGGCATAGCGCACCGGGTGCGCCATCGTGGTCGCGGTGAACTCGTTGTCGCCGTATGTCGCGATGCGGCCGCCCTGTTCCTCCAGTTGATCGAGAATCGCTCCCACCTTCGACACCGGCGCGCAGGGAATCTCGTGGCGGTCCAAGGCCGCAAGCGTGTCCGAGCAGGGGCGCACCGAAAGGATCGCTTCCATCTCGGCCGCCAGCGCCGCACGATTCTCGTTTCGATGCGCATTTGTGGAAAACCGCGGATCTTCCAGCCACTCCGGCTTCTCCAACGCCTCGCACACACGCCGCCATAACCGCTCGTTCGGGGCGGCGAGCGCCACAAACCCGTCCGAGCATCGGAACACTTTGTACGGCGCGATGTTGGGCTGTGCCGTGCCGGCTTGAGGCGGCTCTTCGCCCGTCATCAAGTAGGCCGCGGTTTGCGACGCCATCCCCGCCAGCATGCAGTGCAACAGGTTTGCCTCCACGTGCCGCCCTCTGCCCGTCCGCTCCCGCTCATATAACGCCGCCAAAATCGCCTGCTCCGCAAACAGCGCAGTCAGCACATCGGCCACCGGGAATGCCGTCTTGACGGGATCTCCCCCCGGCTCGGCGCTCGTGTACATCAATCCCGACATCGCCTGCGCCATCAGATCGTATCCGGGGCGGTCGCGCCACGGGCCATTGGTTCCAAAGCCCGATATCGAGCAATACACAAGACCGGGGTTCAGCGCGCTCAATTCGTCATAACCAATCCCCAAACGCTCCGCCACGCCGACACGGAAGTTTTGAATCACGACATCGGCCTGCCGCGCCAGCGCCTGCGCCGCTGTGCGCCCCTCCTCCGACTTCAAGTCCAGTTCCACGCTTTCCTTGTTGCGGTTCACCGACACGAAGTACGTGCTCCAACTGCGGCCGCTCGAATCTTCCACAAAGGGCGGGCCCCACGTGCGTGTTTCGTCGCCCTTCCCTTTCTCCTCCACTTTGATCACGCGGGCGCCCAGATCGCCTAGCATCATCGTGCAGTACGGACCAGCCACGGCCCGCGAAAAGTCCAGTACGACCAAACCCTGTAAGGGCATTCCCTCTGAATGGATCACCACGTCATTATCGCTACAATCTACCCATGCGGCTAATCGCGATTCTCTTCACATCGCTGCCTCTTTTGGCACAACTGAGTGTCGAACAGCTGTGGGAGCAGCGGTTTCAAAAGGACGTGAAGGACTACGCCGAAAAGCTCGATGGCGTCGTGGGCCTGGCTGCCATCGACCTGTCAACCGGGCATACGCTCTGCTTTCAATGCGACGTTCAGTTCCCCACCGCGAGCTCCATCAAGATCCCCATCCTCATTGGAATGTTTCGCGCCATGCGCAACGGCGAGTTCAAGATTGAAGACAAACTGACGCTGGACAAGAAGGATATGGCCGGCGGCAGCGGCCATCTCAACACCACCATCGAGAAGGGCCCGCTCACCCTCACCGTCCGCGAGTTGATGACCGCCATGATCGAGACCAGCGACAATACCGCGACCAATCGTTGTATTCTCATGGCCGGAATGGAACGCGTCAACAGCATCCTCGATGAGTTCGGCCTGCGCGAAATTCGCTTGCAGCGCGTGATGATGGACATCGACGCAGCCCTCGCCGATCGCGAAAATATCGCCACGCCCAGGGAGATGGCCCGCCTCGTCGAAATGCTTTATCGCAACGCCGCGGCCCCGGCCGAAGATTGCAAAGCGATGTTCGACATCATGCGCCTCGTAAAAGGCGGCATGAATAAGGCGCTCCCCGCCGGCGTCGACATCGCCTCCAAAACCGGCGGCATCACTGGCGTCAAGAACCAGGTCGGCATCATCTACTTGAAGAACCGCCCGTTCGTGCTCAGCATCTACGGAACTTACCTCGGCGACCCCAAGCTCGACCCAGTCGAAGACCTCACGCGTGTCGCCTTCCGCTATTTCGAACGGCTGTCACACGCCAACAAATACGGGCATCTCGCGCGGTAGCTCGCTTACCAACTCACGCGCATCAATTTGGGTACAAGGTCGAAGTGCCGGTCCCGGCTAAGTACCGGCATATCGTGCTGTCGTGCAAGCGCCGCAATCCAGACATCGTTCGCTGGAATGGGACGCCCGCCTCGTTTCAAGCCTTCACGGATTCCCGCGTAGATCACGGTTGTGCCGCTGTCCACATCCAGCACCCGGCATCCCGAGAGGAGTTCAATGAGCCATTGTTCATACCGAATTTGGACACGAGACCCTCGAATGCCGTATCTGAACTCACCAAGCGCAATTACTGGAATGGCGATTTCGGTGGCGTCCGCGAGGGGTGCGGCAATACCTTCGTCACCATCGGCCATGGCGGACAGCGCATTCGTATCCAGGATCAAATCCGGTCCTCAGGTTCGATCTGCCCAAACTCATTCTCGATTATCCGGTTGATCCTCGCGGTCTCCTGCCGAAGGCTCTTCAACTTGCCGAACGACTTCATCCACGGTTTCTCCTGGAGCTTCTTCGGGCCGAGTTTTTCAGCCAGCGCCAGCGTGACCAACTCTCGAAAGGGAATTCCTCGTTCCGCGGCAGCCGACTTCGCCCGCCGGAATAGTGCATCGGGAATTTCAAGTGTTGTCTTCACGATGTTGATTGTCCCATATTTATGGGACCGCGGCTTTCCTCACCGCTCCAACCCCGGCACCGGCACCGCCACATCCGTGCGCTGCTCTTTCCACCTCCGCGTGTGCATGTCGCCCAGCCACTTGTCCGTATAGCGCCGGTTCAAATCCACCGTCGCCGTCGCCGCCGTGCCTTGCTCGCGCGCCTCGCTCAAGCGCTCGCCCGTCGGGTCCATGATGTACGTCGGATGGTCGTAGCCCGACGCCACGAGGAACACCTGATTTTCGATCGCCCGCGCCTTGGCCAGCGTCTCATCGCCGCCCCAGATCGGCATCAGAATCATTTCCGCGCCTTGCGTCGCCAGTGCCCGCGCCGGATCGCTGAAGAACACGTCATAGCAGATCATCAGGCCGACTTTTCCGAAATCGGTCCCAAACACCGGGTACGAGTTCCCCGGCGTCAGGCCGTGCTCCACCTCTTCGCGCGGCAGATACACCTTGCGATACTTACCCGCCAACGCGCCCGTCCGGTCCAGCATCACCGCCGTGTTGTAGATCGTCGCCCCCTCGCGCTCATAGATGTCCGCGACCACGTACGCTTTCCGCTTCCGCGCCACCTCGGCCAGACGCTCCGTGGTCGGCCCCGGAA
>JBDTVQ010000010.1:0-40739 GCA_040007195.1 Acidobacteriota bacterium | reverse complement strand
CCTTGAAATGGCGCATGTGAAGCTGGCACACCGTCGTACCGGGCATGGGGCCATGGGCCACGCCGTTGATCATGAACCCGCAGGAGCCGCAGATCCCCTCACGGCAGTCGTGTTCAAATGCGATGGGGTCGTCGCCCTTCGCCGTGAGTTCTTCATTGAGCACATCCAGCATCTCGAGAAAGCTCATATGCTCGCTCACACTGGCGCACTCGTAGCGCACGAGCTTACCCTTGGCGTTGCGGTCCTTCTGCCGCCAGACTTGCAAGATGATCTTCATTTCGTTCAGGGCTCCCTCTACTTGTAGCTGCGCTGGCTTGGATGCACGTATTCAAATTCGAGCGGTTCGACAAGACGTTCAGGCGTCTTGCCCTCGCCCTGAAAGGCCCAAGCGGCCGCATGGGAGAACTTTTCGTCGTCGCGCTGCGCCTCACCTTCGGGTGTTTGCCACTCTTCGCGGAAGTGGCCACCGCAGGATTCGCGCCGCTCAAGCGCGTCGCGGCACATCAGTTCGCCGAGTTCGAGGAAATCGGCGACGCGGCCCGCGCGTTCGAGCGCCTGGTTTATCTCTTCGTTGCCTCCGGTGACGTTCACGCTCTTCCAAAATTCCTCGCGAAGCTCGGAGATTTTGCCCATGGCCTCTCGAAGGCCCTTCTCATTTCGAGCCATCCCGCAGTACTCCCACATGAATTTGCCAAGCTCTTTGTGGAAGCTATCAACGGTGCGTTTGCCCTTAACGGCGAGCATCTTCCGGGTCAAGGCACCTACGTTGCTGAGGGCCGCCTGAGCGGCGGCGTGATCGGGTCCGGCCTTTTCCAGCCTGGCGTTTGCGAGATAGTCGCCGATCGTGTACGGCAGCACGAAGTACCCATCGGCGAGACCTTGCATGAGTGCGCTCGCGCCCAGACGATTGGCTCCATGGTCGGAGAAGTTCGCCTCGCCGACGACAAACAAACCAGGGATGGTAGACATCAACCGGTAGTCGACCCATAGGCCGCCCATCGTGTAATGGACCGCGGGGTAAATGCGCATGGGCACTTTATACGGATCTTCGCCCGTGATGCGGTCGTACATCTCAAAGAGGTTGCCGTATCGCTCCTGGATCGTGTGCGCGCCGAGGCGTTGGATCGCGGCGCCGAAATCGAGATAGACGCCATAACCGCTGGGGCCGACGCCGCGGCCTTCGTCGCACTCATGTTTGGCGGCGCGCGAGGCGACGTCGCGAGGGACGAGGTTGCCAAAGCTGGGATAGCGGCGCTCCAGGTAGTAGTCGCGCTCGGCATCAGGGATTTGCGACGGGGAGCGCGAATCACCTTTTTTGAGCGGCACCCAGATGCGGCCGTCATTGCGCAGCGATTCACTCATCAGCGTGAGCTTCGATTGATAGTCGCCCGACACGGGAATGCAAGTCGGATGGATTTGCGTGAAGCAGGGGTTGCCGAACGCCGCGCCGCGTTTATAGGCACGCCAGATGGCCGTCGCGTTCGAGTTCTTTGCGTTCGTCGAGAGATAGAAGACGTTTCCGTAGCCGCCGGTGCCGAGGACAACTGCATCGGCGATGGTTGCCTCAACCGCTCCGGTGGTCATGTCGCGCGTGACGACACCGCGCGCCACTCCATCTATGACGATCACGTCCAGCATTTCGCGGCGCGGGTACATGGTCACCGAACCCAGGTCGATTTGGCGCTCGAGCGCCTGGTAGGCGCCGAGCAAAAGCTGCTGGCCCGTCTGTCCGCGTGCGTAGAACGTTCGCGAAACCTGCGCACCGCCGAAGCTTCGATTTGCGAGCGTGCCGCCGTATTCACGGGCAAACGGAACACCTTGGGCTACGCACTGGTCGATGATGTTCACGCTGATCTGCGCCAGGCGATAGACGTTGGCTTCCCGCGCGCGGAAGTCGCCGCCTTTGACGGTGTCGTAGAAAAGGCGGTAGACGGAGTCGCCATCGTTGCGGTAATTCTTCGCGGCGTTGATACCGCCCTGTGCGGCGATGGAGTGGGCGCGGCGGGGCGAATCGTGGTGGCAGAAGCAGAGGACGTTGTAGCCGAGTTCGCCGAGAGTAGCGGCCGCGGCTCCTCCCGCCAAGCCGGTGCCTACTACGATAACGGAATATTTTCTCTTATTTGCCGGGTTTACCAGCTTCATCTCGAAGCGGCAGTTGTCCCACTTTTTCTCGATGGGTCCGGACGGAATGCGGGATGCGAGTTTCATGGACGCGGTTGCCGGGCTCATTTCACCACCCCCGCCAACACGGCGATCGGTATGGAACAGTTGCCAATCAGCAGCGCCATTGACGCCGCGCGGGCCAGTGTACGCAACATGGGCGTATAGCGCGGGTGGTTCAAGCCGAGTGACTGGAACAGACTCCACGCGCCGTGATTGATATGGAGCATGAGCAGGATCATCGCGACGATGTAGACGCCTGCCACAACGGGGTTGGAAAATCCGCGCACGGCATTTTCGTACGGCGACGGTATGGTCCGCATGGCGTCCTGGTACACGAAGTGGGGATGCGCTATGCCGATGGTGAAGTGCAACAGGTGATAAATGATGAACGCCGCCAGCATCGGCCCGCTCCAGCGCATGGTCCGCGCGGCGTAACTGGATGCGATGGGACTCAACTTGGCGTAACCATCCGGCCGAGCCTTCCGATTCATGTTGATCAACTGCACGGCGGCGATGATATGGAGCAAGACGGCCAGCGACAGGACGATGCGCGCGCCGTAGAGCAGCGCGGGGGTCTCATGCAACTTCAGGCCATACGCGTTCATGACTTCGGGCCCGAGGAAAATTTGCAGGTTGCCCAGCATGTGGCCAATCACAAAGCCAAAACCGATCAGCCCCGTGACGGCCATCACCGCCTTCTTGCCGACCGGCGATTGATAGAAGAGGAGTAGTTTGCCCGTATCCGTCGCACTCTTCGCGCCGGCGGCCGGGCTTGCCGCTGTTCCCACACTCATACAGATGAGTCCCTTTCGAGGTAAGGCTTAACCTTTTATAATACCTGCCCGGGACCCTAGCGCCGCTCAGCGCTGCGTGAGTTTGCGTGCAAGGTCGATGTCATGATGCAGCGCGCGGCCATACACACCCGAGTCCGCGCCGCATGAAATCACGTCGTATCCAGCAGCAATCCACTCCTCGGCGACAGCCATATTGGGCGGCTGAACTCCGGCGAGTTTGCCGTGCGCTTTCGCGACTGCAGGAACGCGGCGGAACGCCTCGACAAAGCGTGGATCGGTGAACTGGCCGGGGATTCCCATGGACTGCGAGAGGTCGTAGTGGCCCATCCATAGTATGTCGACGCCGGGCGTGGCCGCGATGGATTCCAGGTTCTCCATGGCGGTGACCGATTCGATCTGTGCAATTACCGTGGTGTTGCGATTGGCGTATTCGAAATAGGTCGCCGGATCGACCCCCGCCCAATCTGTGTGCGCTGTGCCGATGCCCACGCCGCGTTTGCCCGCGGGCGCGTACTTCACGGCATCGACCAGCTCTTTCGCTTGGGCCGCTGTCTCCACGGTGGGGTTCATGATGCCCAACGCACCGACATCCATGGCGCGCGCAATGAAGTGGTACATCGTTTGCGGGATGCGGACGATGGGCGCGACGGTTGTGGCCTTGAACCACCCGATGAGATCGGCCACGGTCTCGTTGTCGAAGCCGGAATGCTCCATGTCGATGAAGACGAAGTCGGCGCCGGCATTGGCGACAATTTGGGCCACGCCACGCGACTTGAACTCCCACACCATGTGGCCGATCGGGACTCGCCCTTCGGCTACTACCTGCTGCAGACGGTTTGGTTTCATAGTGGACGCGCCTAACCTACCTTGACCCACGCGCGCTTTTCGCCGCTATCCATCACAGCTTCGATACACTTCATGCCCCACGCGCCGTCGGCGAATGTCGGGTAGTCGATCGGTGCGGTTGGGTCGGCAACGCGGCGATAGAAGCGGCGGTAAAGCTGCTTATGCGCGTCGTCGTATCCTTCACTGTGGCCGCCGGGCAGGTCGGCGAACGCGGCAGCAGAGGGATACATCAGCGATGGATCTTTCACCATGATCTGGTTCGGCGAGTTGCGATGTCCGATCCAAAGCTGATCGGGTGACTCCTGATTCCACATCACGCCGCATTTGGTGCCGAAGATCTCGATCTGAAACCGGTTCTTGCAGCCGGCCGACATTTGGCTCACTGTATAAGCGCCACGCGCACGGTCGCCCAGGCGCACGAGAACGCTGGCGAAATCCTCAGTCGTGATTGGGATCTCCTGGTAGTCTTCCGGCTTCAGCATTTTGCCCGTGAACGTTTCCACTGCTCCCTTCGGCTTCTTGCGGGTCTTGTGGAAGATTGCCGTGTCGGCACACACCTCCGTAATGCGCTGGCCGGTGAGGTGCTGGATCATATCCATCCAGTGCGAACCGATATCGCCGACTACCCGCGAGCGGCCGTTGTCGGCGGCTTCAATGCGCCAGTTGTAATCGGTGTCATAGAGCAGCCAGTCTTGCGAGTACGTTCCTTGCACTACAAGCACCTCGCCCAGATCGCCCGCGGCAATCATCTGGCGAACTTGCTGCAGCAGGGGATAGTAACGAAGGTTGTGATTGACGGCGTTGGCGACACCGGTCTGCTCGGCCACTCTGACCATCTCGGCGGCCTCGGCGGAAGTGGTGGCGACGGGCTTCTCGCACAACACGGCGCGGCCGGCCTTCATGGCGGCTATGGACATGGGAGCATGCAGCGCGTTGGGCGTCAGCACATGGACCGCGTCGATCGAGGCGTCGTTCACGATCTCTTCCCAGTTCGAGCTGACGCGATCGACTCCGAAGGATGCGGCTACCGCGGCGGTATCAACGCCGGGGCCGACCGCGATGGCTGCCAATTCCACATTTCCCAGCCGCCGGATGGCTTCGGCGTGCACCTTGCCCATGAATCCCGAGCCTATGATCGCGGTTCTCAATTTTTTCATGATGGAATTCCTTTCCGTGAGGACAGAGACACAATGTATCGCACTCTGCACGGTGAAAGCAGGCACGCCGCAGCGGAAACATTACTGGCAATTCCTGTTTAAGATAAGGTCAGGAGGGATGCGATGCGCATCCGGTTGCGGTTTGGACGCGGCGCACGAGTTCACTATAAGTTCGGCAAGAACCGGAGAGTGGCGCTGGCGGCGGCAAGCCTGCTGGCCCCTGCGGCGGTGGGTGCTTTCCTGCTGGCCCTTTGGCGCTTGGCGGCCGATATGCAGTATGCCGGGAAGTTCGCCATCACAGGTGGCCTGTTCTCCCACTGGCATGTTTGGTTCGCCATTGCAGCGGTACTGACGCTGATTTGCGTCCGCCTGAATCGCTACGGGCGCGGTGGACAACTGTTTTAACGGCACGTCTTGACGGGCGCATCTGATATTCTGAAGTTCAACGGGCTTCAGCCTTATGTCATACGGCCCTCGCGCAGTTTTTTCAGGATATTCCCGATCGGGTGTGATGCCTCCCGGCGTGAAATGGCTGCTGATTTCCAACACCGTCATCTTCCTTCTTTACTTCTTTGCAACTCGCGCCGACTACGCCTCAGCGTTCTTTCATTTCGGCCTGGTTCCCCACGCCGTAACGCATCTGATGGCCGTCTGGCAGCTGTTCACCTACATGTTCCTTCACGACCCGAACGGGGTGACACACATCCTGTTGAACATGCTGATGCTGTGGATGTTCGGCTCAACGCTGGAGAACACATGGGGAACGAAGCGTTTTCTACAGTACTATTTCGTCTGCGGTGTGGGCGCGGCGATCTGCGTGGTGCTGGTTGCTACATTGTTCGGAAACGCCGAGTCGCGCACGATTGGCGCTTCGGGTGCAATCTTCGGTCTCCTGCTGGCCTTTGGAGTTCTATTTCCCGACACGCCGATGCTGTTCATGTTCATCTTCCCGATGAAGTCCAAGTATTGCGTGATGATCTACGGGGCCATCGAATTTTTGTTTACGTTGGGTTCGGCGGGCGATGGGGTCAGCCACATCGCGCATCTCGGCGGGATGGCCTTCGGCTACTTCTATCTGCGGTCCAACGTCTTCAAGTTGAGGCGGATGAATCTGACAGGTTCGCTGCAACAGCGCTACAAGGACTGGAAGCTGCGGCGGGCCAAGAAGAAGTTTCAGGTTTACCTGCGGAAGCACAGCTCCGGCCCGAGCCGCGACATTCATTAGCCGCGGCTTGAAACCCGCGCTTTTGGCCGTTTTCTCCTGGAAACCCGAACGGCGCGACACCCGTCCAAAACTCTAGCTGCAATTGTCATTTGGTATAGTCTGCACAGAGGATTTTCGAATGCGACTGGGTACACGGCAAGCATTTTTGATGGCGGCCTTTATGGCTGTTCCCCTGGCGCTAATGACGCTCCCCGGACTGCGCGCGCAGCAGGGCCCGAAGAGCACCTCGTCGGAGACGGTAGCCCGGCCGCGCAAGAAGGGCGATCCGGCCGAGGCTAAGCCCGAGCCGACGGGGGACAAGATTGAGTCTGTCTTTAAGAAAAAAGGCGAGAACCTGCCGGAGGGGCTGGCAACCTTTAAGAGTGACGTTACGCGTGTCCAGGTGGATGTAGCGGTCCTCGATAATAAAGGACGGTTTATTCCGAATATCCCCGCGGGAAACTTTCGCATTCTCGAGGATGGAGTTCCGCAGCAACTCGCCAGTTTCAACATGGGCGAAGCACCTTTGACGGTGGCGCTGGTGATCGAATTCTCCAACTTGTACCAGCAATACTGGACCGAATCCTGGTACCAAACGCTCACCGCCTCCTATGGGTTCTTAGAGACGTTGAAACCGGAAGATTACGTCGCCGTGGTGGCATACGATTTGCGCTCGGAGATCTTGTCCGATTTTTCCACCGACAAACGCGCGGCCTATGAAGCGATGCAGCGGCTTCGCATCGCCGCCTATTCAGAATCAAACCTCTATGACGCCGTGGTGGATACCGCCGACCGCATGTCGGAGATCGAGGGCCGCAAGGCGATCGTACTCATCGCGAGCGGAGTCGACACGTTTTCTAAACTGACCTTCGACAAGACACGCCGTGCTTTGCAAACCGCCGGCGTACCCATTTATTCGATCGGACTGATGCAGGCGCTCAGAGAGTACTACGATGCGCGTGGCGCGCTGGGCCCAATCGCCCGCCTCGATTTTCTCCAGGCCGATAACCAGATGCGCGTCTTCGCCAAAGAGACCGGCGGGCAGTCGTTCTTCCCGCGTTTTTATGGCGAATTCCCCAGCATTTTCGGTGCAATTTCGCAGTCGCTGCGCAACCAGTATGCGCTTGCTTACACTCCGTCGAACCAGGAGCGTGATGGGAAGTACCGCAAGATCAAGGTCGAGTTGGTGAACCCTGCAACGGGCGAAGCGTTACGCGTGCTGGACGAAAAAAACAAGCCCATCAAATATCAAATCGTCGCCAAGGCCGGCTACAACGCACCACGCGCGGTTGAGTGACAACGCATTGCTTGCCGCTCTTCGCTGCTTGTGCGCCGCGATTCGGGCGACATAATCAAACGCTGTTGTGGCGGCACGCAAAGACGCAGGCTGAATGCTGGATGTCAAGGATTTGATCTCGCCTGTTTCGAGTTCTTTACAAAACGATTGACAGTATGATTTTGTCTCTGCTACCTTCGCACTTTCTCATGACGTCTACATCCGTTGCCAAGTCCCTCGAATCCTCTCCACGACTCCTCATGGTGGACGACAACAAGCTTGGTCTAGGTGCTCGCCGTGTGGTGATGGAAGAGCTCGGCTACAAAGTGTTCGTCGCTGTGAGCCCGGAAGAGGCGTTGTCTGTACTTGAAGCGCAGACGGTCGATCTCGTCATCACCGACTACCGGATGCCGACCATGACGGGCACGGAACTGATCGCTCAGATGCGCGCGCGTGGCTTGCAGCAGCCGGTGGTCATCATTTCCGGGTTCGTCGATGCGCTGGGTCTCACCGAAGCCAACACCGGCGCCGACATGGTGATTCAAAAGAGTGCGCATGAAGTTGCCCTCATGGTACGCTCCGTGAAGAACCTTTTGAAGCCGAAGACACAGCGCAAGCCGATGTCGAAAGATTCCCGTAGCGCCAAGTCGCTGGTGCGGCGTCAGAAGGCCTGATCCGCGAAGAGGTCCGGCAGGAACTGCCTCCGGTGGGTGCCGGGCGGAGGAACGCACATGCTTGGGATTACATGGCTCGGACATTCTGCGTTCGAGTTGAGACTGGAGAGCGGCGAGGTCCTGTTGATTGACCCGTGGCTCGAGGGAAATCCCGCCTATCCTGTGGGGCACGTAGTCTCCCGCGTGGACGCAATTCTGGTCACGCACGGCCACTTCGATCACATCGCCAACGCCGCCTCGCTGGCAAACCAGTTTGGAGCGGCCGTCATTTCAAATTACGAGATCTGCGCGTACCTAAAAACCAAGGGCGTGCAAAACACCTCGCCGATGAACAAGGGCGGATCGCAGATGTGCTGCGGCGTGAAAGTGTTCATGACCCACGCGCTTCATAGCTCGGGCATCGAGGACAACGGCCAGATGATCTATGGCGGGGAAGCGGCCGGGTATGTGCTGGAACTCCCGGATCGCCGCACACTCTACTTCGCCGGCGACACCGACGTGTTCGGCGACATGGCTCTCATTCGGGACATCTACCGGCCCGAGCTTGTTTTTCTTCCCATCGGCGACCTGTTTACCATGGGACCACGCCAGGCCGAAATCGCTTGCCGGATGTTGAAACCGCGCAAGATCATTCCGATGCACTTTGGAACTTTCCCGCCGCTGACCGGACGGCCGGACCAGCTCGCCGACCGCATCAAGGACCTCGGCGCCGAAGTGTGGCCTCTCGAGCCCGGCAAGCCCGTGCAGTGGTAGCCGAAGCCTCCATGACAAGACCGCGATGGTAGGATATTCGATTCTATGCGCATAGCCGTAGTTGGACTGGGCTTCATGGGAAGCACGCACCTGCAGGCGCTTCGCCATGTGCCAGATGCTAAGTTGGCAGCGGTGGTGAGCGACGATCCACGAAAGCTGGAAGGCGATCTGAGTGGAATCTCCGGGAACCTGAACCGGGAGTCCGACGACCGGTTGGATTTTTCCTCGCTTCGAAAATACCGCACTGTGGACGAGGCCCTGGCCGATCCCGATATCGACGCCGTCGACCTGTGTTTGCCAACGCACCTCCATGCACCCATCGCGATGCAGGCGTTGCGGGCGGGCAACCATGTGCTGGTCGAGAAGCCGATGGCGCTCACCGGAGCCGAGTGTGACGAACTCGTGCAGGTTTCCGAGGCGTCGGGCAAAATTTTAATGGTGGCGCACGTGCTGCGCTTCTGGGACGCCTATCAGCCGCTCATCGAGGCAAAGCGAACCGGCCGGCTGGGCGAGCCGCGATCCTTTGTGTTTCGCCGCCGCTGCGCCGCGCCGCAGTGGGGCAAATGGCTGCAGGATCCAGCAAAGGGGGGCGGCGGTGTCTTCGACCTGCTGATCCACGACGTAGATATGTGCGTGCATCTCTTCGGAATGCCGGAGTCGGTTTCGGCCACTGGCTACGAAGATCTCGCCGCGGGCATCGACCTGATCACCGCGCAGCTACACTATCCGGGAATCGGTTCGGTGGTTGTCACCGGCGGATGGCATCATCCCAAGAGCTACCCGTTTTCCATGGAGTACACGGCGAGCTTCCAGGGCGGCACGATTGAGTTCTCTACCGCTGGGCGCCCTGCCACGCTCTATTCGGCGTCCGGCAGTGCCGAGGAATTGGCGCTTCCGGCACTAGATGGTTTCGCCGCCGAGCTCGCGTACTTTACTTCGTGTGTGAAATCAGGCAAACAGCCTGCGCGTTGTCCTCCGCGAGAATCAGCGCAAGCCACCAAACTAACCCTACTCTTGAATGAAGCCCGTAAACGGAACGGAGAAAAGGTCCCATGTCTGATCTAAAACCACTCGAAGTCGGCGCGATGTTCTGGCCTTGGTTCGAACCTGCGCGCACGCTCGCGGAATTGAAGAAGATTGGCGTCTCGTGCGGGCAGTTGGGAATGGCGGGAAGCCACGACATGAGCGCGACGGCGGTGGCGGAGTGGAAGCAGGCGATCGCGGCCGAGGACTTCAAACTGGTGACCGTCTTCGCCGCCTACGATGGCGAAGACTACGCCGACATTCCCACCGTGGTCAACACCGTGGGATTCATTCCCCGCAACACCCGCTCGGCTCGCCTGGAGCGAACGCTGAAGCTCAGCGATTTCGCGGCCGAACTGGGCGCGCCGGGCATTGCTTGCCACATCGGTTTCGTTCCCGAGGATCCGGCTGACTCCGACTACATGACCGTGAAGCAGATGGTGACCCAGGTGTGCGATCACGCGGCCCGGAACAATCAGCACTTCGCGCTCGAAACCGGCCAGGAACCAGCGCACGTGTTGCTCAGCTTTATGAAGGATGTGGCCCGCCCCAACCTGCGCATCAACTTCGATCCGGCGAACATGATCCTCTACGGCACTGGCGATCCTATTGATGCGCTCGGCGTGCTGGCCTCAAACGTCGTGACCGTGCACGCCAAGGACGGCGATTGGCCGCCGAAGGACAAGTCCGGCGCGCTGGGTACTGAGCGGCCGCTGGGCCAGGGCGCCGTCGGGATGGAACGCTTCGTCGCGAAGCTCAAAGAGGTCGGCTACAAAGGACCGCTGTGCGTTGAGCGTGAAGTTGAGAACATCGACACGCGGCTGGCGGACATGAAGATGGGTGTGGAACTGTTGCGGGGACTGATCGGCTAAAATTCAGTCGGGCGTTCATCGGCGCTTTTGGCAACGGAAGCGGCTCGATCCTTCATGGTTTGAAGTGCGGACAACAAGGAGTCAATCGGCAACTCCCACGAATCGCCTGATTGGAGCGGATACACGGCGGCAACTGGCTCGGCATCTTCTGGCTCATTTCGAATCGTTGCGATGAGCGAGTTATCTAGCCATAGCTCCTCGACGGCATTCTCAAAGGTGGGCAGGCTCGCAGTGATAATTTCAATCTTCGGTTTCTTCAGTGGAACTTCCATCAATGTTGCCTGAAGCGAATTTTACGGCAGTCCGGCTTCCCTCATAAACTCCGCTGCCTCTTCCGGTGGGGTCGGGTTGATATAGAATCCTGTGCCCCATTCGAAGCCTGCCACCTTGCTGATCTTGGGGATCAATTCGATGTGCCAGTGGTAGTGTTCCAGCGGCCCTTCCTGCACGGGCGAGCTGTGGATCACCAGGTTGTAGGCAGGCCACTCCAGCACGCGGTCCATCTTGCGTAGCGTCGCGCGCACGACCCACGCAAGATTGCGGATCACGGCGCTCTCGGCGTTCTCGAAATGAGACTCATGGCGCCGGGGCACGATCCAGGTTTCGAAGGCAAAGCGCGAAGCGTACGGTGTGATTGCCAGGAAGTGCTCGGTCTCCAGCACGACCCGCCTCGTATCGCGCGCCTCGTGGCGGACAATGTCGCAGAAGACGCAGCGCTCCCGGTAATCGAAATGCCGCCGCGATCCCTCCAACTCTTCCAGTACCCGCTTAGGCACAACCGGCAGCGCGATCAGCTGCGAATGCGTGTGTTCCAGCGATGCGCCGGCCATCTCGCCATGGTTTTTGAAGATCAGGATGTAGCGCAGCCGCCGGTCTTTGCGCAGATCGAGCACGCGCTCCCGAAACGCCCAGAAGACCTCTTCCACATTCTTTTCAGGAAGCTCGGCGAGCGTGGTTTCATGTAGCGGCGACTCCACGATCACTTCGTGCGCCCCGACGCCATTCATGCGGTCGTAGAGGCCCTCGCCTTCGCGATCCAATTGCCCTTCCACGCGCAAGGCCGGGAACTTATTCGGCACGACGCGAACGCGCCAACCGGGGCTATTTGCCCCACCTGTATCTCGGAAAGATAGAACCTCGGGCGGAGTTTTCAACTCATGCCCGGGGCAGAACGGACAGATACGCGCACCCTGAATCTTCACCGGCTCGCGATGAAAATCGTTCGGGCGCCGTGAACGTTCCGTGGCGATGATGACCCATCGGCCGGTAACCGGATCTTTTCTCAGTTCAGGCAATCAATCCCCCGCTCGGCGAAATTCTGATTATAGCGGCGAGAGGGTCAATCTCCCCACTCCCCATCCAAGCGAGCCTGCCTCGCGTCGGCGATGTGGGCGGCAAACGGAGTAGGACCTACGCCGCGCAGGAAGAACGCATCGCGAATGTGCTCCACCGCGGCTGACTCCGGTGACCGAAGCGGGCCGGGCCAAACGATGCTCACCGTGTCGAATCGAAACAGGCGTGGACCTTCGGGATGAGCGCGGAAGAAGCGGCGAGCGGCAAGCGAGATCATGCGGCGTTTCTCCTCGCCAATGGCGCGGTCCGGTGCGCCGAATGTGTCGGTGGTGCGCGCCTTCACTTCCACGAAAACCAGCGTCGAACCCTCGCTCGCAATGATGTCAATCTCGCCACGCCCCGTACGTGGCCGCCAATTGCGTTCGTGAATGCGCATTCCGGCGCGATGCAGGTACTGTACGGCGAGATCCTCTCCCAACGGCCCGAGTGCCTGGGCGCGCGGCATCTTGCGCAACTTGCCCTGCCTCCAGCGCCGTAGCGCCCAACTGGCCAACTCGGTCAGCAACGGACGCCTCGTCTCGTTACTTCAGGACCTCGAATTCGAAGTCCATCACCTTGCCGCGCACAACGTAGCAGAGATAGTATTCCCAGAACCTGCGGAAGCGCGGGAAGTGGTTCACGAGAATTTCGAAGCCAAGCCATCGCCAGAAAGCTAGTAGCTTCACGCGGACGGAAATCTCCCGCATCCGAACGGGCGAATAATAGCCATAGCCGGCATTGTCGGCGCCGAAGTAGCGGAAGCTGAAACTGTTGAGGTGCCAGCGGTGAGTGGGGTCGCAGAATGAGCTGAAGTCGGTGTAGTGCGGCGTCGAAAGTACGATCCGTCCGCCCGGTTTGGCCAGCCGGTGAAACTCCTCCATCGTGCGAATCACGTCGGCAACATGCTCGATCACGTGTATGGCCCGCACCTGGTCGAACTGCGAATCGCGGAAAGGATAGGGGAAGTGGTCCAGTTCACACAGAACGTCGGCGCGGGTGCCGGCAATACGGTCGATGCCGATCGCTCCAGGGTATTTGTTGATGCCGCAGCCGACGTCGAGAATGCGCACTCGATCCAGGTTACCGCCCGGCCCCCATTTTCGTTAGTGGGCTGGAAACTGCGCCAGGCATGCCTCCAGCGTGTCGGCCAGGAAGCCGGCTTGGTCGCGCGTGATCACCAGCGGTGGCGACAGGCGGATCGTGCTCTCTCCCGCACCCAACACCAGGACGCCGCGCTCGAAACACATCCGTTCGATTTGATCGCGCCAGTCCTTGGCGCGCTCTCGCGTCCGCTGATCGCGCACGATCTCGACGCCGATCATCAACCCGATGCCGCTGATGCGTCCGACGCACGGGAACCGCTTGGGCCAATCGGCCATGCGTGAACGTAGATGCGCCCCCATACGTGTGGCATTCTCCAGCAATCCCTGTTCTAACAGTTCAATGGTGGCTAGAGATGCCGCAGCGGCTACTGGGTTGCCGCCGAAAGTCGAGGCGTGCGCGCCGGGTTTCCACTGCATAATCTCCGCACGGGCGATGGTTGCCGACAGGGGTAGTCCGCTGGCGATTCCCTTCGCCGCGGCTTAAATGTCGGGCGTCATCGAGTAGTGCTCGGCGGCCCACATCTTTCCGGTTCGGCCCATGCCGCACTGCACTTCGTCAAAGATTAGGAGGATGCCGTTGCGCCGCGCAACTTCCGCGAGTTCGTCGAAGAACTTCTGCGGAGGGTTTACATAGCCGCCTTCGCCTTGGACGGGTTCGACGACGATGCCCGCCACCTCATTGGCCGGCAGTATTGTTTTGAACAATTGCTCTTCGACTATGCGCACGCATTCCACGTTGCACGTCTCCGGCTCCTTGCCGTAGGCGCAGCGATAGCAGTTGGCATAGGGAATGTACGTGACGCCCGGCACCAACGGGCCAAATCGCGCGCGCTGCACCGACTTCGACCCGGTCAGCGACAGCGCGCCCATCGTGCGGCCATGAAAGCCACCTAAAAAAGCGATGAACTTGTCGCGGCCGGAATGATAGCGTGCCAGCTTCAGCGCAGCCTCGACGGCTTCGGTGCCCGAGTTCCCGAAATACACGCGGCGTGGCGCCCCGCCTGGCGAAAGGGCCGCGAGCTTTTCCGCAAGTAGCACCGCATTCTCGTAATAGAAATCAGTGCCCGACATGTGGATCAACCGTTCGGCCTGCCGCTGGATGGCTTCGACAACCCGAGGGTGACAGTGTCCTGTGGCGACGACCGCGATGCCGGCGTTGCAATCGAGAAACCGGTTGCCGTCGACATCGTAGACGAGCGCGCCTTCGCCGCGCTCCGCCACCAGCGGGTAGGAGCGGGTGTAGCTGGGTGAGAGAACAGCTTGATCTCGGGCGATCAACGCGGACGCGCGGGGACCAGGCAATGTGGTGGTCAAATGAGGCATTCCGCTCATGGCAAAACCTCCTGCAAAACTTAAAACTTAAACAGGTTGCGGGGAAAGGAAAGACGGAATGGAAGTGGGCTTAGTCGCCGCTAAAGAGGCCAGGACGCGATGAGGATGGGCACCACATGCTAGCTTCATTATATCGTGGCGAGCAAAGTCATTTCCCTGCAAATTCCCACCGTGCGGGAACTGCGCTTTGAATGCCAGCCCGGCTGCACGAACTGCTGCAACACAAAGGGCTACGTATACCTGACCGAAAACAATTTGCAGCAGGCGGCCGCGTACTTGGGAATGACGGCGGCGGACTTTGAGCAGCGATACGTCTATCGCACGCGGCATCTGTTGCGCCTGCGCAAGCCCCGGAACTCACAGTGCCACTTCCTGATGGAAAGCGGATGCTCCATCCACGCGGTCAAGCCTACCCAGTGCCGCCTGTTTCCGTTCTGGCCTGAAGTAGTAAAGACAACCCGTGCCTGGGAAACGGCCGGCAAGCGATGCCCCGGAATCGGCAAGGGCAGACTGGTCCAAATTGGCGAGGCGCTGGAAACGGCATCCGAAATGGAACGCGCGTACCCCACGATTTACCCGTAGGCAATCATCCTCAAAGGTGTAAGGCAACTCTTCGCCATCAGCGGAAACGGACGGCAATCATTTGGCGCGAATACAGGTCACGTACGTTCGATTCGTGCCGATAAGACTGTCTCGCAGTTTGGCACGCGGCTTGCTGTACTTCTCGCCGTATGCTCGACCGGATCGCCGCCAGCCTGGGGAACTACATGGACCTGCTCAGTGTCCGTCAAAAGTTAGTGGCCTCCAACATCGCCAATGCGGCCACGCCCGGATACAAAGCCAAAGACATTGATTTCCAATTTGAGCTGCAGAGCCAGTTGGGCGGCGAAACCACCGCTCCCGCAAAGGTGAGCGAGGTGCAGGGCCTGTCGACTCACAATGACGGAAACAACGTCAACCTCGATCGCGAGGGCCGTTTACTTTCCGAAAACGCGCTGCGATTCAACGTAGCCTCGCAACTTTGGCGCAACAAGCTGCGCGTATTGCGCACCGCTGTTCAGGATGGAAGGAACGGATGAGTCTCTTTCAATTGATATCGGTTAGTGCGTCGGGCATGTCGGCGCAAAGCCAGCGCGCACAGACAGTCGTCGAAAACCTCGCCAACGCGGAAACCACACGCACGCCCGAGGGTGGTCCCTACCGGCGTAAGGATGTCGTATTCGGCACTGCTTCGCAGCCGTCTCCGTTCGGATCCGCATTTCAAGAGGCGATGGGCCCGGGAATGGAAGGCGTAGAAGTGAATGACGTCATCACCGATACGCGCGAGCCCGAGAAACGTTATCAGCCGGGACACCCCGACGCCGACAAGGATGGCTACGTCGCATTCCCCCGCATTAGTCCGGCCGAGGAGATGGTGAACCTGATGGGCGCCTCGCGCGGATATCAGGCCAACGTAAATGCATTGTTGGCAGTCCGCGATATGCTGCATCGCTCGCTCGACCTGTTGAAGTGAGGTGACCAGACATGACTAGCCCCATTGCCGGAATCTCCGCGGCCTCGATCCGCTCGATTGACCCCAGCCAGGTCGCCGGCGCCCTCCCGTCGAGTGACGGCTCGGCGTTCTCCGCTTTGTTCGAGCAGGCGGTGGCACGCGTGAATCAGCAGCAGAAGTCGGCCGACACCGCCGTCGAGCGCTTTCTCACAGGCGAGGATGAGGATCTTCATCGGGTTGCGATGGTTACTCAGCAAGCCGAAGTCAGTTTTGAGCTTTTCCTCCAGATGAAGAACAAGGTTGTGCAGGCCTACCAGGAGATGATGCGGCTGCAGGTGTGAAGCCGGCTCGCTAACCTTTCATGGCATTCCTCGAACAACTGAAGAAACTCGTCGCGGGTTTGAGCGCCAAGCAACGGCTCTCGCTGATCGTTGCGGCCGTCGCTGTGGTGGCCGGACTGGTCACCTTTCTGCGTTGGCGCGACCAGCAGGACTATCACGTTCTCTATTCGGACCTGGCGGCCGAGGATGCCGCCCAGGTCGTCACCCGTTTGAAGGAGGCGGGCGCCGAATATCAATTGGAGAAAGACGGAGCCGTGATCAAGGTCCGATCCGAACGGCTAGCCGACCTGCGTCTGCAGTTGGCTGCCACAGGCACGCCGAAGACGGGCCGGATGGGCTTCGAGCTATTTGACCAGAACAATTTCGGCGCGACTCAATTTGCCGAGCAGGTGAACTATCACCGCGCCCTTGAAGGCGAGTTGGAACGCAGCGTAATGACCATTTCCGAAGTGGAAAGCGCCCGAGTGCACATCACGCCGCCGAAGGAGTCGTTATTTGTAGAGGAACAGCGGCCGGCCAAGGCCAGCGTACTCCTGCGGTTGAGAACGGCTGCGCGCCCAAGCGCCCAGAACATCCAGGCGATCACCCAACTGGTGTCGAGCGCCGTCGAAGGCCTCTCGCCCGAGATGATCTCGGTACTCGATTCGCGCGGGAATCTGCTGAACCGCGCCCGCCGGGAAGAAGCCGGCGATCCCGATCAGCCGAGCGAATTCCTGTTGGACTACCGGCGCACCATTGAGCGGGACCTGATCGCCAAGATCAATGGGACTTTGGAGCCGCTCCTAGGCCCCGAGAAGTTCCGCGCCGGCGTCTCCGTCGAATGCGATGTCTCGACCACGGAACAAAGTGAAGAGGCCTTCGACCCCGCCCGCTCGGTAATGGCAACCTCGCAGCGCACCGAAGATATCGCCGGCGGGAACCAGGCGGCGGGCGTTCCCGGCGCGGCGTCGAATCTGCCTCGCCCCACCTCGCGGCCGGGTTCGTCCGGCTCGGGAATGACACGACGCACCGAGAACATTGCCTATCAATCCAGCCGCATGATCAAGAAGACGCGCACCCCGCAGGGGCAAGTGCGCCGGGTGTCCGTCTCAGTTCTGCTCGACCACAACGTCCGGTACGAAGGCACGGGTCCCAAAGCCCGGCGTATTGTTGAGCCGCCGTCTCCGGAGAGAATGAAAGCCACGCGCGATCTGATTGCCGGTATCGTCGGACTGCAACCCGAGCGTGGCGATCAGTTGATCGTGGAAGCCCTGCCATTCGAATCGACACTCACGTTCGAACCGCCTCCGGTGCCGTTACCCTCCACCCCCCAAGGCGCTCTGCCCGCCGTGACTTTTGTCATCGATTGGGGCAAGGCAAACCCGATGATTGCCGCTAGTGTTGCCGGAGGCATTCTGGTGACCACGTTACTGGGTGGAGGTGTCTTCTGGTTCCTCAAAAAGCGCCGCAAAAAAACCAAGGGCGGCGACGTCGCCGTTGATCGGGTCAAAGCGATTGGCGGCTCCGGTGAAGGGCGCCAAAAAGCGCCGGGCGAATCGATCGAGAAGAAGATCGAGTCACAACTGCAAGAGAACCGCGCGCTCAAGGAAAAACAAGAACTGGAGATTCTCTCCGGCCTCAGGCTTCCCGAATCGACGACGAAGAAGTCGGAAGTCTTGGCCAAGCACATGACCGAGCAGGTGAAGAAGGATCCGGCGGCCTTTGCTCACATCATCCGGACGTGGATGAGCGATGCCGCCAACTGACAAACGCCCATGATCACAAACAGCGAAAAACCAACGGCGATGATGCCGGGCCTGAAAAAGGCCGCCATTTTGATCGTTGCCATGGGCGAAGAGACGGCCGCCCTCATCCTGGGCCAGCTAGAAGAGGAAGAGGCATCTCAGCTGACCCGCGAGATCGCCCGGCTGCCTCCGGTTACGCCCGAAATCGTCGACGCCATTCTGGAAGAGGGTTACCAGATGACACTTGCGCACGACTACGTGCTCAAGGGCGGCGTCGAATACGCCAAGAAAATCCTCATCTCCGCCTACGGCCCCGAACAAGCGAAGAAACTGCTCGACCGCCTGATGAAGGCTCTCGGCAGCGATTCAGCAAGTTTCGATGCATTGCAGAAGGCCGACCCACAGCAGTTGGCCAAGTTCATTCACAAGGAACACCCGCAAACGATCGCGCTGATCCTGTCGCACTTGAATCCCTCCCAGGCAGCCGCGTTGCTTGCGAGCCTGCCGGGTGAGATCCGTTCCGACGTTTCGCTCCGCATGGCGCATCTCGAACGAATTTCGCCCGAGGTCATCACCCGCATCGCCGGCATCATCGGGCAAAAGTTGAAGGCACTCGGAGAATTTAGCCGGGAAAGCTACGGCGGTGTCCGTGCCGTGGCAGAAATGTTTAACCGCCTCGATTCGGGAACCAGCAAGGAAATTCTCGAGGAGATGGAGAAGTCCGATTCGCCGCTGGTTGAGACCGTGCGCCACCTGATGTTCGTTTTCGAAGACCTGCTTCTCATCGATTCGTCTGGGCTGAAGGAAGTGCTCTCACGCGTCGATCGCAAGCTGCTGACGGTCGCGCTGAAAGGCACCAGCGACCAGCTCAGGCAGAAGTTTATGGATTGCATGTCGCAGCGCGGCGCCGAGATGTTGCGCGAGGATATGGACGCCATGGGGCCCGTAAAGATCAAAGAGGTGGAGGCGTCGCAGCAACAAATCATCGCCGTCGTCCGCCAGTTGGAAGCCGAAGGCGTGATCAGCCTCAAGGGAACAGTAGGCGAACAGTATGTCCTCTAAGATCCTCGGCCCGGAGGGCGAGTCTGATTTGCAACCGCTCGTATGGCGGCGGGTGGGGGAGGCTACGGTCTCCTCCGGTCCGCCCAGGGCGCCATTGCCCGAAAACGCGGCGAGCGCACTCCATGACGCTCCGATCTTGAAGGCGCGAATCGCCGAGTTGGAGCAACAGATTCCCCGCCTTGTCGAACAGGCGCGCCAAGCCGGGATCAAGGAAGGTGAAGCCGCGGCGGGAGAAACTGCCACGCGGCAAGTGGAAGCCATCGCCGAACGTGGAGCCCATGCAATTGAAGAGCTGATCGCCGAACGGCGCAAGATGCGGCGGCGGCTCGAGGAGGACCTGGTCCACCTAGCCGTGGCCGTGGCCCGGCGCGTGCTTCATCGCGAGCTCTCTGTAGATCCCGAGGCCCTCGGCGGAATCGTGCGGGCCGTGCTGGACCGTATGGACGCCCGCGAGGTGCACCGGCTCCGCGTCCGCCCCGCCGACGCACCGTTTGTCGAAAAGCACATCGGCGAATGGCAGACGCCGGTCCAATTGCGCCTGGAAAAAGACCCGTCACTCGAGCGCGGAGCAATCGTGTTTGATACGGCGCGCGGATCCGTGGACGCCTCCGTCGAAACGCAATTGCGCGAGATCGACCGCGGATTCACCGACCTTGTCAGGAGGCAGAATTCGTGACTGCCTCTTCTCCCTACTGGGACATCGCCCCTTACCAGCGCTTGCTCGACTCGGGCGAATTCTGCCGCCATAGCGGCCGCATAGCTCAAATGGTTGGTTTGCTCGTCGAAAGCGACGGCCCGCCGGCCGCCATTGGCGACTTCTGCGAAATCCTCACCCGGCAAGGCAAGACGATTCGGGTTCAAGTTGTCGGTTTCCGCGATGGCCGCGTCCTCTGCATGCCGCTCGAGGAGGTCGACGGGCTCGAGGTTGGCGACCAGATTGTCACCCGCCGCGAAGCCGCGCAGGTTCGCGTTGGCCCGGAGCTGCTTGGCCGCGTACTCGACGGCTTCGGACAACCACTCGACGGAAGACCGCTGCCTGAGTTGCACGACCATCGCAATCTCTATGCCGCGCCACCCGGACCGCTGGAGCGCGATCACATCGACGCGACGCTCGTCACCGGTGTCCGGGCGATCGATTCGCTCCTTCCGGTCGGCAAAGGCCAAAGGGTCGGCATCTTCGGAGGCTCGGGCGTCGGCAAGAGTACGCTCCTTGGCGCTATGGCTCGCCACAATTCGGCGGACGTAAGCGTCATCGCCCTCGTGGGCGAACGCAACAGGGAGGTTCGCGGATTCCTCGAACACGAGCTTGGCGAAGAAGGTCTTAAGCGCTCCGTGGTTGTTTGTGCCACTTCCGACCGCCCGGCGCCCTTGCGCATCCGCGCCTGCTATCTTGCACTCGCCGTCGCCGAATTCTTTCGCGACGAGGGCAAAGACGTCCTGCTCATCATGGATTCTGTCACCCGCCTCGCGATGGCGCAGCGTGAGATTGGCCTGGCCGCTGGTGAACCGCCCTCGCAGAAGGGCTACACCCCCTCGGTATTCAACCTCATGCCCAAGATCTTCGAACGCGCGGGCAAATTTCAACGCGGCTCGATCACGGGTCTTTTCACCGTGCTCGTCGAAGGCGACGACTTCAACGAACCCATCGCCGACGCCGTTCGCGGCATTCTCGACGGCCACATCATCCTCTCGCGCGCCCTCGGCCAGGCCGGGCACTATCCTGCTATCGATGTTCTCCAGTCGGTCAGCCGCCTGGCCAGCGCAATCTCTACGCCTGAGCAAAAGCAAGCCGCGCAGCGAATTCGCCAATCAATGGCCACATACGATCGTTCGGAAGACCTCATCAACCTAGGCGCCTATGTCTCGGGATCGAATCCCCAGTTGGATCAGGCGATCGAGTTGAAGCCCAAGGTGAGCGAGTTCCTGCGCCAGCCGCCGGACGAGTTCACACCGCTCGACGACACCTTGAAGCGCATGAAGGAGTTGGGCGGATGAAGAAGTTCCATTTCCCCCTGGATCGTGTTCTCAGTTTCCGCAAGCTGCAGCGGGACCTGGAGCGCGCGCAGATGGAGAAGGCTCTCGGTGAGGTCCGGCGTATCGAGGAGATCGGTCACGAAATCCGCCGGGAATCCGAATCCACCGCGCGTGACGTGCTCACCCGGGGGGCGGGCGAGCCGCTCGATGGAACGCAGCTGATGGGTCTCGACGATTACCGCCAGTACCTGCGGCGAATGGCGGCTGAAGTGGAGACCCACCGCAAACGCGCCGAAGTGGCAGCAGGGAATCAACGCGTGAAGTTGGTCGAGGCCGAGCGCCGCATGAAGGTGCTCGAGCATCTCGAAGACAAAACCCGCCAGGCGTGGAAGGCGGAGTTGAACAAAGAGACCGAAGACATAGCCGGGGAAGCATTCCTCGCGCGCAAAATTCGCGAAGGGCCTCCCCGAAAGGGTGCTGGGTCCCGGCCGGCCACGCGCTCAGCGAATGTTCACCCGTAGCCTACCGCGGCCCAACCAACCCCGCGAAAGCAGAGGGTTCTGCTTCCATAAGGCAGCGTCTTGGCCCGAGTGTTCTGCCCACCTTCGACCTGGTGCCTGGCGGAGGACCCGCTAGTGCTGAAACATCGAGATTCCCGCCACGCCTGCCGCGCCTGCTTCCACGCACGCCGCTGCCAGACGAGGCGTCACCCCGCCCAGTGCGAGTACGGGAATGCGCGCGTGGGTGGCAGCTTCGCGCAACTGACCGAGACCCTTGGGTTCGCCCGCCATCGGCTTGCTCGGAGAAATGAAGATCGGGCTAAATACCGCGAAATCGGCGCCTTGCTCCTCAGCTGTCGACAATTCCGCGGACGTGTGGCATGACACGCCGATGAGAAAGCCTTCGGGTGCGATAGTCCGTATGCGCGCGGGCGAGATCGAACGCGCCGGCAGATGCACACCGTCGGCTCCGCAGGCAATGGCAACGTCCGTCCGTCCATTCACCAGAATGCGAGTGCCGTAGGGATTGGGGATGGCGAATATCCGTTCCAGCAAATGCATCAGCGCGCGTGTCGGAAGGTCCTTCTCGCGCACCTGGACGAACTCGATTCCTTCGGCCATGCGCCGCCGGATGACGTCAATCAAAGCGTCGGCGCCCCCGGCCGAATGGCGGTCGGTGATGTAGTAGCGGATCAAGGAACAATCGACTCCCAATAGCGTTCGCCCGCACAAGCCCGGCATAACGTCTGGCCGCCGCGCACGACCTCACGTTGAAAGTTGATGCCCTCGCCACACACATCGCAGGCAACGCGCGGCGCCTTGAAGCCCGGCAAGTCCTGCGGCCCAATACAAACGGTGACCCATTCTGTGGAACATAGCTCTTCCGGTGTCATGGCGCGGTAGGCTCTCAACTGCTGCTCACTTTTTGCCGCAATCTCGGGAAACATTTCCTCTGCCTTCTGTTTGGACGATTCTCGCGCCACCACCCGCACCGCCCGCCCAGTCTCCAAGTCGCAAAACGTGGCGGCCATCTTTCCCCAATCGCGGAACTTCAGCGCCCGTTTGCCCAAACGGCAGCCCGTAACCACGCCGATGGCGTCGGTGGCGCAGCGGTCGATTTCAACAAAGGTGACCAACCGCTTGCGCTGGGCGCCCGTTGGATCGTCAATCCCCAACAGTTCCAACCCATACATTGCCATACGCAGGCCCAATATTTGGCCGGCGCAAATGTGGCCATGTGCTTTCGCGGCCAAGTCGACATACTCATCCAAGGTCAGCATGGCTGCCACTATCGTAAGGCGCGCGTCAAAGCGCCCGCAATTCCGACGGGGGATACTCGATCAACCAGTCGCGCGTGCCGGCCCATCCGGAGAACGCCTCACGCCCGACGTCGGCCCGAAGGCCGTTGGAAAATTCCAGCCGGACGGCGTGTGGCCGGTCGATCATTCGCTCCACGGTGGCCGGAATCTGATTTACGGCCGGCCGGTGCCCATCGCGCGGCACGGCCCGCACGCGTTCCGGCAGCACATAGATCCAGACGTGGTCGCCTTTGAACTTTCCAGGAAGATACGCCGCGCTCAACTCGAAATCGCCGAAACGAAGGCGGCTTGCATTCGTACCCGGATCGAGCATCCGCACCTCGGCTTCGAACAAATCGTACAGGCCCAGCAAACGGGCCACCTCCAGATTGGCCGGGCGCTCCACGATGCTCTCCGGCGTACCGGTCTGCACGATGCGGCCCTCATGCAGAACATGCATGACGTCACCGAGCGCGAAGCACTCCTCCAGATCGTGTGTCACGAGCACGATGGGGACCTGAAATCCCGCTCGAACCTCGCGGATCACCTCGTACAAGCCCGCTCGCAGGGGCGCGTCGAGCCCGCGCGCCGGCTCATCGAGCAATAACAGCCGCGGGGCAGCCAGCAGCGCCCGGGCGATCGAAGCGCGTTGGCGCTGGCCTCCGCTCAACTCGTGTGGAGCGCGCGAGGCTACCTCGTCCAACTGAAACCGTGTAATCATCTCCTGCACTTTGCGATGGCGTTCCAGCCGCGGCAACCGCTCGGCGGCAAAGGCCAGATTCTCGCGCAGGCTCATGTGCGGAAACAAGGCATAGTTCTGGAAGACATATCCGCAATGGCGCGATTGAGGATTCAAACACACGCCACTCGCGCCGTCAAACAGCAGCATGTCATCGAGCAAAATTCGTCCACTATCGGGCTTCAGAAATCCTGCGATTGCGTCGAGCGTCAGCGTTTTGCCCGAGCCGCTCGGCCCGAACAAGACGGTAACTCCGCGCTCGGCGTTTAGCTCCACATCGAGTGTAAAAGCAGCCGACCCGCGCGACTGCGGGAAATGCTTCTTGATCCGCGCAGCGATCATCGCGCCGCCTGCTTAGGCTGCAGGCGGTTGGCGAGCCACAAGATGCCCAAGGCAAGCACGGAAACGGCCAGTACAAGTGCGCGCGCAAGTTGTCCGTTTCCGGATTCCACCGCGTCGTAGATGGCCACGGCGACGGTTTGGGTCCGCCCTGGGATGTTTCCGGCCACCATGATCGTTACTCCGAAATCGCCTAGCGAACGAGCAAAGGCGAGCGCAATCGCCGCAAGGATCGATCGGCGCGCCAGCGGCAGCGTAACTTGCCAGAACAGGCGCCACTCCGAGGCGCCCAGCGTCCGCGCCGCGCGTTCGTAGTCGTGATCCACGCTCTCCAGCGCCGCGCGAGCCGACTTCACCAGCAGCGGTGCCGAGTGCAGGATCGCCGCAATCACCGCGGCTTGCCAGGTGAACACCAGTGGGCCGCCCAACACGGCTTCCCATGCCCGGCCAAACCAACTTTCCCGGCCAATGACCACCAGCAGGTAGTAGCCAAGCACCGTGGGCGGAAGCACAAGCGGTAACGTGAGGGCCGCGTCGAGTGTCTCCCTTCCACGGAAGGAACGGTTGGCCAGCAGGTAGGCCAGCCATAGGCCAACTGCCGTGGAGACCAGGGTGGACAGCGCCGCCACGCGCAAGCTAAGCCAGAAAGGGAACCAGTCGAGGTTCATGAGGAACTCCCCATTATAGGGGCTGCTTCGCGCAGTTCAATTTGGGGCGAATGTTAGACTGGCCGAATGAGGTTGGGTGATCCATTTAGGGTGGGAATTGCCACTGTTTTTCTCGGCGCCGCAATGTGCCAGGGACAGACCGGTTCGCCCACGCTCAATCCCGACTCAGCCTCCACAATTGCTTCGAGTACTCCCCCCCTCACCGCGCTCGCACCACTCACCATGGGCGCGCGTGCCAAGTACGCCCTGAACCGGTCGTTCGGTCCCGCATCGATCGGATTGGGAGTCGTTACGAGTGGACTCCAGACCTGGCGCGGACGCCCGGAGGCCTGGGGCAGGGATTGGGAAGGTTTCGCGCAACGTTTTGGTATGAGAATGTCGCGAAGCGCTGTGGGAAATGGAATTGACTTCGGCGTCGGTGCGGCTTTGGGTACCGACCCGCGGTACCGACCTTTGGGCCACGGCACTTTTGGCGCCCGATTCAAATACGCGTTGGGAGCTTCCTTCTATCACTACGACTCTCACGGTAACCGCGTTCCGGCGATTTCCCGCTTTGCCGGGATCGCCGGCGCCAATATCCTTACGAACCACTGGTCGGCTCCTGGTGACGACAGAAAAATCGACGTGGTCTGGAGAAGCGGGCAGCAGTTAGGATGGCAAGTGGGCTGGACGTTGCTCCGCGAGTTCATCCCCGATATCAGACGCAAATTGGGAAAATAAAAGTTTGACCGCCACCGAACTTTCCAAAGAAGCCGCCGGGCTCGAAACGATTCAACTTACCGAAGCCCAGGCATGCGATTTTGAACTCCTCGCCACGGGAGCCTTGGCGCCGCGCACGGCCTTCGATGCCTCGCTGCCTTTGATGAGCGCTCGCGAATTTGCTTCCGGCACGCGGCTTGCCCTTCGTGACGGTTTCAACGAGCGCCTGGCCATTCTTACCGTGAACGCCTGTGGACCCGCGGGCGCCGGATTTGCGCTGCAGGGCGGCATTGAGGTGATTCGCCGTCCGCGTTGGCGTGGGTTCGATTCGCTGCGGATGACCCCGGCGGACGTGCGCCAAACCTACGGCCCTTCCGTGGGATGGCTTCCGCAGCCTTGGCCCACGCTCGAAGAGGCTTTGCGTGCCCAAACTCTCGCGCGGGAATCACTGCTGCCCATCGTGCTGTTCGTTCCAACGCACCTGCCCGCACAGTTGAGCCTCTTGGCTCGCGTCCGAGCGGCAAAGGCCGCGGCGGCGGCAGTGAACGGCCATGTCGTCATCCTCCCGCTTGCTAGTGCCGCACTCCTGCCGGAGGTGCTCGAAAACTATGGCGCGGTTCAACATGTCGATCCGGGTGGCGCCGGCTCGCTGCCCGAAGTCGACGCAATCCGAAGCGCCGAAGAACCGTCGCGATCCGCGCAAGGCTTCTGCCTTTGGTTCACGGGCCTGCCTTCGTCAGGCAAATCGACCGTCGCTTCCGAGGTGGCTGTCATGCTCGAAGAACGCGGCCGCCGGTTTACATTCCTCGACGGTGATGTTGTGCGCACGCACCTCTCCAAGGGCCTCGGATTTAACCGCGAAGATCGCGATACCAACATCCTCCGTATCGGTTGGGTCGCCTCGGAGATCGTCCGCCATCGGGGCGTGGCCATTTGCGCCGCCGTCAGTCCCTACGAGGCAACGCGCGAGCGCGTGCGGGCGATGATGGCTAGCGGCCAATTCATCCTGGTCCACATCGCCACTCCCGCTGAAGTGTGCGAGACCCGTGACGTGAAGGGATTCTACGCGCAAGCCCGCGCCGGCACGATTACCGGATTTACGGGCGTCGACGATCCTTACGAAATTCCCGTGCGCCCGGACCTGCGTCTGGAGACGGGCGCCACGACTCCTCGTCAAAACGCGGAGGTCGTCGTTCACTATCTCGTGCAGCAGGGATTCTGTTAGTTTCTGTGCGGATATCTGCATTTGACTGTCCTATCGTTGACACCCCGTTCCCCACATGCTAATTGTGGGCATCATCAATGGCGGAACCAGAGAATCCCTCTCCGCGACGTATGGCAGGCGCCCCGCCCGCCGAGATGGCTGCAATTCCCTGGGACGATGGCCTCACGAAATCGCTGTCTGCCAAGTTCGGTGCGCGAATAGCTCAGTTCGCCACCTATCTGGGGCAGAACTTTCTAGTGGTCGAAGCCGGAGCAATCCTCGAACTTTTCGACGTGCTTCGGGCAGACTGGGAATTCGACTCACTGGTGGACGTGACAGTCGTCGACTACCCCGCGCGCCAGGCACGATTCGAGCTTGTCTATACCCTCTATAGCTTCGCCCGCAATGAGCGGTTGCGCGTGAAGAGCGCTGTTGCAGTCGGCGAGAAGGCGCCGTCGGTTTGCCACATCTTCCCAACGTCGAACTGGCTGGAGCGCGAAATTTATGACATGTTCGGTGTGGAGTTTGCCGGCCATCCCGATTTGCGCCGTCTCCTACTGCCGGAGGATTGGGAAGGATTTCCGCTTCGAAAAGATGGGAGCATACTGGCGATGGACAATCGCTGGGTGAAGGAGAATCTAGGCATCGAGAGCGGACAATAGCCAATGGCGCAGACCTTCCTCGACTCGAACGAGCTGGTCCTCAATATGGGGCCGCAGCATCCGTCCACGCATGGCGTGCTGCGAGTGATTCTCAAGCTAGACGGCGAAAAGGTCACCGGTACGGAGTGCGTTATCGGTTATCTGCACCGCGGCGTTGAAAAGATTGCTGAGAATCGTACTTATCAAATGTTCGCGCCGTACGTCGACCGAATGGACTATGTGGCTGCGGTCTCAAACGGCCTTGGTTATGTGCTTGCCGTCGAACGCTTGATCAGCGTAGAAGCCCCTCCCCGCGCGCAAGCGGCACGGGTCATCCTTACCGAATTGAACCGCATTGCCAGCCATTTGCTTTGGCTTGGAACGCATGCCCTCGACATGGGCGCCATTACGCCGCTTTTCTACACGCTGCGGGAGCGCGAAGAGGTCCTGAAGATTTTCGAGAGTTACTGCGGTGCTCGCCTCACCACCCACGCATTCCGCATCGGCGGCCTGCAATATGAGTTGTACGATGGCTTCGAAGCCGAGGTGAATGCCTTCTGCGAGTGGTTCGTGCCGAAGGTGGATGAATACGAAGAGCTGCTCACAAACAACCGTATCTGGAAAGAGCGGCTGACAGGTGTGGGCATCCTCAATGCCGCCGACTGCAAGCGTTACGGCGTCACCGGGCCGGTGCTGCGCGCCGCCGGCGTAAAGTGGGATTTGCGAAAAGTTCAGCCCTACTCCGGCTACGATCGATACGACTTCGACATCCCTGTGGGCACAAACGCCGACACCTACGACCGCTACCTTGTGCGCATGGAGGAGATGAGACAGAGCGTGCGCATCATTCGCCAGGCCGTCGCCGACATACCCACGGGCGCCATCATGGCGAAGGTGCCAAAGGTATTGAAGCCACCCGTCGGCGAGGTGTATGTTTCCATAGAAGCGCCCAAAGGTGAACTGGGATACTTCATCGTTAGCGATGGATCGATCAATCCCTACCGCGTGCGCGTTCGGCCGCCGTCGCTCATCAACCTTCAGGCGCTGGACCAAATGGTCAAGGGTGCGCTTGTGGCCGACGTCGTGGCGATTATCGGTACGCTCGACATCGTTTTAGGGGAGATCGACCGGTGATCCGCCTGCTCAAAAAAGTTCTGTTTGTCGATCTCCTGCAGGGCCTCTGGGTAACGTTCCGCAATCAGCACCCCAAGCACATCTACACCGAGCAGTATCCGCTCGAACGGCCCAAAGTCGCTGAGCGCTACCGTGGTGCTCCGCGCTTAAATATCAATCCTGACAACGGCGAAACACTCTGCATCTCGTGCGACCTATGCGCCATCGCGTGCCCGGAAAACCTAATCGTCGTCACCAGTGTGCGAAACCCTGTCACCAAGCGAAAGGACCTCACCACGTTCATATACGACACCTCACGCTGCATGTTCTGTGGGCTCTGCGAAGATGCCTGTCCCGTCGATGCACTGGAGCTCACACAAGACTTCGAACTCGCCAGCTATACACGCGAGGGGCTGATTTGGGATAGGCAGATGTTAGAGGAGGGTCCGAAGCCGACGCGGTACACGAGCTGACCCGCTGCCATGCTGGACACCTTCTTTTTCTATGTCTTCGCCCTGCTGACCCTGGGCGGCGCAATCGCCACTATTACGCGGCGCAGCGCCGTGCATAGCGCGCTGTCGCTCATCGTTTCCCTCCTTGGCGTGGCCGGATTGTACCTGTTGCAAAAGGCTGAGTTTCTGTTCGCCGTGCAAATCATCCTCTACATCGGCGGCATTATGGTGCTGTTCCTGTTTGTGATCATGCTGGTGAATCTGGACGACGCAGCACGGCAAAAACAATTCAATCGTCAATGGCTACTCGGTTTGGTGGCTTCCGTGCTCGTGGGCGTCCAGATCGTGTGGATGCTCAACAAGGCCGGGGCGATTGGCCTTCCCGAGCCCCAGCAATCCCGGCTGGCGCAATCGGGCGGCAACGTCGAACAACTTGCCGACCTTCTCTTTCGAGACTACCTGCTTCCCTTCGAAGTGGTCAGCCTCCTGTTGTTGGTCGCCATCGTAGGCTCCGTAATGATGGCCAGAAAGAATCCATGAAGTTGCCATGTTGCATCCCGTCACAACCAACCACTATCTGATCCTGAGCGCGGCGCTATTGCTCATCGGAACTCTGGGCGTGCTGACCCGGCGCAACATCGTCGTCATTCTGATGTCCATCGAGCTGATCCTGAACGCCGTAAACATCAACCTTGTGACGATGTCTCACCATTGGAAGAACCTGGACGGCCAGGTCTTCGCCGTGTTTGTGATCGCCGTCGCCGTGGCCGAAGCAGCTGTCGGCCTGGGCATTCTGATCGCCCTGTTCCGCAATAAGGAAACCGTACAGGCAGACGAAATCGATTTGCTCAAGTGGTAGCCGCAGAGAACCGATGAATTTTCTTCAGCTGGTCTGGCTCATCCCGATGTTCCCGCTTCTCGGCGCGGTGGTGATGTTATTCTTCGGCCGGAAGTTGACGTCCCCCTACTGGATCAACTTGATCTGTTCCGGCTCGGTCCTGCTCTCGTTTCTTCTGTCCATTGCTGCGATCGTCGAGCTGACGAGCCTTCCTCATCACAGCCACGAATCGGTCCTGTATACGTGGATGCCTGGCCTGCCGTTTCACACGGCCGATGGGACCCTCGCGCAGTTCAGCGCCAGTTGGGGCTTTCTACTCGATCCGCTCAGTTCCGTGATGATCCTCATCATCACCGGTATCGGTTTTCTGATCCACGTTTATGCCACCGGTTACATGGCGCACGAGGGAGGCTATTACCGTTTCTTCGGCTGTATGAACTTGTTCGTGTTCTTCATGCTACTGCTCGTAATGGCGAACAACTACGTTCTGCTCTTCGCCGGTTGGGAGGGTGTCGGCCTGTGCAGCTATCTCCTCATCGGCTTCTACTTCCATAAGAAGCCGGCCGGAGATGCGGGCAAGAAGGCGTTCATTGTTAACCGCGTGGGCGATGCGGCCTTTCTGCTTGGAATGTTTCTTCTGCTCAGCAAGACTGGGACGCTTCAGTTCACGCGGGTGACGGCCGTGTTGGAAAGCGGCAATTTCAGCGCCGAGACGATTGGATTCGGTGCGCTCAGCGTCGCGGCCTTGCTATTGTTCGCCGGCGCGACGGGCAAATCCGCGCAGTTCCCGCTCTACGTTTGGCTGCCCGATGCCATGGAGGGCCCGACGCCGGTTTCCGCGCTCATTCACGCCGCGACGATGGTCACAGCCGGCGTCTACATGGTGGCGCGCTCGAATGCGCTTTACGCCTTGACTCCGCAGGTGGGCACGATTGTCATGGCCATCGGAGCGTTTACCGCAATCCTCGCAGCATCGATTGCGCTCGTCCAAACCGACATCAAGCGCGTGCTAGCCTACTCGACAGTTTCGCAACTCGGATACATGTTCATGGCCGCCGGCGCCGGAGCATACTGGGTCGCCGTGTTTCACCTTTACACGCACGCGTTTTTCAAAGCGCTGCTCTTCCTCGGCGCCGGCTCGGTGATTCACGCCGCCTCGGGCGAACAGGACATGCGCAGGATGGGCGCGCTGCGGGACAGGATCCCCACCACGTTCCGTACCATGTTTATCGGCTCCATCGCGATCGCTGGCATTCCCGGCCTGGCGGGCTTCTTTTCTAAGGATGAGATCCTGTGGCAGGTCTTCAGCGCCCCCGGTGGATCGAAGCTCGTCTACATTGTCGGCCTGATTACGGCCGCACTCACCGCTTTCTACATGTGGCGACTCATGTTCATGACCTTCTACGGCGAATCGCGCATGGACGCCGGCGTTGGCCATCATGTGCATGAATCGCCCGCGTCCATGACCGTGCCACTGTTCATATTGGCGGCGGGAAGCGTCCTTGCGGGGTGGGTCGGGGTTCCAAAACTGTGGAGCGTCCTGCCTGATTCCTTCCGCGCCTTCGAACATTGGCTCGAACCAGTCCTGGTCCGCCACCCTGTCGGAGCCCCACACAACGACTCAACGCTCGAATGGCTTCTTATGGCAATGAGCGTGGCTCTAGCGCTCGGTGGCATCTTCTTCGCAAAATCGCTCTACGGTAAGCGCTGGACCGTCGATCCTATCGAAGCCCTCACCGGTCCCCTGCACCGAGTCCTGTTGAACAAATGGTACGTGGACGAAATCTACAACTACTTGTTCGTCGATGTTCTCGCGAAGAAGGGCGGCGAGTTGCTTGCCCGCTTTGACCGCGGCGTCGTCGATGGCGGCGTGAACGGCGCCGGATGGCTCACGCGAATCACTTCGTCGGTCACGATTTGGTGGGACAAGTGGATCATCGACGGTGCGGTTCGTCTTGCCGCGTTGCTCACGCAAATTCTCTCGTTCCCCGTGCGGCTTGTACAAACCGGGCAGGTGCAGGAATATGCGCTCGTCTTCCTCTTCGGCGCCGCATTGTTCTTCGGCTGGAGATGGTTCGTATGAGCCCGCTCAGCCTCGCCATTTGGACGCCGCTCGCCTGCCTGCTCGTGCTGCTCGCCCTCCCATCGGCCCAAACACGAGCGATCAAGATTTGGGCCAACGTATCCGCCATCCTTGGCTTCGCCGCGATCCTGCCGCTGCTGTTGCGCTTCGACAGGAGCAATGGCGGATTCCAATTCATCGAGCGCTCCGAATGGATTCCTTCGCTCGGAGTTCAGTACTACATCGGAATCGACGGCATCAGCCTCCTGTTGATGACGCTCACCGCAGTCACTGGCGTCGTCGCCACGCTCTCCAGTTGGAACGCCGTCGACGACCGCGTCCAGCAATACTACGCTATGCTTCTGCTGCTGCAGACCGGCATGTTGGGTGTGTTCGCTTCGCTCGACTTCATTCTCTTCTACGTTTTCTGGGAACTCGTGCTCGTGCCCATGTATTTCCTGATCGGTGTATGGGGCGGCCCGCGCAGGGTCTATGCGGCCATCAAATTTTTCCTCTACACGTTAGCCGGTAGCGTTCTCATGTTGCTCGGCATCCTGACGCTCTTTTTTTATCATTGGACGCAGTTCGGCACACCCACCTTCGAGATCGACGCGCTCCTTCGCCTGACCATGCCCTTCTGGATGCAGCAATGGGTCTTCTGGTCTTTGTTCATCGGCTTTGCCATCAAAGTGCCGATGTTTCCGTTTCACACGTGGCTGCCCGATGCCCACACAGAAGCCCCCACGGCGGGTTCGGTGATTCTCGCGGCCGTCCTGCTCAAAATGGGCACCTATGGGTTTCTTCGGTTCTCGCTTCCACTGCTGCCGCAGGCCTCAGTCGATCGGACGATCGTCCAGATTCTCGCGGTCTTGTCGCTCATCGGCATCCTCTACGGCGCGCTCGTGTGCCTTGCACAACACGATTGGAAGCGCCTGGTTGCCTATTCGTCGGTGAGCCACCTCGGCTTCTGCACGCTCGGTATCTTTTCGATGAACCCGAACGGGATTGCCGGAAGCGTGATTCAGCAGCTCAACCACGGCATCTCGACCGGCATGCTCTTCCTCATCGTCGGTGTCGCCTACGAACGCCGCCACACGCGCGAGATCGGAGAGTACGGCGGCTTGGCACACCGGATGCCCCTATTCGCCACGATCTTCGCATTCGCCATGTTGAGCTCTGCCGGGCTTCCCTTGCTCAACGGCTTCGTCGGCGAGTTCACCATCCTGCAAGGCGCATTCGAAGCTAGCCGCCTCTGGGCCGCGCTTGCCGTTCCGGGTGTTGTACTCGGCGCTGCGTACCTACTTTGGCTCTACCAGCGCACGATGCTGGGCGAGATGACGAACCCCAAGAACGAACACCTTCCCGACCTTTCCGTGCGCGAACTGGCCGTCTTCGCGCCGTTCATTGTGTGGGCGCTCTGGATCGGGCTCTACCCGAAGCCGCACTTTGAGATGATCGAACGCCCCGTTGCAAGAATTGTCGAACGGGTCCGGCCCGGCTATTTTCAGGAGCGCCGCACCGTACCCATCCTCGCGGACGCAGCCACTCCGACCCAGGCGGGAGGCTCGCGGTGAGCCAATACTACACACCCTCGGACCATTTCGCCCTACTGCCCGCGCTGTTGCTTGCCCTGTTCGGCTGCTCGATTCTGCTGCTCGACTTCTTCGTTCTTCCTAAACCTCGCCAAAAGCGTTGGCTGATCTTATTCGCCGTGCTGGGTGAAGTGTTTGCGTGTGTCGCGCTCTACCGCCAGTACCGGTTTCTCGACGATCAATCTCTCCCCGCGCTCCACGCCTTCTCCGACGGTTTGGTCGTCGATGGCTTTTCCATCTTCTTCAACGCAATGTTCGCCGCGGCCGCCATTCTGGTCGCTCTCATTTCCTATCGCTACCTCGAAGTGGAGGATGAACACCACGGCGAGTTCTATGGACTGGTGCTTATGGCCCAGTGCGGCATGTTTTTCCTCGCCTCGGGCACCGAACTCGTTACCCTGTTCATCGGGCTCGAATTGATGTCCGTCACGTTCTACGTCCTCGTTGGATTCCTCCGCTCGGACCGCCGCTCCAACGAAGCGGCGATGAAGTACCTGCTCCTCGGCGCATTCTCAAGTGGTTTCCTCGCCTACGGATTCTCGTTGCTGTACACGCTTTCCGGTTCGACGCGCCTCACCAAAATCGCCTCCGACCTTTCGCAGCGCCCAGCCAACGATCCTCTACTGTTGCTCGCTCTAGTCACCACTTCGGTGGGACTCCTCTTCAAAGTCGGCGCCGCTCCCTTCCATATGTGGGCACCGGATGCGTACGAAGGGGCGCCCACGCCTGTCACCGCCTACCTGTCCGTTGCTTCCAAAGCCGCGGCAGTCGCTTTACTCGTACGCCTTCTCACGGGTGCCTTCGGCGCGCAGCGCATCAGTTGGGAGCCGCTGCTGTCCATCGCTGCCGTGCTCAGCCTCACCATCGGCAACCTATCCGCGCTCAGTCAATCGAACCTGAAGCGGCTGCTTGCCTTCAGTTCGATCTCGCACGCCGGTTACGTTCTCCTCGGCCTGATCGCCGGCAATCGGACCGGCCTCATCGGTATCTCGATCTACCTGCTCACCTACACGTTCATGAATACCGGCGCCTTCCTCGTCCTAATCGCCCTGCGGCAGAAGGGTATGCCCGGCGACGACATCGACGACCTCAGCGGGCTCATCCACCGTTCGCCCGTGCATGCACTGTTGATGGTCCTGTTCCTTCTGTCCCTGGCAGGCATCCCGCCCACATCCGGCTTCATCGCCAAATACTACATTTTTCTGTCGCTGGTCGAGACCGGCCACTATGCGCTGGCGATTGCCGCCGTTCTCTACGTTGCCGTTTCCATCTATTACTACTTCCGTATTGTGCGAACCATGTTCGTGGGTGAGCCGGGGCAACTTCTGCCGGCCATACCGGGCTGGGGAGCGCGCCTCGGCTTTCTCATCACCGCCGCAGCCACTTTGGCCATCGGCCTCTATCCCGAACCGATCGTCCAATTCGCGGGGACATCGTTGCTTAGGTAGCCCAACATGGAACTGCTGCAATCCATCACCGCCAACCCCTGGTTCACGCCACTCGCGCTCACCGCCGTCATTATCCTGGTCTTTCCACTTTTGGCCGGATACATAGTCTTGGTCGAACGCAAAGTACTTGCCGACATGCAGGTGCGTCTTGGCCCCATGCGCGTCGGACCACACGGCTTGCTGCAGCCCCTCGCCGACGCCTTGAAACTCCTGCTCAAGGAAGATATCATTCCGTCCGATTCCGATAAGGCCATATTTTGGATTGCGCCCATCATTTCCACTTTTACCGGCCTCACCGCGTTCTGCGTCATCCCTTTCGCGAGCGGTCTTTATGTCGCCGACGTCAATGTCGGCTTACTGGTCATCTCCGCCGTGTCCTCGGTTGGGATCCTGGGCATCGTTCTCGGAGGCTGGTCGTCCAATAGTCACTACTCGCTACTGGGTGCACTTCGCAGCGCAGCGCAATTGGTCAGCTACGAGGTCGCCCTCACGCTGGCCCTTCTCTCCGGCGTCATGGCCGCCGGCACCCTCAGCATGACGGGCATTGTCCGTGCGCAGGAGCAGCGCGGCATCTGGTTCATCTTCGAGAACTACGGCCTGATGGTGGTGCCGTTCGTGATCTACGTGATCTCGGCCGTCGCCGAAACCAACCGTGCCCCGTTCGACCTCCCCGAAGCCGAATCGGAACTCGTTGCCGGGTTCCACACCGAATACAGCGGCTTCCGCTGGTCGCTCTATTTCCTCGCTGAGTACGCCAACATTTTCGTTGTGTCGTCCGTTGCCGTCACGCTCTTCCTGGGCGGCTGGCTCAGGCCGTTTTCAAGCGTTCCGTGGCTTGAGGTACCGTTCAACTACGGTTTCCCGTTCTTGTTATTGCTTGCAGTTGGACTGGGAAGCTTGCGCCTGGTGCGCAAGTTGACCTGGCGGCCGCATGCAATCGGTATGGCCGCCGTCGCCACACTTGTATTGCTGCTCGCCGCGCTGATCCTCATCCCGGCCGTGAACCGGGCCATATCGTCACCGTTCTGGTTCCTGTTCAAAGTAAGTGGATTCGTCTACATGATGATCTGGTTCCGAGGTACGTTTCCACGCTTCCGCTATGACCAGCTTATGAATATCGGATGGAAGATTCTCATCCCGGCGGCGCTCGGATCCATCTTCCTCAACGCAATTGTTGGGATGTTGAGCGCCTCGTGAACCCCTTGGGTGCGGGCAGACTCCGGCCCTCAGAAAAAAAGAAGTAAATTGATCGGGCTAGACAAAACCCTTTTGCAATTCGTGCGTCACTAGCACCTGAGGGGCGAAGTCTCCGCACGAACACCCTTTCCCCAACCATCCAATGCTTCGTGCGGAGACTCCCTCAACTAACTGCTTTGGGCTGTCCCACAGTTAGATTAGCATCAAGCTCCCCGGCCGCGCGCACCTCGTTCCTTACCTCTTGTAACAAGTCTTCTTACCTCAAACGGTCTTGAGGCCGCGCCGTGGGAGCAAGTCCCCGGTTCAGGAACTCCACCACCGGCAACATGGCTTGAAATCTCTTGACGAGTGTTTGAGCGAACGCCGGCTTCGTGGCCTCTTCAGCATCGAGTGTCACGTCGAAGTACCATTGCTTCTTCTTGATCAGATTGATCGCCGGATGGTCGGCCGGGAAGCCTTTCGGTGGACGGCTCAGCCCCTCGCCATGAAGTTCGCCGCACATCGTCTTCACACCCTTTGGCTTCAGAAGTGCCTCCAACTCAGAGTGGTGCTCGCTCAGATGGTTCCTCAATTGAAGCAGCGCCTTCGGATCGGCGAAGTACACGCCGCCCGCGACCACAACCCCTTCGGGCGCGACATGGAAGTAAAACGAACCACCGGACAGCTTGGCCATTCCACGTTTGGGAAAAAGCGCGCCGAGATGTATTTTATACGGAGTCTTGTCTTTGCTGAAGCGGGTGTCCCGGTAAATACGGAAGACCGCCTTCTTCACATCGGTCACATACTCGGGCGCAAACCCAGCCAACTTTGAGTTGATTTGATCGACCACCAACTCCATGGGCGCTCGCAATTTCTCATCGAAAATTTCTTTACGCGCCTGAAACCACTCGCGATTATTATTTCGCTTCAATTGGCGCAGGAATTGCACACCTTCGGGCGGAATCATATAAGGGACCTCGTTATACTAAATAATTCTAGCCTTGCAGAGGACATCTTCGATTGGACAATTCGCCCAGCATCTTCGTGGACTGGGGCTCCACGTCCGGGAAGGTGTTCCCCTCGCGGAGTTGACCCGCTTCCAAATCGGCGGAGAAGCGAATGTTTTGGCCGAGGTGGGCGACGAGGCCACGTTCCTGCGCGCCGTGCGCGCCGTGCGCGCCATTGGGCTCCCCTGGCTTGTTCTGGGCGCCGGCACCAACCTGATCGCCTCCGACGATGGATTCCACGGCGTAGTCTTGCGCTTTACCGGTTCGCGAATTGAACGGCGCGACCAATCCATCTACGTAGAATCCGGCGCCGGGTTGCAGGACCTCGTTGATTTCACGGTCGGTGAGGGGATGTCTGGCCTTCATACAATGACTGGCATTCCTGGCTGGGTCGGCAGCGCCATCTACGGTAACGCCGGAGCATACGGCAATGCAATTGCGGCCAGCATCGAGGGCGTTCGTTTTTACGACGGCCGTGTCCTGCGAGGCATCGACGGCGCCGGCTGCGAGTTCGGTTATCGCGACAGCATCTTCAAGCGGAATAAAGATTGGATCATTCTTTCGGCCACGCTCACCATGCATCCCGGCGACGCCGATGCGATGCGCCGGCGGGCCGAGGAGATTCGTTCGCTGCGGGACGCAAAGTACCCACCCTCCATGCTCTGCGCGGGAAGCATTTTCAAAAACCTGCTCATTTCCTCGCTCCCGCAGTCGATCACCAGCACGCTGCCGCCGGGCGTCGTCGTGGAAGGCAAGCTGCCCGCGGGCTGGCTGCTGGAACAGGTCGGCGCGAAAGGGATTCGCCGTGGCGATATCCAGGTCGCCACCTATCACGCCAACACCGTCTACAACGACGGCCAGGGAACCGCGGCCGACTTGTGCGCTCTCATTGCCGACTTGAAATCACGCGTCGCAAACCGCTTCGGCATCACCCTCGAAGAAGAAGTGCAATTCGTCGGATTCTAACCGTCCGCTTCCGGCGTACGCCCCGATCGCCCCAGCCAGTGCCGCAGCATCTGGGCGAAATCCTCTGCATGCCGGTCCTCATGCAACTGCTCGACCGTGAATTTCATTTTCCTGCGCCAGTTCGGATACTGATGCGTCGTGGCGGGCAGATTCTGTTGATCGATCTCCTTGGTCAGGTCCTCCTGATTCAAGGTCATCAACATCGACGGGGTCAGCGAGAGAAACCCCGTGATTGCGTTGTGCAACTCTCCCGTTAGCTCGGGCAGATCCTCGGCCCGGCGCGGGTAGTCCGGCGGCAGCAGTGCCTGTTCGTGCAGGGCATCCAGCATGTGCTGCTTGTCGCGCACGCGTTCGCCGCGCATCCGTTCCGCCGTGCCGTCGTTCGACAGCAATCCCGCACGCTCGCGAGCTTCAATGTCGCGCCCGCTCCAATAGCCGGCCAATGTCGGCAGATCGTGCGTAGTCGAGCTGACCAGTGCCTGCCGCGGATACTCCGCCGGTGGAATCAGGCTGCCGTCGCCGCGCCGTTCAAAGTAGAACAGCCGGTAGCTGAGAATGCCGAAGCGGTTGAGCATCTCGCGCATGCGCGGCTCAATGGTTCCCAGATCCTCGCCCACGATGAGCATCTTCTGCCGGACGCTTTCGAGGGCCAGCACGCGTAACAGGTCTTCGGCGTTGTCGCGTACATACGCCCCCACCCGTGCATCGAAGCCATCGGGAATCCAATACAGGCGGAACAAGCGCATCACGTGATCCAGCCGCAATGCCCCGCCATGCTTCGCGCTCAGCCGGATCGAATCGGCGAAGCGCCGGTAGCCGTCCGCCAGGTGCCGCTCTTTATCCGGCGGTGGGAAACTCCAATCCTGCCCATTCGGCGAAAAATCGTCCGGCGGCGATCCCACCCGGCAGCCGTGAACGAAGAAGTCCCGCGCCGACCACAGATCTGCTCCGCAACGATCGTTCGCCAGGGGAAGGTCGTGGAACAACCCAATCTCCAGGCCTTGGTCCAGCGCGTGTTTCTGCGCAGCCTCCGCTTGTTGGTCGATCTGCCACTGAACGAATTTGTAGAACAGCACCGCCCGCGGATGCGTGCGCTGAAACTCGCGGCACGCCGAGCTGCCCGGCTGCCGATATTCTTCCGGCCACTCTGGCCACACCCACACCTCTGGAAATTTCTTGTGCAGCCAATAGTCGAGCGCGGAAAACATCGCAAATTCCTCGAGGCGCACTCCTTCTTTCGCTATGTAGCCTGCAAATGCCAGGCCACGCTCGGTTTCCCGCACCCAATCCGAGCGATAGAAATCACGAAACACCAACAGCAGGAACAGCCGCTTTAACCGCGCGATACGCTCATATTCGACATACTCGCTCTGATTCAGCTCCTCGATTTCCTTGCGGATTCGATCGCTCTTCAGCAGACGCTGCGCCCAGTCGCTTCCCGCTAATTCGGGAATAGCTGGTATGTCCAGATAGAGGAAATTGCGATAGAAAATCGTGCTTGGCAGGTACGGGCTGGTGTTGTACGGCTGGCGATTGAAGATGGCGTGCAGGGGATTGAGCGCAACGAAACTGCCGCCCGCCCGGTGCGCAACCCAATCGGTAATGCCGCTGAGCGCCGTAAAGTCTCCGCATCCCCACGTCTTCGCCGAACGCACGCCGTATAGGCTCACCGCCAGCCCCGCCCGCTTCTCGCCACGTTCGAGAAACGGCGGCAGATAGGTGCGCGAAGGACACACGATCAAGCGCATGTTCGCGCGCCGTGAGGACTCCTTGACGCCTTTCCAGTGCAGCCGCAGGGTGTGATATCCCAGCGGGACCATGCTCACCAGCGTCCATTCACGTTCCTGCTGGCCCGCGTGTGAACCCAGCGCCTTCAGCGAGGACCACTCGACCTGCCCTTCCTCACTCACCCCACCTTCCAACTCCAACCGCCAGTGCAGAATGGCTCCCGGTTCGTCCGGAGCCTTCAGTGCCACGTGCAAGGCATCTTGCTCCACCACCGCCACGGGCGGAGCCATTCGTTCCCACTCCTGTCGAGTCCGTTCGGCGAGCCCCTGCCGTAACGACACTTCGTCGCTCGCATCCAAGCCGATCGCCTGCAATAGGCGTTGCGCCAACTCCGGCGTCAACTCGTGCCGATTCCCAAAAATGTCCCAATACTCAGGCTGAATTCCAAATGATTCCGCCGCGGCTCGCAGGCTCGCGCCGAAGTCCTGTTCCGTACTTTCCGGTTGAGTGGTTTCGAGCATTGGCCGTTTCATTATTGTAAATGGTCGGCCTCTGGAACTAGGCTCAAGCGTCGTGGGATAATCAAAGGCACATGGAACTGCGTGAATATCGGCCACAACTGGGCTCCTCCGAAGGCATCTTCGACCGCAATGAACAAATCGGCGAGGCGGGGTTTGAAGACAGCATCCTCACGACTACGGTCGACGCCGCCATCAACTGGGCACGTAAGAACTCGATCTGGCCCATGGCCTTTGGCTTGGCCTGTTGCGCCATCGAGATGATGGCCATGACCGCGTCCCGTTTCGACATCTCCCGCTTTGGCGCCGAAGTCTTCCGCGGCTCACCCCGGCAGTCGGATCTGATGATCATCGCCGGCCGTGTCTCGCAGAAAATGGCTCCGGTCGTCCGCCAACTCTATCAACAGATGCCCGAACCGAAGTGGGTCATCTCCATGGGCGCCTGCGCAACCTCGACCGGCGTCTTCAGCAACTATGCTCTGATCCCCGTCAACCAGATCATCCCGGTCGACGTCTACGTCCCCGGCTGCCCGCCGCGCCCTGAGCAGCTGATCTACGCCATCATGATGCTCCAAAAGAAGATCGAGAAGGAAACCGGCGTTGTCCGCAAGGTTCTGAACCTCGACTAA
>JBDTVQ010000009.1:0-41306 GCA_040007195.1 Acidobacteriota bacterium | reverse complement strand
AAATCGCGTACCGCCACAGTTCAGTGCCATCACGCTCTCATCGGACAGGCTCTACATCAGTTCAATCTGGTTCCATCGCCAGACGAGCCTCTGGAGCCAAGGAAGCATAGCATGCGCTCGATTATTGTCAAATTTCTGTTACATCAGGCTTTTCAGCACCGCTGGCGATGAGACCTTATCTGAGGAGCCAGCCCGGACTTGGGACCAGCGAAGCTCGTCAGGCGCGTTTGCGGCCAAGCGCCATGACGAAGTAAGACGCGCGGGTTGTGCCGACGTTCTTCCAGCCGTGGAAACAGTTTGAGGCGAGGAAGGCGACCGAGCCGGGGCCGAGCGTGGAAACCTTGTCGTCGATGGTGACTTCGAGGGTGCCTTCGCGCAGCAGCATGACTTCGATGTGTTCGTGTTTGTGGGCGGCGTGGGGCATGTTGCCGGGGGCGAGTTCGGTTTCGTGGATCTCGACGGCATAACCGGTATGGGTTTCGCCGTCGAGGATGGCGCGGCCCTTGTTGCCGTTGGGGTTGTCGCGGACAGGGAGGTCTTCGTGGCGGTAAGTTTTGGCGGGGAGGGTTTTCGCTTGCGCTTCGGCGGCGTGGGCGGCGAGAAGCGGGAGCAGCATGGCGAGTTCGCGGCGTGGGATATCCATACGTGTGTCCTTTGCGGTGGTGTCGTTACGGTAGCGCTTTGACGATCAGGGGCTTGGCCTGATCGGTGGTCATTGTATCCGGCAAGACGTAGACTTCGCCGCGCGTGTTGGCGAAGTAGAGGCGCGAGGGCGAGGGAGCGAGCGGATTGCCGTCGGCCCAGAGGGCGGAGAAATCGGGATGGAAGTTAAGCGGGCGGCGGACGTAGGTGTGGTTATAGCGCGAGTTCTTCGTGTGCTGAAAAGTAAGTGCCCAGTCGGCGCCGGCGTTGTAAGTTTCCCAGGTTTCGATTTCGCCGCCGGTGGAGTGCGGCTGCGGGCCGGGTCCGGTGGGGGCGATGTAGCGGTAGCGCTGGTCGGAGAGGATGTAGAGCGAGCCGTGGTCGTAGTTGTGGTCGGTGGTGGTGATGCGGGAGTAGAGCCAGGTGGCGCCGTCCCAGCGGGCGGTCCAGAGAATGCGGGAACCGTTGGCGGGACCGGATTGATAGCCGCGGCTGGCGAGGAAGGCGATGATGGGGCGGCCTTCGGAATCGAACTGGATGTCTTTGAGGTAGATGAGCAGGCCGTCTTTGCGAAAGTCGCGGACGAGGGAGGGGTGCTCATCCCAGAGGATGGGCGGGCGGACTTTGGTGCCGTCGACAGTGTTCCAGGTTTGGCCCATGTCGGGCGATTCGAGGTAGTAAATATTCGTGCGGCCGTTGAGGCCGGTGGGGGAGGGGTGGAGATCGAAGGCGGTGGCGATTTTATTGCCGTAGGGCCAGGAGATCTGATAGTGGCCCATTTGGGCGAAGGCGAGTAAGTTCGGATCGGACCACTTACGGCCATCGCGGCTGGTCATCCAATGGAGGGCGCGGCCCGATGATGTGCCGCCCTGGACGGGGCGGTAGCGGGTGTGGAGGAAGAAGAAGCCGCGGCCGGGGAGGTACCAGGGTTGCGGGTAGGACCAGTTGGTTTTGGTGACGAGTTCGAACTCATCGATTGAGTAAGGGCGGCGGCTGCGGTGGATGTAGGACGGGCGCGAGGTGCCGTGGGCGGGAGAGAAGACCCAGAGGTAGCCGTCGTCGTCGATGGAGAGGACGGGGTTGTCGTGGGCATCGCCGGTTTCCTTATTGAGCAGGACGACGGGGCGCGGGACGGTGCCGGTCGAGTGATCGTAGTAGGAGACCATGTGCAGGAGCTGCGGCTTGGCGGCGAGATTGTCCGCGCTGCCGCCGTAGACGAAGAAGGTCTTGCGGACAGCGGGCGCGTAGATGGCGATGGGGGCGTGTTGTTGCGGGTAGGTGGCGAAGCCGCCGGAGTATTTGTAGACGTAGCGGTCGCCGGAGGGCTGATTGAAATACCAGATGCCGCGGTAGCCGGTGTCGCGGGGAAGGGGTTCGGATCGAGCCGGGAGGGCGAGCGCGGAGAGCAGGAGCGAGCGGCGGTTCACTATGGACATTGTGTCTCATTCGGGTTCGACGGATATCGGCCGAGTTCCGTGCGCTCGTTTCCGTATTCGTCGATCCAGATGAGCCGCACTGGGGGAGAAGTTCGTTCGGGGAAGGGGATGAAGTTGCCGTGGCGGCGATTGCGGGCGTCGGCGGGGCCGGCGGGCGGGTTGAGATCGAAGCGAATGTCCTGGGAATTGGGTTCGGCGGGGGGCGGCGGTTGAATATCTTCAACGGGTTTTGGGTTTGTTTCGTCAGGAGCGGTACGCGGGCGGAGGTCTTGCTTGCGGATGGCGAGGAGTTGTTTGAGGGTGCGGTCAAAGGCTCGGGAGAGATTTGCTTCGTAGCGGGAGAAGACGTTGAATTTGCCTTCGTTGCTCGCGAAAGAGTTGGCGAGGGCGGAGTTGATGGATTCGTGGCTGTCGACGGAGGTGACGGGGGGCATGTCGAGGTCGAGGAGGCCGGTTTCCATGCGGGCGCAGCGGTCGAGGCGGAGTTGGAGTTCGGCGAGGCGCTTGATGAGGGCGGCTTCGAAGGGGTTGCGGGGGTTCCAGGAGTTGGTGAAGTGCTGGATGAGTTCGGGGAGGGCGCGGTAGTGTTCGCCGAGGGCGGTGATGTCGCGGGCGGTGATGCCGTGGGTGATGGCGTTGCGGGCGGAGCGGGCCTTGCCGGCTTCGGTGCGGGGGCCGGTGGATTTTTTGGCGTTCTCGCGATTGGCGCGGAGTTTGGCCTCAGAGAGGGGCTTTTTTAGAGTGTTCATCTTCGAGGGTTGCATGGGGGCGGGCGGGGCGGCGGCGGGGTGGGGTGTATGTGGTTGTGGGGGTGGGGGAAATTGGTGGAAAAGTGCCGTGATTGGTGGTGGGTGCGGGGTTCGTGGGGGCTGATTTTTTGGCCGCAGATGGACGCAGATGCACGCGGATAAGGCGGATTGGAGGCTTTGGACGGGCATTTGTGGTCATTGCCTCGGGCGGGAGCGCTGTCCTATGATGTTGGATCCAATGTCGGACCCAATAGTGAGCAGCTCGCGGGGGTCGCTAACGGCAACAATCGCCCTGCTGTTAGCAGTGGCATTTTCCACGGATGCGGCGGATCGATTTCAGCCGACATTTGCTTCCGAGGTCGCCAAGCCGGAGGAGAAGATCGTCCTGCCTCTGCTGAAGCGCGTTTGCGGCGAAGGAGTGCGAACTGTCATGGCAGAAGGCCGGAAGGCTGTGGGCTGCGGAGATGGTTCGATGGAGGAGATTCTCGCGTCCCGCCACCGCCCCCGACGCTATCCGTGGATGCCGTACGTTTTGTGGGAGGCCGATGGCATTCTCTTCGGTCATTTTCTTTCGCCCACAAGCGAGGACGTCGCAATCAACTGCTTCGCTTGCGAAAGCCACCCTTCGCTTTGGGGCGGCACGTTGCTGCTCACTAAGAAATCGGGTGAATGGGAACCCGTCTGGTACAAGCCGGGCATCATCACACGCAATTGCCGGCGCGTGCCGTTGGTGACGGGCCGGCAAATTCTTTTCTGCGAGGAGACAGACGGAGGAATGGGCCACAGCGTTCACGGCCTCTATGTGGTGGACTTTGTGAAGCCAAAATTCGCGTGGCGCAGTGTTGTATTGATGGCAGACAGCTACGATGATCACATGCTCGGAGGAGTGCAGACGCAGCACATCGATCGAGTCTCATTTGACGACGCAGCGCGGGGCGGGCTTCGGGTGCGGATTTATGTGCGGCATGGCCGGATCAAGCTGCGCCCGGATGCCGAGCTCAAATCTTGGCCGACGCCGAAGCTCTCCAATTACGAGATCGAGTTCCGGCTCGACGGCGAGGAATTTAAGGTCACGCCGCGGAGTGCCGCTGCCGCGAGGTTGTTTGGTGTTCCGTGATTTCTGCACGCGAAACATGGAGTGAAGCAAAATTGGCAAAATCGATTTGAACGAATTGCGGTCGTCCTAAGAATTGAGATCGTACCGCTTTAGTATTCGCCAGTTTGGCACTGAAGGCTAGCAACAATCTAGGGTCTTGATGGGCTTGCCTTGGATGCAGGGACGGGGGCGGCGGGCGGCGAGGTTTGTGGGTTCGCCGGTGCGGCCTTCGGGTCTGCGGATAGGGCGCGGGGGATACGGTTGTGGCGGGTGGCCGCGTGCGATGATGCAAGGGTAAGCGATGAGCATCTACGACACGATTGGCGCGCGCACGATTATCAATGCGAAGGGGACTTCGACGCGTGTTTCCGGGGCGTTGCTGGCGCCGGAGGTTACGGCGGCGATGCAGGAGGCGGGGCAGTATTGCGTCGATGTGGCTGAACTTCAGGCGGCGGCGAGCAAGATCATCGCGGAGGTGACTGGGGCCGAGGCGGGCATTGTTACTTCGGGCGCGGCGGCGGGGCTGATGCTGGGCACGGCGGCTTGTGTGGCGGGGCTGGACCCGGCGAAGATGGCGCGGTTGCCCGATACCAGTGGGATGAAGAATGAAGTGGTGATGGTGCGGAGCCAGCGCAATCAGTATGACCATGCGATCCGCACGGCTGGCGTTCACATTGTGGAAGCCGGTTTGCCGGACCGTGTTGCGGGCGCGGGGATTCGGGATGCCGAGCCTTGGGAGATTGCAGCGGCGGTGACGGAGCGGACGGCCGCGATTGTCTATGTGGCCAACTCGAACGCTCGTCCGATGATCGAGGATGTGGCGCGGGTGGCCAATTCGAAACATGTTCCGCTGCTGGTGGATGCGGCGGCGCAACTGCCTCCGGCGAGCAACCTACGCCGGTTTCTTGCGGCCGGGGCGGACCTGGTGGCGTTCTCGGGCGGGAAGGCAATTGGGGGACCGCAGGGGTCGGGCATTTTGTGTGGCGGGCGGGACCTGATCATGTCGGCGATTATGCAGCAACTGGACCTGGACATTTCGTGGGAGCAGTGGTCGCCTCCGGCGAGTTTGATCGATAAGAGCCGGCTGGTGGGGCTGCCGCCGCACGGGATTGGCCGGCAGTGCAAGGTGGGCAAGGAAACCGTGGTGGGCCTGCTGGTGGCGCTGCGGCGGTTTCTGGCCGAGGATGAGCAAGCGCGCAACAACCGGTTGTTGGGACTTGTGAAGCGGCTGGATTCGGCGACCGGTTCGCTGCGCAATGCGCGGACCGAAGTGCGCGCGGGCGGCGGGGCGCCGAAGTTTGTCGTGACGCTCGAGCGCGGGTTCAAGATGACCGGGATGGAGGTGTGCATTGCGTTGCAGAATGGCACGCCTTCGATTCATGTGGATCCTTCGCAGGCGGGGAGCGGTGTGATTGGGTTTAGTCCGGCGTGTTTGCGGCCGGAGGATCCGGAGGCGATTGGGCGGCGGCTGCGGGAAGTGGTGGGCTAGCGGGAACGCCGGGTGATTCGCGGGGGTGTCTGGGGGGCTGCCGAGTTCGCGGGGCTATCGGCGGCGGCGCGGTAGTGCCATGGGTGGAAGTGGGTGGTTGCGGATTCACAGTTCGGGATCGGGCTCTGAGCCGAGGCGCAGGACGTTGCCGTCCGGATCTTCCACGTGCAGTTCGAGAGCCCAGGGGTAGTTGGTGGGCGGCATGCGAATGGCGACGCCCGCGGCGAGGAGTTCGCCGTGCAGGCGGCGTGCATCTTCGACGCCGACCCACACCCAGGCGCGGCCGAGGCCCTGGTCACCGAGAGACAGATAGATGGCGGCGCCGCCGCGGGTGACGCAGGTGAAGTCATGGCCTCCCCATTCGGCGTTCACGAAGGCGAGTTTGCCGACGTAGAAGGCGAGGGCGGCTTCCATGTTTTCGATGCGCAGGATGGGGTTGGCGTGTTCGAAGTGGACGCGGGCCGGGGTGGACATGGAGACATCTTAGCTCCGGCCCGCGCGCGGACTATTGCTTGATTACCGTGCCGTCGCGGCGGCGGACGACGCCCCAGCCGCCGTTGAGGGCGCCGCGGCCGGAGGGCATGCCGCCACCTCGCGAGGTGTTTTGCTGGCCGCCGAAGGGGTATTTCTTGGCGGCGGCTTCGTCGATCTCGATGCCCCAGCCGGGGGCTTCGTTGGCGTAGACGTAGCCTTCCTTGTAGGTGGGCATGCCGGTGAAGATTTCGTTGAGGCGGGGGTTGTCGAGGCCGCTCCATTCCTGGATGCCGAAGTTGTAGATGGCGAGGTCGAGGGCGACGTTGGCGGCGTGGCCGATGGGGGAGACGTCGCCGGGGCCGTGCCAGGCGGAGCGGACGCCGAAGGGTTCGGCGAGAGCGGCCATTTTGCGGCAGGGCGTGAGGCCGCCGGCCTGCGAGACGTGAACGCGGATGTAGTCGATGAGGCGCTCGGTGATGAGCGGAGTCCATTCATGGGGCGAGTTGAAGAGCTCGCCCATGGCGATGGGGGTGGCGCATTGCTGGCGCATGAGGCGGAACCAGGCGATGTCTTCGGGCGAGAGGGGATCTTCGAGGAAGAACAGCTTGAACTTTTCGACGTCCTTGGCGAACTGCAGGGCCTGGTTCTGGGTGATGCGTTCGTGGACGTCGTGGCACAGCTCGATCTCTTCACCGAGTTGTTTGCGGCACTCTTCGAACAGCTTGAGGGCGCGGCGAATGTAGGCGGCGGGCTCGTAGACAGAATCGTTGTGGAGCGAGGCGGCCTTGGCGCCAGCGCCGCGGCCGCCGTAGCCTTCCATGCCGGGGACGCCGACCTGGACGCGGATGTGGCGCACCTTTTCGGTTTCGATGAACTTTTTGGCGCTGTCGATGGTCTCCTGGATTTCCGAGCCCGAGGCATGGCGGTAGACGTCGACGGCTTCGCGCATTTTGCCGCCGAGCAACTGATAGACGGGCATGCCGGCCTGGCGGCCTTTGATGTCCCACAGGGCCTGGTCGACGCCGGAGATGGCGTTATTCAGCACGGGGCCGTTGCGCCAGTAGCTGGAGTTGTAGCACATCTGCCAGGTGTCATCGATGCGGTCGGCGGGGCGGCCGACGAGCAGAGGCTTCAAGTATTTTTCGACGGCGGGGACGACGAGGTCGGCGCGCTGGGTATAGGTGCCGCAGCCGTAACCGTAGAGGCCGTCCTGGTCGGTGATGACTTTTACGACGATCAGGCGCAGGCCGGTGGGGGCCGTGGCGATGACCTGAATGTCTTTGATCTTGGGCGACGGCATGGCGCGCGTGGCCTTGGCGATCTTGTCCTGGGCCGCGGCTTCGCGCGTGGTCATCAAGGACCCAAATCCGGCCGACGTGGCCAGTTTCATCAAGCTTCTACGATTCATGCCTTTTTCTCCCGCTCTTCGATCATGCGCTTCAGGTTGTCGACTTCCTTGCGTAGCTTACTCTCACGGCTGACCAAAGTCAGCACGTAGGCCGCAAGCAGAAACCACGCTGCCGCGAAGCCGTAGAACATGTATAGAAAATTTCGTTGGTCCATGAGTATCGCCCGTTAAAGACTGTGCGTGTAGCGGCGGAGTGCATCGAGTTCGCGCTGCATCCGTTCCTGGCCGAGGCGCAGCATCATGATGACAGCAGCGAAGGCCGTGAGCGCGAACCAGTTCTGGAAGAGCATGTGCTCCATGGCCGGATCGATGCGCTGCTCGCCGCCGGTGCGGAAACTGAGCACGGCGCCGGGGTGCTGGGTTCGCCACCAATCGATGGATTTATACGTGATGATCACGCTGACAAATGCGAATAGGCTGACGACAGCGGCGAAGCGCGCGCGCTGGCCGGGTTCGTCGATGGTCTTGCGCAGCATGAGGTAGCCGGCGTAGATGAGGAAGCAGATGAAGGCCCAGGTGAGGCGGGGGTCCCAGACCCACCAGACGCCCCAGATGATGCGGGCCCAGACCATGCCGGTGGCGAGGCCGAGCATGGTGAAGATGGTACCGACTTCGGTGAGGGCGACGGCGTATTCGTCGGCGCGAGGATCGCGCTTCACCAAGTACCAGATGCTGGCCACGGCGGCGAGAAAGTAGGCCGAGAAAGAGGTGATCCAGCCGGGCACATGGAAATACATGATGCGGTAGATCGCACCCTGGGCGGCTTCGTCGGGCAACTGGAGGAGGATGATGTACAGGTTTCGCACCAGGTACAAACCGCTCAGCAGGGCCGCCGCCATGAGGATTTTGTTTTTCATAAACGTACTCCTAGCTCACCAGAATCACATCGATGAGCGCCAAGGAAAGCGAGGTGAAGATGATATCAAAGCCGATCAACAGCTTCACCCAAACCCAGTCGTCGCCCTTGATGCCTTCGCCTGAAAGGAGGGCGCTGGTGAGCTGCATGGCGCCCATGAGGACGGGAATGAGCATCGGGTAGACGAGCACGGGGAGCATCAATTCGCGGAGGCGCAGGTTGACGGTGAGGGCGCTGAACATGGTGCCGATGATGGTCATGCCCCAGGTGGCGAGGGCGCAGACGGCGAGGGTCCATGCGGGGAACTGCACCCAATTGGCATTGAACAGAACGCCGAAGACGGGGAGCGCCACGAGTTCGACGATGCCGAGCAGGGCGAAATTGGCGATGGCTTTTCCGAGGAAGAGGGCCCAGCCCTGGAGGGGCGAGGCGACCAGGGTATCGAGGCAGTCGTTGGGCTGCTCGCGGGCGAAGCTGCGGTTGAGGACCAGCGCTCCGGCGAAAGCGAAGACGAGCCAGAGCAGGCCGCCGCCGAATTCGCGGGCATCGCCTGCGATGTCGAGCACGAAGCTGAAGAGCACGAGGATGACCATGGAGAAGGCCGCGGCGGCGTTGATGGACTCCTTGGTGCGGAGCTCGCTGCGCAGGTCTTTCCAGGCGATGGTGAATACCGGGCCCACTAGGAGTCCTCCCCGTAGTTGCGGTAGACCCAGGTGGGATCGCTGATGATCTCCGGAGTACGTTCGCCTTTGTGGACGAGGTTGCCGCGCACGAGAAGGGCCCAGTGTGTGGCCAGTTCCATGGCTTCGCGGAGCTGGTGGGTGGACATGATGACCGTCGCTCCGGCGGCGAGGCGCGCGGCGAGGAGGCGTTGGAGGAGGGCGATGGAGCGGTCGTCGAGGGCGGTGAAGGGTTCGTCGAGCAGGAGGAGTTCGGGTTCGTGGAGGAAGGCGCGGGCGACGGCGAGGCGCTGGCGCATGCCGCGCGAGAATTCGCGGGCACGGGCATCGGCGACGTGTTTGAGGTCGACGCGTTCGAGCCAGTCCATGGCAGAGCGCTTAGGATCGGGCAGGCTATAGATTTTGCCGAAGAGCTCGAGGTTTTCGCGGGCGGTGAGTTCATCGTAGATGCCGATGCCGTGGCCGAGGACGCCGGTTTTGCGGCGGGCGGCTTCGGTGCGCCCGGCTTCGCCGAAGACGCTGACTTCGCCTTGCGAGGCAAGGGAGAGGCCGGCGAGGATTTTGAGGAGCGTTGTTTTACCGGCGCCGTTGCGGCCGAGCATGGCCAGGCATTCGCCGCGCGCGACGCCGAGGGTGACGGCGCGGAGTGCGGGGAAGTCGCCGAAGTATTTCCAAACCGCTCGTACGTCGAGAGCGGCAGTACTCATGCCTTCGACGCTCCCTTGCGATAGAGCAGAATGAAGCCGACGATGAGAGCCGCAAGCGAGAGGGCGAGGATCTCTTTGAAGCGGACGTAGATTCTGGGGCGGATCTGCTGGAGGCCCGCGCCGCCATCCTCTTCGGCCTGTTCGCCGCCGCCTTCGCCGCCTGGCCGGCCGGCGCGCAGGGAGCCGGTGCCTTCGATGCCGATGGAAAACGTGCGGCCGGTCAATTCGTAGATGCCTGCCTGCGTTTGCGGTTCGGTGCCCAACTGCTTGACGTCGCCGGTGAGGGTGACGCCTTGCGGGGCGACGACGCGCACGGGGCCGTCGTGCAGGACCTTACCGTCGAACTTGCCGGGTGTGGTGAGCGGCATGGCGTAGGTGAGGTCGAAGCGCGTTTCGCCGGGCTTGACGGGAAAGTCGACGGTGTAGACGCCTGCCGTTTTCGTTTTTTCGAGCACGCGTTCGATGGGCATGGAAGCGGGGCCGGTGACCATGACGCGCGCTTTGCCGCCCGCGGCATTGGGAAGGGCGACGCGGAGAGTTCCCTTGGAGGTGTCGTAGTAGGCGGTTTTGCTGTCGTTCTGAAAGATGATGCTCTCGTTCACGGCCAACTCGGAACCGGTGGGTTCGAGGAGGATCATGTGGGTGGTGACCTTGGCATCGGCGGCGTTGGTGGTGGCGTTGTAGACGTCGACGGTGATGCCGGTGGTGGGGCGGCCGGGAGGGAGCATTTTGTTGAAGACCATGCCCTCGTGAACGGCCTGGAGGAGGTGGGGGCCTTGGACTTCCTGAGCGAATTTGAATGAACCGTCGGGACCGGCCTTGATGGTATCCAGAGCGTTGGGTCCGTTTTGATCGATTTTGAAGAGCGTCATGGTAGCGCCGGCCTGGGGTTTGCCGGTGGTGCCGTTCATGACAACTCCTTCGACGGCGGCCTGGAGCGCGGCCGTGAACACGAGCGCGAAGAGAGCGAGCTTCATGCCTTGCCTCCCTTGGACACCAGGTCGATTTCGGCTAGCGTTTGGGCGAGGTCGCGTTGGAGGTCGAGCTTGGTGCGCTGGTAATCTTCGTCACCGAGTTTGCCGAGGCGGTATTCGAACTGCAGGTCGCGGAGGCCTTCGTAGATCCTGGCCTTGCGCTCTTCGAGATATTTGACGGGCGATTCGGGTTCGGGTTCCGGCAGGTCCGATGGCCGGATAAAGAGTATGAACGCAATAGCGGCGAGGACGAGGGCAACAGCGGCGATGGTGAGCGGCATTATTCGAGTTTGGCGAGGTCGCGATCGATGGAATCGCGATATTTTTCCAGGACGGCGGGATCGATCGGCGGAGCATCGGCGACCGGTTTTCTCATACGCGTGACCCACGCATAGATGGCGATGAGCCCGAGCATGACGGCGGCGACGGGCATCCACCACATGAGGCGGTTGAAGCCGAGATTCGGCGGAACGATCATGGCTTGCAGCCCGCGTTCCTTGACGAAAGCGTCGACGATGGTTTCGTCGGAACTGCTCGTCTTTTGCATTTCGGCGATGCGTTCGCGCGCCGGATTCGAGTAGTGGCAGCCGATCATGGGGCAATCGCCCACGGAGTTATTGCAGGCGCCACAGAGACAGGCGAGCTTCATGCCGACGCGGCGGACGTCGGGCGGAAGGAAGTCGCTCGACACCTGGGCGATGCAGAGATAGCCGGTGACGAGCAGGAGCAGAAGGCGCGGGAAGCGTTTAATCACCCGACACCGCCTTAGGCTTGGCGACACCCTGGGCGACGCCCTGGGCGACTCCCATGACCTTCGTCTTGGCGAATTCGTATTTCACCTTCGAGGGCACGAGGCAGATGGCGGTGCCGAAGATGAGGGAGGCAAAGCCGACCCAGATCCAACCGACCAGTGGGAAGACGTAGGCCTGGATGATCACCTTGCCGTTTTGCATGCCGGCGAAGTTCAGATAGAGATCTTCATACAGGCGGCGGCGAATGGCGACGACGGAAGCCTGCTGGCCCTGGCCCGCTTTGTAGAAGCGCTGCTCGGGCGCGAGCGTACCGACCAGTTGCCCGCCCTGATTGACCTCAACGACGGCGTGGCCCCAGTCGTAGTTGGGGTTCTCGCCTTGCTTAATTTCGGCGATGCGCATGTGGTAGCGGCCGAGGTCGAATTCGTCGCCTGTCTTCAGCTCGACGGTGCGTTCCTTATTAAAAGCCGAGCCGGTGAAGCCGATGAACATCATCACGATGGCGACGTGGACGATGTAGCCGCCGTAGCGGCGGGTGTTGCGGTGGGTGAGCTCGACCATGGCCATGAGCAGGTTCTGGCCGGTTTTGGATGAGATGGCGCGGGAGCCCTTGAAGAACTCCATACCGACTGTGAACAGGACGAACGCGCAGAGGCCGAAGGCCATCAGTGCATACAAGTGGTGAATGCCCCAGGCGAAGAGTGCGAGGGAAATGGCGAGGCCTCCGACGGCGGGCCAGAGAAAGGCCTTCTTGAGGCTTTCGACCGAACTGCGACGCCAGGCGATGAGCGGACCGACACCGGTGAGCAGCAGCAGGAACAGGCCGATGGGGACATTCACGCGATTGAAGAAGGGCGCATCGACGCTGATCTTTTCGCCGGTGACCGCTTCGCTGATGACGGGGAACATGGTGCCCCAGAGGATGGAGAAGCAGGAGGCGAGGAGGATCAGGTTATTGAAGAGGAAGCTGGACTCGCGCGAGAGGACGCTCTCCAGTTGCGCTTCGCTCTTGAGGTAGCCGAGGCGATCGAGGATGAGCCACGCGGTGGCGGCGATGTGAATCGAAAGGAAGATCGCGAAGTAGGGGCCGATGGGCGATTGGGCGAAGGCGTGGACGGAGCTGACGACGCCCGAGCGCGTGAGGAACGTTCCGAAGATGCAGAGGAAGAACGTGGCGCTGACGAGCACCATGTTCCATACCTTCATCATGCCCTTCTTCTCCTGCATCATGACCGAGTGCAGGAAGGCGGTGGCGGTGATCCAGGGGAGGAGGGAGGCGTTTTCCACCGGGTCCCAGCCCCAGTAGCCGCCCCAACCGAGAACCGCGTAGGCCCAGCCGGCGCCGAGCAGCACGCCGCAGCTTTGGAAGAGCCAGGTGACGAGCGTCCAGCGGCGCGTGGTTTGGATCCAACCGTCGCCGGGCTGCTTGGTGATGAGCGAGCCCATGGCGAAGGCGAAGGGGACGATGAAGCCGACATAGCCGAGGTAGAGCATCGGCGGATGGATGGCCATCGACCAATACTGCAAGAGAGGATTGAGGCCGTTGCCATCGGGGATGGCGCGAATTTCCTTGCCCACGGCGAGCACTTCAAAGGGCGAGAGCGGCACGGTGATCAGGAGCAGGAAGAATGCCTGGGTGATCATCAGCGTGGCGGTGACCCACGGCATCATGTCGCGAAACTTTTTGCGATTCTGCCAGACGACGACGGCTGAGTAAGAGCCGAGAATCCAGGACCACAATAGGAGGGAGCCTTCCTGGCCACCCCACCACGCGGTGAACTTATAGATATCGGGCATGGCCGTGTTCACATGCGAGGCGACGTAGGCGAGGCGGAAGTCGCAAGTGAGCAACGCGTAGACGAGCAGTCCGGCGGCGATGGTTTGCAAGCCCCATTGGGCGAGCACGGCGCGTTCCGCTGATTTCACCAGGAAGGGGCGGTTTTTCCATTTGCCGACCACCGACCCGAATACGGCGTAGAGCGCAAAGCAGAACGCCAGGATCAGCGAGAGTGCGCCGATGTTCTCCATAACTTAGGGTGCTCCTTCAGCGGCGGACTAGAGCGAGGCTTTCGTATCGTTCACGGGTGGTGCGGTCTGCCCGGGAACTTTGTACTTCTGGCCGGGTTTTGATTCGTACTTGGAAGCGCATTTTGCGTCGACTTTCGTTGCATGAAACACGCCGTCGCGGCCCATTTTGCCATGCGCCACGGCTTGCGCGCCGCCCTTGAAGGTATCCGGAAGCGGATCCATCGAATCGTAGAGAACGGGCAGTGTGAACTCGCCGTGTTTGAGCGTGAAACGAACCTCGTGGCCGCTGCGGGCCACCGATCCTTCGGCTACGTCGCCGGCCACGCGAAGTTTCTTGACGTAAACTTCGTCGCCCATCTTTTTTAGCTCACCGACTTCCTTGTAATAGGATTTGGTATCGCTGATGCCTCCGACGGCCAACCACGCCAGAGTGCCGATGATGATAGTGGTGAGCAAACCAAACTTGACGTACGGTTTCATTGCGCTCGCTTTCTGCCCTTAGTATATATCTCGCACGCGAAAAATTCTCGTTAAACCGTAGCCGAGGAGTATGCGTGACAGCTCTCGTAACAATGTTTAGATGGGCGGGAATCGGCGCGGGGTACACTGAAGAGTTCATGCCCGGCACCTTGATGGGACAGGGCTCCGGTTCTGTCTCCACGCCTAGCGCCCCCGATCTGGCGGCAATACCCGACGTGCGCGCGGCGTTGGACTGGTTTGCGCGTGAGCGGAAGTGGATGAACGAACGGCATACGGAGTTGTGCCGGATCGCCGCGCCGACGTTTCAGGAACAGCGGCGGGCGGAATGGATGGCGGCGCAGCTGAGGCAGTCGGGGTGGGACGCCAAGTTGGACCGCGCAGGCAACGTGGTGGCCAACCGGCCGGGGCCGAAATCCGTGATGGAGAAGGGGCCGGTGGTGGTGGTGACGGCGCACCTGGACACGGTTCTTGCGCCGCGTGTGCCCGAGGACATTATTGCTTCGCGCGATGGGCGATTGCATGGGGCGGGCGTTTCCGATAATGGCGCGGGACTGGCGGCGCTGCTGGCAATTGGGCGGGCGGTGGAAGAATCGCCGGCGCTGTCGGGGATGGCGCTGCCGCTGGTATTGGTGGCAAATGTCGGCGAAGAGGGCGAGGGGAATTTGAGCGGGATGCGGTACCTGTGCCGCACGGCGGGGCTGGGCGCGCGGGCGTCGGCGTTCGTGGTGCTGGATGGGCCTTCGACGGATCACATTACAATTTCGGCGCTGGCGAGCCGGCGGTTTGAGATCACAATTGATGGTCCGGGCGGGCACTCATGGAGCGATTTCGGAACGGGCAATCCGGTTCACACGCTGGGGCGGGCGATTACTTACTTCTGCGACAGCGCGGCGCTGCTTCCGGGCATTCATGCGGATGGACCGCGCACGACGTGGAACTTCGGATTGATTGAAGGCGGGACGTCGATCAACTCGATACCGGTGCTTGCCAAGGCGAAGCTGGACTTGCGGAGCGAGAGCCCGGCGCGGATCGACGAGATGGCGGCGCTGATGACGCAATCGCTCGAGCGGGCGCTTGAATCCGAGAACAGCATGGTGACGGTGGAGCGCAGCGGTTCCGGGGCGGCGCGCGTGACGGCGAAGGTACGCGAGATTGGTTCGCGGCCGGGCGGGCGGCTGGCAACGGCGTCTCCGCTGCTCGATCATTTGCTCGCGGTGGACCGGCATTTGAACATCCGGGCGCAACTGGACTGCGCCTCGACGGACGCAAACATTCCCATGTCGCTGGGCATTCCGGCGGTTTCCATCGGCGCGGGGGGACGCGGCGGCGGGGCTCATACGCCGGCGGAGTGGTTCCATCCCGAGGGCCGGGAGACGGGGCTGCGACGCGTGTTGTTGCTGCTGTTGTTGCTGATCGGCGACCTGGATCCGCGGCTGATCACCGGACGGCGATAGATTCATGCAGTCCGGCACGTCAGGACGCGCCGAATGGGCGCTGGCCGCGGTGACGATCATTTGGGGCACGTCGTTCACGCTGGTGAAGCAGGCGCTGGACGATGTGAGCGTGATTCTTTTCGTGGCGCTGCGCTTTGCGGTGGCGGGCGCGGTGCTGTTGGTGCTTTACCGGCGGCCGCTGTTGCTCGATTGGAGAAGCGGACGGCAAGGAGTGCGCGGCGGGCTGTGGTGCGGACTGTTGCTGACGGCGGCCTACCTGTTGCAGACCTATGGCCAGCGGTACACGACACCGGCGCGGTCGGGCTTTCTGACGGCGTTGAATGTGGTGTTGGTACCGATTCTGATGGCGCTCGTCTATCGGATCATGCCGCGTTGGATGGAAGCGCTGGGGGCGGCGATTGCGCTGACGGGAACGGCGCTGATGACGCTCGCGACGCCGGGGCAGGCGTGGGGCAACTGGAATTTGGGCGATGGACTGACGATTGGCTGCGCGGTGCTGTTCGCGTTTCACATCGTGATTGTGGGGCACTACGTGAAACAGCAGGGCGTATTCGCGGCGCTGGCGGTGACGCAGGTGATGACGGTTGCCGTGTTGTGCGGGATGGCGGCGGGCCTGGGCGCGGAACCCCTGGTATTCCGGCCGTCGATGGTTGTGTGGACCGGCGTGGCGGTGACCGGGCTGTTGTGCACGGCGCTGGCGTTTTCCGTGATGGCGTGGGCGCAGCAGCATACAACGCCTTCGCGGGTGGCGCTGATTTTCGCGTTGGAACCGATTTCGGCCTGGCTGACGTCCTATTGGATGCTGGGCGAGCGGCTGGGAATGACGGCCGCGGCCGGCGCTGTGCTGATTCTGGCGGGAGTGGGCGTCGTCGAATGGAAACCCGTGGCGAAACCCGTCCAAACCGCCGATGTTGGATAGGGGCATTCGCGCGGCTGTCGAACGACCTTATAATCAGAGAGTGACGCCTCAAGGGGAGGCCGATGATTGCATGAACTGGAAGCAAAGAGTCCGCGAACCGAAGATCATGTCGCTTGCCCTCATTATGGGCACGCTGACGGTGGGCATTCTGATAGGCACCTTGATGCACACCGAGGTGCGTGCCGACAAAGGGCAGGACAAGCCCGTCTCCGACGCGGCTCCCCTGAAGATTCCCTCTCCGGTGAAGCTGCAAAACGAATTCGTGGCGATCGTGAATAAGGTGGAGCCGGCGGTGGTGAACATCTCCACCGAGTACAAGCCCAAGCAGGAGTCATCCGGGAAGCGCGTACGTCCACCGGCGGGCGAAGGCGACGAGGACAACAGCGAAGAGGGCATGGACCTGTTCCGCCGGTTCTTCCGGAACAGCCCGCTGGGCGAGGCGCCGCAACAGCAGCCGCGCGGCGGCGGGGAAGGCTCCGGTTTCATCGTCGACCCGAAGGGCTACATTATTACGAATCATCACGTGGTGGACGAGGCGACTTCGATCAAGGTGAAGCTGCATGGCGACCCGATGGAGCACAAGGCGAAGTTGATCGGCATCGATCTGGAAACCGACCTGGCCGTGATCAAGATCGACACGGGCCGCAGTTTGCCGTTTGTGCCGGTGGGAAATTCCGATGCGGTGCAAGTGGGCGATTGGGCCATTGCGATCGGTTCGCCGTTCGGGCTGGAGGCGAGCGTGACGGTGGGCATTGTGAGCGCGCAGGGCCGCGACGTGGCGCAACAGTTTCAGAAGTTCATCCAGACCGACGCGGCGATCAACCCCGGGAACTCCGGTGGACCGTTGCTGAACATTCGCGGCGAAGTGGTGGGCGTGAATACGGCCATCGCCACGCGCAGCGGCGGCAACCAGGGGATCGGTTTTGCGCTTCCGGTGAACATGGCGGTGAAGGTTTATAACCAGCTGACGCGGTATGGCAAAGTGACGCGCGGGTCGATTGGTATTTCGTGGACGCGCGGGCAGGAGAAGCCGGAATTGCTGAAGGCGCTGGGCGTGGCGAACGGTGTGATTGTCGAGCAGGTGGAAAAGGACGGGCCGGCGGACAAGGCGGGCGTCAAAGCCGAAGACATCATCGTGGCCATGAACGGCAAGCCGGTGAAGGATGGCGAGGACCTGGTGGCGCGGGTAGCGGACACGCCGATTGGCGAGAGCATTAAGGTAACGGTCGATCGCAAAGGCAAGCCGGTGGACCTGGCGATCATCGTGCGCGACCGCTCCGAGGTGTTCAAGGACCGTTTTGCGCGGAGCCGGCCGCCGGTGGAGCAGGAACCGGGAGAGCCCGCGGAGGCGAAGTTTGGGCTGTACGTGAAGGGCCTGACTCCGGCCGAGAAGGAGCAGATCAAGGATAGCGACGGCTCCGGCGTGCGCGTGACGCAGGTGATTGACGGCAGCTTTGCCGAGGAGATCGGCGTACAGGTGGGCGATACGATTCTGTCGATCAACCGGAAGCCTGTGGCGAGCGTGGATGACATCCGCAAGATCCAGTCGTCGTTGAAGCCGGGGGATCCGGTGGCGTTCCGCATTGCGCGGGCGAATCCGCTATCGCGGCGCGGGGCGGCGGCCGATTATACGGTGTTTTTCCTGGCGGGTACGCTGCCCAAGGACTGACGGTAAACGGGTGGGGGAGGCGCTGGACATGGGCCAGCGAACTTTCCTACACTTGAGTTGACCTACGGGTTGAGCGGGAGTAATTCAGTGGTAGAATGCCAGCTTCCCAAGCTGGACGTCGCCGGTTCGACCCCGGTCTCCCGCTCCAGTTTTTCAAGGAATTGGGAACCATTTAGCAACTTCTTCACTCCACGATCAAGTTCGATATAGCCCTCAGCTCTTGCCACCTTGAAAATCTGGTGCAGGTCCCACCGCAGATGCGCCACAGCGCTTTGGGATTGTACGCGCGAGGGACCTGAGGATTCGGTTTTTAGGCCATTCGCGGATGCCGTGGCGCACCCCTCAGTGATATCCTGTTCCAAACTTGGATTTCAGACGGCCTGTCGCTAATGCCGTTTGCTCGATTTTGTAGCCCTACCATGACGAATTATTCGAGCAACGACGTAATTCAGCGGGTCACTCCCGAGGAGGCCCGAGAGCAGTTGGTGCGGGTGCTCACCAGCTCTCATTTCGCAAGCGCTCATCAACAAAGCCGTTTTCTACGATACATAGCGGAGCAATCACTGTCGGGCCAGTCCGATCTTCGGGAGCAGACATTGGCAAGCAAAGTCTTCGAGAGGGGAGAGTCGTTCGATCCAACAGTCGACACTCATGTGAGGGTCGCTGCCAATCGCCTGCGCTCGCGGCTCCGCCACTACTACCGTACGGACGGAAAGCAGGATCCGGTCCTCCTTCAATTGAAGAAGGGGAGCTACGCCGTGGCGTTTAGGCGGCGGAGAAATTCAACCGCCAGTGAAAATCGCGCGCAGCCAAAGGGTAGTAGCGATCTGAGGTTCGCCGTTCTCCCACTTCACAACCTTACAGGAGACCCGTCGCTGGAACTGCTTTGCGACGGCATCGCGGAGGAGGCCATCCATGCGCTCTCAAAGGTGACGCGGCTGCGCGTCATCGATTGGAACTCTTCCCAATTGTTCAAAGGCGCGGCCTTCGACCTTCGTGAGATCAGCAGGCAATTGCGGGTAGACGTGGTGTTGGAAGGCAGCGTGCGCCAACTGGCGCAGCGGCTGCGGGTGGCGGTGCAACTTGTCGAGACCGCCGGTTGCTGTTGCATCTGGTCAAAGATGCTCGATGTGTCGCGCGACGATCTCAGTTCGATACCCGGCTTCGTCGCCGAATTTGTTGCGGCCAATATCCCCAAGGGTCGAGAGGCAGGCGACCTGGCTGGATCTATCACCACACGAGTGGACAATCCCGAGACGCTCGGCCTGTTCATGAAGGGCCGGCACCATCTGAACCGGCGTACTGAGGTGGGCATGCGCAAAGGAGCTGAGTATTTCGGTCAGATCATCTCAGACGATCCCAACCACATCCGGGCGCACGCGGCGTTGGCGGAATTGTTGTCGCTGCAGGGCTGGTACTGCTATTCCGCACCGGACGACGTAATGCCTTCGGCGAAGGCCTCAGCGATGAAGGCGGTGCGGTTGGACCCACGACTAGCCGAGGGCCATCTGGCGCTCGGGCTGGTGAGTGAGTTGTACGAACGAGATTGGCGAATGGCCAAGGATTCGCTGGCGTTGGCACTCGACCTGAATGCGAGCAGTGCGACCATCCATTTCGAATATGGCTTTCTGCTCTGCCGCACGGGCGAATTGAGCGAAGGGATCGCTATGATGCGGCGTGCGCTGGAACTGGACCCGCTATCTCCCGTAGTTAACACCAATTTGGGCGTGAGCTATTACTATCAGCGTGAGTATGAGCAGGCCGTCCGGCATTATTTGGACGCGATCGATTTGGATGAGTTTTACCCGCCAGCATACTATCGCCTGGCCCAAGCCTACATCCAGCAGGCAAGACTCAGCGGGGCGCAAGAATGCGTCGACAGAGCGATTCGGTTGCCCAGTGCGAGCCCCGTAGTGCAGGCACTTGCCGGTTACACGATGGCGAAGGCGGGGAGGAAGTCCGCTGCCCAGGGCGTTCTGGCAACTCTGCTACAGGAAGCCGGGCGGCGTTACACCAGCCCTGTTTCCATTGCCATCGTGTCGCTTGGCTTAGGGGATCACCGAGCCGCACTCGACTGGTTGCGGCGCGGGGTGGAAGCGAACGATCTCCTGCTGGTGGACTTGAGGATCGACCCGATGTTCGATTCCTTGCGCGAGACGCTTTCGTTCCAGAAGTTGCTCATGGAGTTGCACCTGGCTTGAGACCGCCGGCGCGGCCGTCGAAAGCTTTTGGAACTGGACCAGGCGTATTACCCGTTCTACTGGCTCGGGTGATCGACTTTTCCAGCCTTTACGCCATGCGCTTGCCACGATCGAGATAGCGGGGCGCCATAAACGAGACGGCCGTGCCGTGGTCGCCGTAGGGATCGTCGAAGCGGGCCATCAACTCATACAATCGGGCGCGCAAATCGTCAACGACGGCACGCTGGCTGCTGCTGTTGACGAGATTGGTGAGTTCGCCGGGGTCTGACTGCAGGTTGTAGCACTCGTCAAAATCGAATGCGTTAAAAACGAACTTGTGGCTCTCGGTAATCACCATACGCTGGATCATGAGGAAGTCCTGGCCGTACCACGGGCAGAGAATCATGTCGCGCCAGCCACTGGCTGCAGGATTCCGGAATAGCGGGCGAAGAGACACCCCGTGCGGATGAGGGAGGGGCCGCAGTCCGGCGATGTCGAGGAAGGTGTGGCCAAGGTCATGGAACTGTGCGAGCCGGCGGCAGTCAGAGCCTGGTTCGATGTGTCCGGGCCAGCGGACGACCATGGGGATTTTGTAACTCTCTTCGTAGGGAGCAAAGCAAGGCAGCCACATTCGATGAGCGCCCCAAGGCGCGCCGTGGTCGGCGGTGAACACAACCACCGTATTCGCGGCCTGGCCACTTTCCTCCAAGGCGTCGAGGATGCGGCCCACCTGTTCGTCCATCTGTTCGTAGGAGGCGTAATAGAAGGCTCGGCCGTCCTGAAAGTCGGCGCCGGTGACGGGGCCGTAGGAGTCCGCCTCCCGCCGCTGCATGTTGGGCTTGCCATCGAGCGGATCGTGAAAGTTGCCGGCGACCGGAATCGCCGATGCTTCATACCGCTCCCGGTAGCGCCTGAGCGGCCAAGCACGGAAAGCCTCGGGGAAATGCACCTCTATATGCCACGGTTTCCCTTCAGCGGAAAATCGCTTAATCATGTCGATGCCGGCTTGCGCCGTTTCGTAGAGTTCCGTCTCCTCGACCTCACCTTCCGAGTAACCCCAGAGGCCGAAAGGCTTCGTGCCGGGCCACTGCACGGTGCGGACCGGAGTGCGGCGCCGCGGACGCTCCATTGGGGCCGAGCCCTGACGGATGAGTTTTTCGCGCGCAAGGCCTTTGTAACGGTCCGGCGCGCCGATTTCATGGAAGCCGAAGTCGGTGGGGATGCGGACGGTGCTGGTGTGCCACTTGCCGCAGTAGCCGAGGTGGTAGCCACCCTCCCGCATGATGGCGGGGTATGTAACCACGTTGGGGAACGGGTCGTTTGAGACCGAGCAAGCCTGGTCAATGTGGTTGTAGGTTCCAAAGCGCCAGTTGAAGGCGCCGGTCAACAACGCGTTGCGCGCCGGACTGCACACGGCGGCATTGGTATAGGCACGGTGGAACAACATCCCTTGCGAAGCCAGCCGATTGATGTTCGGAGTGCGGCAGAGGGAGCGATTGGCGATGGTATCGGCCTGCTGGTTGTCCCCGCAGATGAGCAGGATGTTGGGCTTGGACTCGGCCGTGGGAGTACGTTGTGTGCTGGCCGCAATGGGCGCCATTCCGGTTGCGCGAACAAACTCCCGGCGATTCACTTAGCCCCAGCCAGTGCACGAATTTTGGGATCGGTGATTTTCAGGATACCGAGGCTATTGTCGTTCTGAGCCGTGACATAGATATAGCCGTCGCGGTAGACCAGGTCATGGCCGTTGTCGTAACGCGGCGTCTTGCCACTCTTTGCGTAGCCGCGCGTCGGAAACAAACGACCGCCGCGATATTGCGCCACGGACACGGGGCGAGAGGGATTGGAGACGTCGATTGCTTCCACGCATTCCCCGCCACTGACCAACAGCATGGAGCCGTAGATAGCCATCCCGGTGGCGTCGATATCACAAACCGGCATGTTGGCGAGAGTGCGGGGCTGGGTTGTATCCGTGACGTCAATGATGCCCACACGATCCGGCTGAAACGCTCCGACGCCGGCGTAGCGGCCGCCCCACGCCACAACTCGATTGGCTCCTTGCAAATCTTCCGAGTTGGCTCCGTTGGGCACCTTGCCCGATAACTTCCATTCGCCGACGGGAAGCAGCTCGGTCGATCCGGTTTGGGCGATTCGATACACGAAAACATTGCTTGGCTGATGCTGCTGCGAATCGACAACGATCGCATGATTTCCCCATACGGCGATGTCGTGGGGCATTTGGGGACCACCGGTGGCGGCCGTATGGAGCGCCCCGACATACTTCGGGTTCTTCGGATCGGCCACGTCTATGACTCCGATGTATCCAGACTTGTTGGCTGTCAGGACGTGGTTCCCTAAGCGGGCCATTCCATTGATGAGGTCGATTCGCGGCCGGTCGGCAATTTTCTTAAGCACACGAGGCTTCGCCGGATCGCTAATGTCGATGGCGAAGAAATCGCGGGTACCCAGCAGCAAGACGTCCCCCATCGGCAGCACCGTTTCCGCATCCGCAAATTCCACCGGATCGACCAGGGAAGAGATCAGTCTCGGGGCGGAGGGACTACGAACATCGATAATGGCCAGCGAACCTCCCTTCCCCGGAACGAACGCGAGATCGCCCTCTAACTCGACATCGTGCGCCTGATTCAACGCGCGGTCGTCACGAAGCAATCCGACGAGTTCAAGCGATCCCGGCGGCCGGATAACTTCAGTGGAAGGCGTTGACTGGCCGAAGGTGGCGGACGCGCCGCAGAGAATAGTTAAAAGGGTAGCGGCTGAAATGAGTTGTATTCGCATGAGTCGGTCACAATCGGCGCCCTTGGGGCAGGTAGCGCTGTAAATTGAATCGGACGCTACCCGGTATGCTTGGTTTTTCGCCAAATGGGTCGTGGAAGCGGTTCATGAGTTCGTACGTCCGCGCCTGCATGTCGGAAACGACCGCAGCCCGAGATGAATCGCGAGCGATATTCCGCAACTCGTATGGATCCCGTTCCAGGTCGTAGCATTCATCGTAGGCGTAGGCGTTGAAGACGTACTTGTGCCGTGCGGTGATGACCATCCGCTGAATCATCGGAAAGTTCTGGCCATACCACGGGCAAAGGATCATATCGCGCCAGCCGGTCCGCGCTGGCTCCTTCCACAATGGCGCCAGTGATACGCCGTGTGGGTGCGGCAGCGGAGGCAGGCCAAGTACATCCATGAGCGTATGGCCGATATCGTGCAACTGCGCCAGGCGGTCGCAGGACGATCGCTTCGGAATGCGGTCCGGCCAGCGCATCACCATGGGGATTCGGTACAGCTCTTCGTACGGGGCGAAGTTGGGAATCCACATGTGGTGGGCGCCCCAGGGAGCGCCGTGGTCGGCGGCAAAGATTACCAGCGTGCGATCGCTTTGTCCCGTAGCTTCCAGCGCGCTGAGTAGGCGGCCTACCTGCGTGTCGAGTTGCTCAAACGAGGCGTAGTAGAACGCGCGGCCTTCGCGGTAGTCCTCATCAGTCATGGAGCCGTAGGTTTCCGCGTCCCGCTTCTGAATGGCGGGCTTGTTTACGAACTTGTCCCTAAAATTGGGTGAGACGGGAATGGCGCGTGCATCATATCTCTCCCGATACTTTCTGAGGGGCCATCCGCGAGAGCTTTCCGGGAAGTGAACTTCCACCATCCATGGCTGGGCGCCCTCGGCGAAGCGCCGAATCATGCCGATCGCCGCATCGGCTGTTTCCGCGTACAACGTACGCTCCTCTTCGCAATCGCTATAGCCCCAGAGCCCAAAAGGCTGGCTCCCGGGCCATGAGACGGTTTTGGCGGGAATCCTTTTTCCCTCTTCCGCCTGTCCGGGCTCTTTCAGCCCCAACTTCCTCGGCAGATCCGCAATCGCGCCTCTGTAACGGTCCGGCGCGCCGATTTCGTGATATCCAAAATCCAGTGGCGAACGGCTCACGCTAGTATGCCACTTGCCGTTGTAACCAAGCCGGTAACCCGCCGCGCGCAATCGCTGCGCGTAGGTCACCACATCCGGGAAGGGATCGGTGGCCATCGCGGTAGAGTTATCCGGCTGGTTGTAAGTGCCGAAGGCCCAGTTAAAGGCGCCGGTGAGCAGAGCATTGCGCGCCGGGCTGCATACCGCGGCGTTGGTATAGGCGCGATGGAAGAGCATGCCATCGTCCGCGAGCCGGTTGATGTTGGGCGTCCGGCAGACGGATCGGTTGGCGATGGTGGTGCTTTGCTGGTTGTCACCGAGGATGAGGAGAATGTTGGGGCGCGGAGGAGCGGCTCCCAACGGGATGGCGGCCGCGCCACTCCCCGCCAATGCCAAGAAGTTGCGCCTGTTCATCGTCATCAGAACAGGAGCTTCAGAGCGAATTGAATGACGCGGGCCTGATCCGCGGTGGTGATGCGGCCCATATTGGCCCCTGCGTTCAAGGCGCCGTTTGGATTGCCAAGGATTACGTTGTTGAACAGGTTGAAGAACTCGCTGCGGAACTGTACACGCACGTTGTCCGTCGATGGAATCAGGAAGCTCTTAAAGAGTCCCAAGTTGGTGTTTAAGGCCCCCGGCCCGATCAGTGCGTTGCGGCCGGTATTGCCGAAGGTACCGGCGGCAGGGTTGGCAAACGCCGCGCGGTTGAACCACGCCAGGACCTGCTCGCCGCGAGGCCGGTTGTCCGCCAAGCGGGGTTCGCCGACGACGTTGGGGCGTTGTGTTGTGGTGCCGACCAGTGCTACGTCCGCGCCGTTTGTCACGTTAAAAGGAAAGCCCGTGCGGGCCGTGACGAGTCCATTAATCTGCCATCCGCCCAAGATCCAGCGGGCGGCTGTCGGCTGCGACTCGAAGCGGGGCAGGTCCCACATCCACGACGTCGAGAACACGTGTTTGGCAAAGAACTCGGAAAGACCCCACTGGTTCCCCAGGTTAAATGCGTCTGGGGGTGAATTTCCGATGCTGGTGGTGATGCCCGAATCCATGTCAATGGAGCGTGAAAACGCGTACGCCATCTGGAAAGAGAAGCCATGACTGAATCGCTTTTGAACCTCGACCTGGAGGGCATTGTAGCTCGAATTGGCTTGGCCGGAGATTTCCCGGTTGTTGCCAAACGTGGGGTAGATGCGCCGCGCGTCGATGTTTGCGAGCGTTGCGCCGGGCTGCCAAACTGCTGGATTTCCCGGCAGCACAAGGAGCCCCTTTCGTCCGACCCGTCCAACGTACCCGACCTGCAGTGCGAGGTTCGGAAGGAGTTCCCGCTGGACGTTTAGTCCAAAGTGCTGCACATAAGGCGTACGGGTATTGGCATTCGTATAGGAAAGTTGCGGCCGACCCACGAAAACGGGGTCCTTCACATTGACCGTCAACGGGGGAACTTCCTGCCCGCGGAGGGGATCGGTGAGACTGTATGGAACCTGATAGGTGAAGGTGTAGCGGAATGGCTGACCGTCGTTTTGAATGATATCGGCGTTAAACATCTCGTAGTAGATTCCGTAGGAGCCTCTCACCGAGGTGCGGCCGTTCCCGAATGGATCCCACACGAACCCAAAGCGCGGGGCGAAGTTGTTCTTGTCGGTAGCGATGGTGCCTCGCGGGATGCCCGGATCACCGGGGTATACCATTCCCACAGGAGCGTTCGGAATCACTTGCGACTGCTGCCCGGGGCGGAAGGTGTGCCAGTAATCGTTCTCGTGGAACCAGGGGTGAGGGAGCTCATATCGCAAGCCAAGATTCAATGTCAGGCGCGGGCGCACCCGCCAGTCATCCTGGAAGTACAAATACATGGCGTTTTGGATGCCGCCTTGGTCGCTCATCGGAGTACGGAGATCCATTCGCGCCGGACGCCCCAGCAGAAAGTCAGCCGCGGGATCACCGGTGATTTGCCCCGTCAGACGAAAGTCGCCATTTAGCGTCGCGGCGGCGACGTTGAGATAGCGGGTCTTCATGAACTCGACGCCGGTCTTGATTCCGTGGTCGCCTTTGATCCAATTCAGACTGTCGGCGATCTGATAAGACTCGTTGACCAACGGATCGACGATACCCGTTGCGGCGCCCAGATCCAGCCGGCCCGAGATGCGAAACAGGGGCGGGTACTTCGGCCCGAAAACGGGCATGTTCCCACCGAGGTCTGTGAGGTGAATGGGGTTGTTCGTCGTCGCGCCGCCATCGCTGCGGTAGAAACTGAGCCGGAACTCATTGAGCAGGTTCGGACGGACGGCGTAGGTGTCGCCGATGGTGGCGCTGTGATAGGTCACCTTCTCATTCAGAGAGTAGTAACTGGGTACCTGCCCGCCGGTGCCGACCGAATTAGCGCGATTGAAGTTGTAGCGAAGATGCGATGTATGGCTGCCGAAGTGGAGATCGATGCGCGTCAAGACGTTCTCGTTGCTGCTTGGCGTTGAAAACGTTTCCACCAACTGGCCGTCGGGGCGATTCGGCAGCGGCATCAAACCCCTGGTGAGGACGTTGTTGGCCACGGTGTCGAAACGGCTGGCAGGAATCTGGTTATTGGCAAAGGGCTGCCGTGAGTCCGGATCCGTGATCGCCTTGGACAGGTGGGAAAAATCACCTCGCCGCTCTGCTGCCGTCAGTGGAAACGCACTGGCGGCAAGCGCGTCGGGGCGAATCCGCAAACCCTCGTAGGCGGCGAAGAAAAAAAGCCGGTTGCGAATAATCGGCCCGCCTACTGAGGCGCCAAACTGATTTTGGATCAACTTCGGAATTTCAGAGCCTGCAAAAAAGTTCCGCGCGTTTAGCGTGTGATTGCGTAGGAACTCCCACAATGCGCCGTGAAATTCGTTCGTGCCCGATCGTGTCACGACATTAAACACAGCCCCGGCGTTCCTTCCGTACTCGGCGCTGAACGAATTTGTCAGGACCTTGACCTCCTGCAATGCATCAGGCGGCGGATAGTTGATCCCGGTGTTGCGGAACAGCCCGTTGTTGTGGGCGCCATCGAAGAGGAACAGATTCTGATTCGTGCGCGAGCCTGAGATCGAAACGGTGGGGCCGCCCCGGTCGTCGGTTGTGGTTTGCGGGGCGCTGATGTTGGTGGCTCCCGGCAGCAAGGCCGCCAACCCGACAACGTTTCGTCCGTTGATCGGCAGTTCCACCACGCGCCGCGCATCGATCAGGGTGCCGGTTTGCGAGGACCGGCTATCCACCAGAGGCGCCGCGGCCGTGACAGTCAACTCCTCGCTCACACTGCCCACTTCGAGCTTGGCGTCGACGCGGATGTTCTCATTCGACGTGAGGTTGATATTCCTTCGCCGGAAGGCCTTGAAGCCATCCCCTTCCACACGCACCGCGTATCCGCCGATGGGGAGAAGCGGAAGGGTGAAGTAGCCCTGTGCGCCCGTTTCCACACTGCGCTCCAGCCCCTGCCCTTCGAGCGTTGCCGTGACTCGAGCGCCCGGGACGGCGGCTCCGCTCGGATCGAGAACGGTTCCGTGGATCGTTCCCGTGCCCTGGGCAAAGAGCGAGCTGGAAATTCCCGCCAGGAAGATGAGTAGGTAGACAACTCCAGCCGCCCATGTATGCATGATCATTAATCCTCTGGCAGGTATTTTAGGGGCAGCCGAATCACCTTACAAGTTACGTAACGTTTTGGAATTCGGGGACCGGCGGGAGCTTGAGAACCGGGTTTGCGACCAACCGATTCCGGGTCGGCGGACAGCAGGAACTTATCGAATACCATAGCTTGCATTGGGCCACGCGGAAACCGGCGACGCGAAAGACGGCCGTGATCCGTTGCGCTGCGCCGATTGGAGAGCGGCCGCCGATACACGCAGCGGGCGATGACGAGGGCTCGCGAATCCGAATGCCTGGCTGGCGCCGAATATCTGCAGGAAGCGCGCCGCGCTGTGCGAAGACGGATCACGGAGCGTTGCGGCCGGCCGCGAAAACCGATTACAAGATCCGCCTTGCCCTTGGGTGGTTGGTGCCGTTGCCTTCGTATGCGGGGCGAGCGGATGAATGCCCGACAACCTTTTGGGTCGCCGGATCGAAAAGCATCGTCCGCTTCTGGCGGTAGGAATCAATGCCCAACCGAATCGCGGTCATGATCTGATAGCCAAGCTTCGCGTCGAGTACCGGGCTCTTGCGCGAACGCATGCACGAGAAAAAATCCGCTGTATGGGCGCGGTTTAGTTCGCCTTGTTCCACCGGATGGATCGATCCGGCTCCGTCCGGTGCGTAGGTTCGTTCGGGGACGACGCGAACTTGCTTATCCTCGATCACGAGGGATCCCTTATTGCCGTAAATTACTTGCGGAAGATATTTTTGCGCGCCGGCGTTCGCCATCGATCCGGAGAGATTGACGTAGAAATCCGGATACTCGACGACGGTGGAGTAGGTATCCGGGACTTCCCGGTCCTTCTGGACGTAGATTCCTCCCATAGAACTCACCTGCGAAGGGAATTGGGGTCCCATCGAGAACAGGAGCGGTCCGAGACGATGGTAGAAGAGGTCCGTGGCGATGCCTCCGGAGTAATCCCAATATTTGCGCCAGCGGAAAAATCGCTCGGCGCTGAACGCGCGATTCGGCGCGGAGCCGAGCCAGCGCTTCCAGTCGATGGTATCCGCCGAAGCCTCCGGGTCTATGAAGTAGTTCCACTCGCCTTCGAGCGAATTCCGGCTGTACGTGCTTTGCGCCCACAGCAATGTACCGATTTCGCCAGCGGCGATCAGGTCACGAGCCACGTGGTAGCGCTTATCGGAAAGATGCTGGCTGCCGACCTGCACAACCCGTCCCAAGCGACTCACCGCGGAGGAAATCTCACGCGCTTCATCAATCGTCAGGGTCATCGGTTTCTGCAGATAGACGTCTTTGCCGGCAGCCAGCGCGTCCATGGTCATTGGTTTGTGCCAGTGGTCTGGAACTGAGATGAAGATGGCGTCGAGGTCAGGGCGGGCAATGAGTTCCCGGTAGTCATGATGCATCTGGCGGTCCGACAGCTTCGCCGTCTCCTTGGCCCAGTTCTTGCGCTTCTCGTATATATCGGAGACGCCGGCCACTTCGATGCGTGCGCCAGGCTCTTCACTTAGTTGCATCAGGATCTTGAGCATCCCGGAGCCGTTCATCCCGACGCCGATACACCCAATGCGAATGCGGTCATTAGCGCCCATCACCCGGCCCGCCGACAAAGCGGACGCGGCAAGGAAGTTGCGTCGCGTTGATTGGTTCATGTTTATACCTCGGGACTCGAAGGTTCCGCCGCTCACGCTTTCTCAACCCAAATGGGGCTCGACCACGCGAGTTGGCCGTTAGCCTGAACCACGCGAACGTAGTACCAGTCCGCTTGCGATCCGTTTCCGGTGTCGTTCACCTGGAAGGAAGTTTCGTAGTGCTCGTTGAACACGATCCGGTTGAGCATCGCAGACTCGCGTGGGAAGTCGCCGGTGGACAGCGCCTCGCTCGATTCGGCCAGTTCGCGAAAAGTCATAGTCAGCGTGCGTTCACTGGGCTTTGCAAGCTTCACGGTGAGCTTCGTATCCGGTCCGCCTCGCATCTTCAGGACGATCGCCTTCTGAGAACGGTCCTCCACCTGTTGCCGCAGCGCGGTGAACGACCGCACCCGGACGCTTTGCTTGGTTTTCTCGAGGACCTTGTCGCGTCTGTCCTCTTCGAGCGGACCCGAGATGAAACAGGGTTGAACCGCGTCGAGGGAGCCCTTTTCAATTTGCACGCGGAAATCCCAGTCGCAGACGCGGGTGATGCCCAACGCCGGCCATGGGCCCCATCCGTACTCGAAGCGGGCCAGCACCGGCTTTGACCAACGTGCGGTGGAGGTTTCGCGATCCATCGGAAAGTCGCGATGGATGACGCGATTATTCTTCAAAACCTCCACCCGGTCGATCTGGTCCCATCCCGAAACAGATACCTGAATCGTACGCTCGCGCGCATACGGCAACTCCCGGCCCATTACATTGCCATTTAAGGAAAAGCGGAGCCCGATCCGATCGCCGGTGACTGCGTAGGTTCGCCGGTCCCAAAGCGCTGCCATGATCGACTCGCGGGACAAATTAGGCGCCAGGACGACGGCCACGCCCTCTCCCCATGCGCCGGGGTAACCGAGGTGATCGTCAGTGGAGGCCAAAACCCCGAATCGCTGCCCTTGTGCAAGCTGGTATTGGAAAGTGTTCTTGGTCCAGCGGCCCGGTTCGGTGTGGCGGATATAAGGATGAGGAGCGCGGTCGGACTCTGCATCTCCCCATTCCGAATAAATCTCGAGCAAGGGTGAAACTTTCGGATCTCGTAGCGCGAAGTTGGCTCCGCGCCGCCCCTGGCGGACGGCGGGGTGATGCGGAATCATGATGCAGCCACGTTTTTTTGCGAACTTCTGCAGGTCCTTGAGATCATCCGGAGTGACTAGCTCGGCGTTGAGGTCGGGGAAAATGACGTGGTAGTCACCACAGTTGCTGGAGTGCCATTCGTAGCCGGCGAGAGTCACGAACTTACCAGGCGCATCGAATTCTTTGGCCATGGAAAGGACTTCCGGCCACCGCGCACGGGTTACAGCGAAGCCGTTGATCCATTTGTCTTCAATATTGCCGGGGTAATGGGCAATGTCATTCCAGTGCGCATGGGGCGTGTAGGCAAAGAAGTCGAGGTGTTCGCGGGCGATCTCGTAGACCCGCCGCAACGAACCCTGCGCATAGCCGACATTCCCGTGGTTATGCAGGTCGCCGAAATAGGCATTGAGGCTGGACGGCTCGACTGGAGCAGGATCCGCAAGCGTGGTGGAGAGTGCCGAGCCCAGGCAGGCCGTTCGACGAATAAAATTCCGGCGAGAGAAGTTCATAATTCTTTGATCGATATGTTTCGAAACTGAACGAGACTGGGTGGTCCTGCCCATCGCCCGTCTTTCCAATTGCCGTGATGTTGGAGGCCAATCGGACCGGTTTCACGGATGCCAGGGATTTGCGCGTTGTCGATGACGTTCCGGCCGTTCAGGATAACCGTCACGCGGTCGCCGATCAGTGTGATCTCGAAGGTGTTCCATTCGCCAATATTGTGGTCGGCGTGCACCTTGGGCATCGCGGCCGCGCGCACATTCGCCGGCAGCTTGAGATCGCGCCGGACGCTCCACATTTCTCCAGATCCGGCCGGCCAGCACCAGATGTTTATTTGCGGTCCTCCGCGAAGGAGAATGCCCGAATCGGCGTCGGGAAACTCGACGATGACGGGCTTGCCGTTCTCGTCCAGCTTCTCCGACCCATCCGGCAGAAGAATGCGGCCTTTGTATTGAAACGGAGCGGTCTTGAGCCGCCAGTCGATACGGAGCGTGAAATTGCGATAGGACTTCCCCGTCCAAAGATGCTTGTCGCCAGACGCTTCGCTTCGCGCGTCGTAGTCGATGACTCCATCCAGGACCTTCCAGTGCCCGCCATCGCCATCGGGGATTTTCCAACCCTGCAGGTCGTTACCCGTAAAAAGAGAACGAAATCCCGGCGGCACCTGCGCCTGCAGTGGAGTCGCGGCCATTGCCAGCAAGATTATGAAAGCGCTTTCGATTTGCCGCATGTTTCGATAGTTTCCTCAGGAGGTATTTTTGCAGCATACCTTGACCCCATCAAGTTACGTAACGCAAGAACTTTGTGCCAAGCTTGGGAGCCCCGCGACCGCATGGAGTTCACGGCATCTGGTATGGCCTGAAAGTGATGGAGAATTTGCGATGGGTGTCGGATTTCACGATGCAATCTTTTTCAGCGCACCGGGGATTCTCTAAACTCGGCCGGCGCATCCCCAGTCGGATGCTCCAGCGGCACGAACATCACGCGCTGGCTCACCTTGCACACCGTCTCGCGCGCCAACCCAAACTGCCACGCCTTCTCCCGTTCGCCCTTCTAGCCGACGATTACCGATCGACGCACACGCCCATAGAACTCCACTGTGCATACCTCACAGGTGTGCCGTAAAACACAACTCGCTGGAAATGTTCGATGAAACCAGCATCCGGGAGGTCTGGTTTTGCTCCGCCACCAACACCACTCTCACGGCGGTTACTGGTCTAGTTTGCCTCCGGCGCGCATACATGTGGATTTCCGCACCACCAGTTGAGGCGGCAAGCGTATGTGCTGCTTTGCCGTCTTCGGGTCGGCCAGACTCTGTAAGACCAGCTCCGAGGCGATGCGGCCCATGGCTAACTTGTCCTGGGCCACGGTGGTCAATGGAACCGGAAGGTGCCTGACCACTTCCACGTCGTCAAAGCCCACCATGGAAAGCTCCTCCGGCATCCGAATGCCGAATCGAATGGCGGCGCTCATGATTCCTACCGCAAGTACGTCGTGGAGTATGAACAATGCGGTTGGAGGCCGCTCAAGCCTCAGCAGCGAGTGCAGCACGTCTTCCCCCTGAATGCAGAGGTCACGACCGATGTTGTAGGCGGCCACATGGACTAACTCCCGGTCAAAGGCGACGCCAGCCGCCGACAGCGCTTTCTTGTAGCCGGCCATCCGCTCGCGGGTCGTGGAGCAGAGAGACCGAGCCTTGACCACTCCGATCCGCCGGTGCCCCAGAGCGAGCAGGTGCCCGGTGGCCATCTCGGCGCCAGCCAGGTTGTCCGTCGTAACGGAGTGGCATCTCTCGGTTTTCAGCCAACGATCGATCATGACGACAGGCGTGTTATCACCGGCGATCTCGTCGTACCTCAATCCATCCCTGGCGCTCTTGTGGGGCACTACCACCAACGCATCGACTTTTCGTTCGCGAAGCAAGTCAAGAGACCGCTGTTCCTCCTGATCCGAGTCATCGGAGGTCATGATGAGCAGTCCGTAGCCGGCCTCCTCCAGACGGATCTTCAGCGGCAGAATCACTTCAGGGTAGAAGGATGTCACGATCCCCGGTGCCACGATGCCCACTAACTGCGAGGTTTGGGTCACCAGGTTGCGGGCGAAGATGTTCGGCCGGAAGCCCATCTTGCGGGCGACCTGTTGAATGTGCGTCCGGGTCTGCTCGTTAATGCGCGCATAGCCATTCAGAGCATGCGAGACAACCGTGGTCGAGTAGCCCACTTTCCTGGCTACATCGGCGATCGTGACCCTCTTCTTGGTGGATATGCTGGTGCTCATCATCGGTGGCGGTACCTGGTGGCCGTTTGCCTAGCTTTATCTTGCACGATTTCGAACACCACGGTGTAGTCGCAAGGCCACTGCTGGGGCGGCTGAATTCACAGGTGCCCGGCCTCACGCTTCCATTTCAGTTTCGTATCGGATCCCAACACGCGAACCAGTGTGGCCGGCTTCGTCCACAGACCCGTGGCGCCGCCGAGCGATGGAACTGTGATGTCCGGTTCCGGCTCTCCCAGGCAGATCGCATACAGGGCGTTTCCTTTGGTTGTGAATCGGATGTCGAGGGTGGTGAACGGTTTCCTCTGGTCGTTCAGCAACTTGCCGGCTGTCACGACCGTTGGCCGTTCGCCGTGCACCTTCCACGGTCGCGCTGCGTGAATGGCGTGCCTGTTCACGGCCATCCGGTCGAACCGGCGTTGCTGGAAAACCTCGGGCTGATGGATCGGATAGTGGGGAACCGTCTCGTCGTGCGCTTCCTGATAGAAGTCCTGATTCTTGGAGTCGTTGCCGTCGTGCGGCACCCCCGCGTACGGGCCGGTGCTGTCGGCGCCTTTGTTGACGTTGAACCAGTTCCAGCTATACGCGATATGCTCGGTGACGCCGAAGCGCAAGCCCTCCTGCAGGGCCGCCCTTCTGCACAGCCCCAGGATGTCCTTCTTCGGACCGAAGTTCACGGAGTTCCAACGGTGGTTCTTCGAATTCCAGCAGGCAAAGTTGCCGTGATGGCAGCCCAGCGCAACGCAGTATTTCGCGCCCGCCTGCTTGTACCTCCGGATCAGGGTCTGCGGGTCCCACTTCTCGGCCTTCCACAGCGGAATGATGTCTTTGTAACCGAACTCGGACGGAGGGCTGTAGTGCTTCAGCCGGTACTTGTACTGCCGGTTGCCCTCGATGCACATGTAGCGCGCGTACCAGTCCCTCCGGCGCGGCACGCTCTGCGGCCCCCCATGCGCGAAGAGGCCGCGCTTGGCGTCGGGGAACCACTGCGGGCGGCGATACTGTTGCAGCGTTTCCCAGGTGGGTTCGAATCAGACCGCCGAGGCCGCCCCCGCGGCCGCGATTCCCGCCATAGCTCCCGGCGCAGAATGCCGCGTAATTCGTGTGTCGAGGTGCGTCATAGCTCATCCGCCTTCGAATGTTCTCCCACCCGGCCAACCGGCTGGAGAACTCGCCCGGCGAACGTTTCGGCCTCGCGGTAGTCGAGCCAGCAAGTCTCGCCGTACTGCGCGCGCCAGGCCGCCGCGTGGGCATTGACGGCAACCTCCGTCTGAGCGTGGTCAAAGAATCGCTCTAGGTCTTGTGGTTGCAGCAGCACTCCCCATGCGCCCGCTAGCGCAGCTTCCCGGATATCGATCACTCGTCGACAGTAAACGTGAATCCGTGTTTCATAGCCCTGGGCCTTGTAGATGGCTGCTGCGTCTCTGATTAGCCCGGTGGGCAGTTCCATTGTGTCTTCCAACCAACCGTAGTAGGGGATCATGTAGTGAGCCCCACACTCTGCAGCTACGATCGCCCGGCCAATGCTGTTCACCGCGGTCGCCGCTACCTGTAAGCCAGCCTCGACGATTTGTGGAATACTCTTCATTCCTACCCGGTCCATCGGAACCTTGATCACGATGTTTGGTCCCAGGTCTGAGAGAAACTTCGCCTCCTCCACCTGTATGGCCGGGTCGCGCGAGATCACTTGCACGAAGACGTATGCACCCTCCATCACATCCACGATCTGCCGGATCAGGTCCACCGGACTTTTGGAGACGACGAACCGCGCGCAAATCTGGGGATTTGTGGTGACTCCTGAAATCAATCCCAGCTGGCGATACTCGACGATTCGATCCACGTCGGCGCTGTCGATAAAAATCTTCATCGGAATGCCTCCTCGCGCAAAAAATAATCACGCGCCCGCAACCCAAGAGAATACTTCGCGCACTTGCCGGCAAACGATCTGTCTTGAAATTTATATCACCATACTGCAGTGCAAACCGTTTTGCAATGTATCGCCGTTATTTTCTTGACACGGCTGCGAGGCGATGATAGTGTCTCGTCCAGCAGCTTATGCTGGACGAGATCCCCAACGTGCAACTACCCGGTTTCATGGGCAAAGTGCAGTGGAAGCAAGAAGACGGCGGGTTGAAGATCCATGTGCCTGCACGGAAGCCATGCGAATATGCAGTGGCGTTCAAAAGGTCGTCGGCGCGTAAAGTTGGGCAGCACCGGGGCCGCGCCTCCGACTAAGCGGACACCTATGCAGCGGATTTCGAACGAAAGCGAAACTGACGTTACTTGCCGGCGGCAACCCCGATGTGACGGCTCTTCGGCGAACTGCTGGATATGGATTCGGCTTTCGCTGTGGCTTGTTCTATGTGGTGGGTTGCTCGCGCAACCCGTTTTCAAGGTCACGGTGCTTGATTTTAAGACGCACGGGCTGTCGTTGGTCCTCCAGACGCCAAGCGGGAAGACCTGGCTGCTCGACACGGGGCTAGACCAGAAGGGTGAATACTACGCCGCGCGAGACACAATCGTGCCATTTCTGAAGGCAGCTGGCGTAAAAGCTATCGACGGTGTGCTGATCAGTCATCCGCATTCCGACCATTTTGGCGGACTGGTCCATATTCTGGACAACTTCCCGGTTGGCCAATTGGTGGACGCCGGTTATGCGGAGATCGGTGGATCCGAACTGGAAACCTATCGAAAGATTCGGGAGCAGTACGTCGCCGGTGGAGGCGAATCGGTCATCGTCCGGCAAGGAGCGAAAATCACCATCGACCCGGTGTTGGACGCCGAGGTTATCTGGCCGCCCGAAGGCCTGTACCGGCCGGATCCAGAGAAGAAAGATAGCGCGCTATACAACTCCAACTCCATTGTCCTGCGGGTGCGCCACGGAGCCAATGTTTTCCTGTTCCCCGGCGACAACCACGGAATCGCAAAGCTTCCGGCGAGCGTCGGCGCAGACAAGTTGAGGTGCGACGTGCTGATCGCGCCACATCACGGGCTAAACTCCACTCCAGCCATGGCTACCGCGACCAGACCGAAAATTGTCGTCGTCGCGAGCCTGAAAGAGTACCTCAATCCTACAATCCATCCGTTCGAGTTGACGTCGGATGCATTCACGCCAGGCGGTGCGGAGGTTTATGCCACCTGGGCTCACGGCGATATCACGATCATGTCCGATGGACGGACGTTAAAAACCACCACGGCGCGGAAGCCATGATTCAAAAGAAAAGCTTCTCGCGCTGTCATTCAGTCTTCACGAGGCCATGTTAGGAGTAGACTATGTTTCCCCGATCGATCCTGTCGAGTGTCACGGCTCTGTCCCTGTCCCTTTGCGCCTACGCGCAAACCACCAATTCGTCCGTCCTCGGTTCCATCATGGACGCCTCCGGCGCGGCCGTCCCCGATGCCGCATTGGTTCTCACGAACACGGCCACTGGGGTTCAACGAGATCTCAGATCGGCGCCTAATGGTGAGTACCGCTTCTTTCCGATCGGCACTGGGACGTACCAACTTTCCGTCGAGAAAGGCGGTTTCAAAAAACGTATCCAAGCTCGTATTGTGGTGGGAGTGGCGGAATCGGTGAAGGTCGATTTCCAATTGCAAATCGGCGATGTGGCCAGCGCCGTCGAGGTATCCAGCGAGGCGCCACTGCTTCAAACGCAGGAAACGTCCGTCGGTGGCGCGATCACCGGAGCCGAACTCACTCGCCTGCCCGTCAATGGCCGTAACTACACGCGGCTGATCCTTCTGCTGCCTGGGACCAGCGACCGTGGCAAGAGCCAGTCCACTGGGACGATTTCAGGAACAAATCTTTACTCCATCAACGGTCAGCGTCCGCAAGACAACAACTTTACTCTCGACGGTGTGGAGAACAACGTTTTCCGCATGAACTCGCCGGGCGCTTCGCCGCCCATGGACTCGATGCAGGAATTTCGCGTCATGACTGGAGCCACATCCGAGTTTGGCCGATCAGCCGGAGCGAACGTCAACATGGTCACCAAATCGGGTACACGTGACCTTCATGGCTCGCTCTACGAATTCTTCCGCAACGACAAGCTCGATGCGAACGAGTTTTTCGCCAATCGCGAAAACCGCGGTAAGGTGCCTTACCGGCAGAACCAGTACGGCGTTTCCGCCGGTGGACCGGTCGTCGTGCCGAAGTTGTACAACGGCCGTGAGCGCACCTTTTGGTTTTTCAACTGGGAAGGCTACCGCAGCCGCCGCGGATCTACAGTTCTGAGCACCGTTCCCACGGCCGATCAGCGAAATGGCGATTTCTCCGGGCAGCCGCGATTGATCTACGATCCGCTGACGGGCCAGGCGGGTCCAACCGGAGCGGTGATCCGGCAGCCGTTCGCGGGCAATCGCATTCCCACGAACCGGATCGATTCCGCGTCGAGATTCATCGTCGATACGCTTGTACCGCTCCCGGATCGAGCCGGCCTGACACAAAATTTCGTTAATACGAATCCCTCGGCGAACGACCGCGACGCCATCGTTACCCGTATCGATCACAACCTCACGAGCAAAGATACGCTCTTCCTCCGGTATCTCAATCAACGGATCGAGTCCACCACACCCTCCGCTCTTCCCAGCTACGCCGCCGAGAGCCGCTTCGATGCACACAATCTTGCGATCACCTGGGATCGCGTCCTTTCCCCCTCCTCTGTCTTTGAGTTTAATTTCGGCTATCACGAACCATTCATCCCTGCCATTACGAACAATAACTTGTTGACACGCTCGGAGTACCTTCAGAAAACCGGCATCAAGATGTTTCAGCCAAACACGGCCTTTGAAACCCTGCCCGTCATGACCGTAACCGGCCAATTCAATCTCTCGGCATCGGGCGTCGGCTCCGGAGATCATGTCTATCAGTTCGCTCCTTCGCTCACGAAGAGCTATGGCAGCCACAATCTGAAGTTTGGGTTAACCTACAGCCGGCGGGAATATTTCTACGATGGATCGACCCCCATGCACGGCACCGCTGTTTTCGATCAGCGGCTGACCGAACTGGCCTCCGGCGTCAACACCGGCCACAGCACAGCGTCGTTCCTGCTTGGATATCCTTCCAACATCACACGCGGACAAGGTTCAGCCGCCACGAACGGACGCCAGAACGCATACCACTTCTTCGTACAAGACAACTGGCGCGCCACGTCCAGGCTTACCCTTAATCTCGGCTTGCGCTACGAAGTCAGCAATCCGCCCTACGACACCAGCGACAAGGTGGGGACTTTGCGGATCAATCGCGATGCCGCCGGCAAATATAGCGGCGAGTTGCTTTGGGGCAGCGTGAATCCGAACCCGGATCCGGTCAGCGGACGGGTAAATGAACCCGCCCGTACCGGCGGCTACGGCCGGACTCTCCAGACTAACGACTGGAACAATTTCGCGCCACGAATCGGCCTCGCCTACCAGATCGACCGATTGACAGTAGTCCGCGCAGGCGCAGGCATCTTCTACAATTCGACGTTCTTCCAGGAACTGCAGGACAAGCGTAAGTTCTACCCATACACTATTTCTCAATTCTTCACGTCGAACACCGGTGTACAACCCGACCTTTCGATTAAGGATGCCGGTCCCGGCTACGACAATACAACCGCAATAGGCGGATGGGCGCAGGATCCAACCAACCGTACGCCCTACTCGCTGCAGTGGAACTTTTTCGTCCAACGCCAACTGCCATCGGAGATCGTGGTTAACGCCGGCTATGTCGGCTCCTCCAATCATCGCCAGATCGGCTACATTGCCATCAATGCGGCCACGGTCCCCGGCTCATCCCCGCTGCAGTCGCGCCGGCTGATGCCGGAGTACGGCGACATCGACGGCGGCCTCAACGATTTCAACTCGAACTACCATGGGCTGCAGACTAGCGCCGTAAAACGCTTCAACCAAGGTCTCAGCTTCCAGGTGAATTACACGTGGAGCCGCGCCATGGACTATCAGTCGTCTCTTTCTGAGAGAAAGACGCAGAATCCATATAATCGCGCCGCCGACTACTCGCGTTCCAGTTGGGACTTGCGCCACGTTTTCCAGTTCGCCTACGTGTATGAGCTTCCCTTCGGCCATGGCCGCCGGTTCGGAGGCAACATGCACCGCGCGCTCGACTATGCAATTGGCGGCTGGTCGATGGAAGGGATCGCCCGGTTTCAGTCCGGCGGCCCGGTCAATGTGATTATCGGTCAGGACCGTGCTAACACCAGCGTCACCACGCAGCGCCCAAACGTGCTCCGCAATCCCAATACCGGCCCCCGCACGCCCGAGCAGTGGTTCGACACTGGAGCGTTTCAGATGCCCGCTATCTATACCTTCGGCAACGCTGGTGCGTTTCTAGTGGATAGCGATGGACGCCACAACTTCGATATGTCCGTAGCCAAGAGCTTTCGCATAGCCGAGCAACAGGCTCTCAGCCTGCGCGGCGAGTTTTTCAATCTCACGAACTCGGTGAGCATGTCGGATCCCAACGCGACCTATACCTCGGCTAGCTTTGGCCTTGTGAGTAGCGCGACTGCTTCCCGGCAAATTCAGATCGCACTACGGTACACCTTCTAGAACAATATGCAACGACGAACATTTCTGCAGACGGTTGCCGCCGCTTGGCCCGTAGTGGCAACGGCCAAACTGAAAGCGGCGCAAATCGGAGCCAATACGGCTTTCGCGGGCTATGGAATAGTGCAAGCAATCGAATTGCTCCGAAGGATCGATTTTCCCATCATTGAGATCCATTCAATGGGAAAGCCCGATCCCACGCCTGGCGTGAATCCCGGCTTCGTCTTCAACGAGCTAACCGCCACGCAAAAGGCGTCCATCCGATCGGCCCTCAAGGGAGTTCCGCACGTGACGTCCCACCTGCCGTACACCGGACAGGACTATTTCGCCAAGGATGGGGCTGTCGCGGCCGCGGCCGGGAAAGTGGTGGACACGGCGATCGAGGGTTCGGCGTACTTCGGCGCCGAAATCGCGGTGCTGCACCCCAAATCCGGCGGCGGCCAAACGCTCGAAAGCCAATGGCCCATAATGATCGAGCGCTTCCGGCGCTGGGGCGACCTGGCCAAGCGCCACAACCTGAGGATTGCCCTGGAAACTGGTTATCCGACTTCCATCAAGGACTACGTCCGCCTCATTCAGGAGATCGATCACCCGGCGGTCGGCGCGACCATAGACGTGGGTCACCAAAGCAAATATGCCGAACTGGTCGCGAAAGTTCGTCCTGAAGATCGCGGTACGCGCGCCGGCATTCGCGCTTACAACGACACGACCCTGGCCATCGTCGAGGCCCTTGGGCCGAAGGCCATTCACTTCCACATTCACGACATCGAGCCCGCTACCTGGGCCGAACACCAGCCGCTTGGCACAGGCTTCGTCGATTACCAGCGGCTCTTTGCGCTGTTAAACAAGATTAACTACACCGGCTATCTCATCTTCGAGATCGGCGGCGACGCGGCGAAAAAGGAAGGCTATCTCCGCGACGGCAAGAAGCAAATCGAGGCCGCGCTCGCCAACGCCAGGTAATCGGGTCTTTTTTGCGGTTGGCCCATTTCCCATTCTCAATAGCGCTCCCACTGCTTCGATCAGCTTCGGACTCCGCGATAGCCCGTACGCCAGGACTTGTTTCCGGGTCGGACCGATAAACCTGAATCCCAAAGTTGACCACTGGCATCGGTGGACGAAGCCTGCGACAACGGAGGGATGGATCCAAGCGAGAAGGACAAACCGGTCCGGGTTGAGATCGTAGCGCTGCTCTCCGGCGAGCGACTGATCTTACACGAGATGCAGCGAGCGATGACACCCTTCGGTGGCGTCGCCATGTTCGCCGCCTATCTTTGCAAGATCGACTTGGCAGGCAAGATCCGCGAGCACATGTGGGCGGCAACTATTTGAAATTCGACATCCGGGTTATTGGAGGATCGTTTGCGCGCCATTGTCGACAGATTTTGCAGCTTAGGGGACTGACTATCTGAGCACGGAGCCCCGCTAAGGCACGTCGACACGGAGGTCGGGCGTTCCCCCACTTCATGAATTGATGACTGCCTTTGATTTCGGATCGCTGGGGTTAACCGGGACCTGACATTGAAGCGATGTTCGAGCTTCGGGTGCGATAATCGTCCGCCACCTTTCACTCCCACTTTTGGCACTCCATTTTCACTCCGCTAAGAAGCGAAAGGGCGCGAGACGTTTAGCATGTCTGCGGCTTCCTGAGTAGTGAGTTCGGCATGCTGCGGATTCCACCGAAGGTGAACGCTGATTCCGAAGGGAACGCGAACGGCATTC
>JBDTVQ010000008.1:0-43289 GCA_040007195.1 Acidobacteriota bacterium | reverse complement strand
TCTTCGAAGAGCATGTGGGCGATGTCGGGGCTGAAGAAAGTTTTTCCGCGAGCGGCGGCGCGTACGGCGCGCACGAGGTCGGGTTCGGCTGAATCCTTGAGCAGGTAGCCTTTCGCTCCGGCGTTCAGGGCGCGAATGAGGAACTCTTCGTCGGAATACATGCTCAGGATAATGACGCCGGTTGTGGGGCTTGCACTCATTGCCTGGGACGCCGCTTCGATGCCGTTCAGATGGGGCATGGCGATGTCGAGGATGAGCACGTCGGGTTTGTGCTCCTTCGTTAATCGCACGGCTTCGCGGCCATCGCCGGCCTCGGCAAGGATCTCAATGTCCGGTTCCTGCTGCAGGAGGAACCGCAGGCCCTTGCGAACGATGCCGTGATCGTCTGCTACAACGACTCGAATCAAGAAGGCTCCCCGTCCGGCAGTTCCGGCAAAGAAAGACGGACAACGATCGCAGTGCCGCCGGAGGGGGGCGACTCGACGCGGAGCGTCCCGGAAAGCTCGCGCACACGTTCTTCCATACCGATGAGTCCGAGCCCGCCCTTTACGGCGCGGGTGGGGGAAATTCCAATTCCGTCGTCTCGCACAGCGACTTCCAGCATGCCATCTGTTTGTCCGATATCGACGCGAACCGACTTTGCTCCGGAATGTTTCACGGCGTTGGTAAGACACTCCTGGACGACGCGGTAGATGCAGATGCAGTGGTTTTCCGGCATTTCGCCCACGGTGGGTTCGGCATGAACGGTAACCGGCAATCCACTGTAGCTGGAAAAGCGCCGCGCCAGCCACTGCAGCGCCGGCACGAGGCCCAGGTCGAGCACGGAGGGCCGCAACCCGACGGCGAGATCGCGTACGGTGCGCAGGGCCTGTTCGGCCAACGACTTCACTTCCGCGCTTTGCCGTTCAAACTCATCAGGATTGTCACGAAGCCGGCTGAGACCGCCGAGACCCATCCGTACGCCGGTGAGAATCTGGCCCACTTCGTCGTGGAGTTCTCGCGAAATGGTGCGGCGCTCCTCTTCCTGCGCGTGCATCAATTGCGTGGAGAGACTGCGCAGTTCCTCTTCGGCTCTTTCGGTTGCGCTGCGCTGGCGCTCGGCACGCTCCTCCAGGTGGACGATGCGGGCGATGGTGAGGCCGGCAATCAGCACGCCGAGGAAAAACGCGAGCGCGATGACGCGCCGGGAGTCGTCGGCGAACTGAAGTTGTCCCTGGTTCATTTGATCCAACTGGCGTGAGTACGACGCCTCGGTCAAACGGCTGATCTCGTCGGCAATTGCGATGATCGTGCGGCGGCGGGGGCGCTGCTGTTCGCGCAGGAAGAATACCGCCCGCCCGGTGCGCTGCGCGGGAGTCCATTCGAAGACGTGGGCGATCGCTTCGAAGTAGCCATCCAGCTCCCGCTCCAACTTCGGCAACGCAACTTTTCCTTCTTGCGCGGGCAGCCGCCGCAGTTCGGCCAAGTGGCGCTGGATTTCTCGCCGGTTGTCCTCGAAGCTGGCGCGGTACATGACGCCTGAGGTAGCGGAGGAGTCGAGCAGCGCTTCGCGAACGGTAATGCTTACCAAATAGACATGGCGCTCCACCTCGGCCAAGTGGCGCTGGGTTTCCCGCTGCGCCTCGAGCAGACGGTGGATCTCCGGGTAGATGGTGGCGGTGCGGCGGAGGACGACCAGTCCGGGCAGAAAAGACAGCGCGAGGAGCGAGCCGATGCCGAGCAGAAACACCGGCCAGGTTCGAATTCGAAGTGCTTTGCGCAACGGGTTTGGCTGCTACCTGCTCGTGCTTTTAGCCATACGGGACATTCTATTCGATTCTCCCCCGGATTCTTGGCGAATCCCAGGTCTAGGGGGGATGGGCTTAAGGGCACCCTTGCCGTTATAACTGAGAACTATGCCTTTGTGCCATCCGTTAACCATTGGATCGCGATGGCCATTCGCCGCGGAATCTGGAACAGGTAGTCTATACCACCGGCGGCGTTTTGTATGAGATCCAGAACGGAAGAATCCAAGCGGCTTTTGGGAACTGACACCTCTAATGCGAACTATGGAAGGCCATGAAATCAGATAGAAGAATTGCGGGTCTGCTGCTGGTGGGCACGATGTTTGGCGTGGGATGCGAGCGTCAGGCGGCGACTGAGGCGCGGGCGTCCGCGGAAAAGCCGGCATCGATTGCCGTGGTGCGTGCCGAGCGCAGGGCGTTGTCGCGCTCGATGGAGCTTGCCGCCGAGTTTCGCGCCTACCAGGAGGTGGACGTTCACGCGAAGGTGGCCGGCTTCCTGAAGAACATCGCCGTGGATATGGGAGACCGCGTGCAGGCGGGGCAGGTGATCGCCACTTTGGAAGTGCCGGAGTTTGCCGAGGAATTCTTGGAGGCGTCGGCGAAAGAGAAGCGGAGTGAACTGGATGTGGTGCGGGCGCGCTCAGAGGTGAATCGCGCGCAGGCCACCTTTGACATCACGAAGATCTCGCTAGGCCGGATTGAGGGAGCGGCCAAGGCCCGGCCGCAAATGATCGCCCAGCAAGAGATCGATACCATTGCGGCGAGATTTCACGAGGCCGAAGCTCAGTTGGCGACCTCAAAAGCCGCGTTAGCGGCCTTGGAGCAGCAAGTGCACGTCAGTTCAGCGAGCAGCGCCCGCGTGAAAACGATGATTGGCTATTTGCGGATCGTTGCTCCGTTCAGCGGAGTAGTCACCAAACGGTATGCCGATACAGGTGCGATGATTCAGGCCGGCACTGCCTCTCAATCCCAAGCATTGCCCGTGGTGCGGATAGCGCAGGTGGACCGCCTGCGCTTGAATCTCCCCGTACCCGAGTCGTTTGTTTCGCGGATTCGCGTCGGCAACCCGGTGGAGGTTCGTGTCGATTCCTTGCAGCGCGTCTTCCAGGGACGTGTCGCCCGCTTTGCGGGCGAGTTGAAGGCGTCGACACGGACCATGGATACCGAGGTGGATATCGACAACGGCGGTGGATTGATCCGGCCGGGGATGTACGGCTATGCCTCACTTGCGCTGGAGAGCCGTCCGGATGCGCTGGCTGTTCCTGTGCAGGCAGTGAGCCGGGGTTTGACGACTTCAGTGATGGTCGTGAATACAAAGGGGCGAATTGAGGATCGTTCCGTGAAAATAGGACTTGAAACTCCGAATTACTCCGAAGTACTTTCGGGGATCCAGGAGGGCGACCTGGTGGTGACCGGAAGCCACGCGGGATTAAAAGCGGGAACGCCCGTGTCGCCGAAGATTGTCGCCGTCTCTGAAGTCCAGGGAGGCCACTAACTTGGCAGGCTTTTCCATCCGCAATCCCTACCTGATTGTTGTTCTTTGCCTTGTACTCACCGTCGTCGGCGTAACGGCAGTGGTACGGATGCCGGTCGACCTGTTTCCCGCAATCAGAATTCCAGTAGTCGTGGTCGCGACGTTTTACGCCGGGATGCCGCCTGAGCAGATCGAGGCCGACATAACGGGCCGGTTTGAACGGTTTTTTACGCTGGCCAGCGACATCGATCACATCGAGTCACGTTCGCTGCCGGGCGTGAGTCTCATCAAGGTTTACTTCCAGCCCGGCGCGGACGCAGACGCGGCGGTTACGAGCATCTCCAACCTGGCAATGGCCAATCTCCGGCGCCTGCCCGCAGGCACCCTGCCGCCGGTTGTGTTGAAGTTCGACGCCTCCAGTCTGCCTGTCTGTCTCATAACGCTGAAGGGCGAGGGCCTCAACGAAACGCAATTACGCGATGCGGCGCAGTATGCGGTCAGGAATCAGGTGGCTAATGTTGGCGGGGCATCGGTGCCGCAGCCGTTCGGCGGGCGTTACCGGCAGATCATGGTGTATGTCGACCCGGTCAAGCTCGAAGCGCATCAGCTGAGTCCGATGGATGTTGTGCGCCAGGTGAACGATAGCAACCTGATTTTGCCTGCTGGCGATGCGCGGATCGGACCGCTGGACTACAGCCTCTACACCAATAGCCAGGCCGAGACCATCGAGGACATTGCGCGCATTCCACTCAAAGCTATTGGCGGCGGTATTGTCACGGTGGCCGATATCGGCGAGGCGCGGGACGCGCAGCAAATTCAGAACAACATGGTTCGCGTGGATGGACAGCCTTCCGTCTATCTTCCCGTCCTCAAGCAGGGGGGAGATACAAACACGATCTCTGTCGTCGACGGCATCCGTGCGGCGGTGAGCAAGCTGGTGGACGTTCCCGAACAGTTGGAAGCCACGGTCGTCTTTGACCAGTCCATCTTCGTCAAGCGCGCCATTGAAACCTTGATGCACGAGGGTGCTCTGGGCCTGGTGATGACAGCCTCGATGATCCTCATTTTCCTGGGCAGTTTCCGCGCGACCATCGCGGTTTGTCTTTCGATTCCGCTCTCGGCGCTCGCCACGCTGCTGATCATTTCGGCCGGAGGCGGCACGGTGGACACGATGGTGCTGGGCGGGCTGGCGCTGGTGTTCTCGCGGGTCATCGACAATTCCGTCGTGGTGCTGGAGAATATCTATCGCCACCTGGAACTTGGGCTCGCTCCGGCCAAGGCCGCCGAACAGGGCGGCCGTGAAGTGGCGTTGCCGGTTCTGGCGGCGACACTCACGACGGCTATCGTCTTTTTCCCCGTTGTGTTTCTGTACGGGGTCAGTAAGTTTCTCTTCACGGCGCTAGCCAGTGCGGTGGTTATCGCGCTGGTCTCTTCCTACGTGATCGCCATGACCGTGGTGCCGTTGTTCAGCGCACGATTTATCACGGTCGAACAAGCCGAAGAGGAGGTTGGGCATCGGCGCAGGAACTGGCTCGAGCGCTTCAACGCGGCCTTTAACCGGCTATTCGAACGGATCTTGAATCGATACGAGCAAGGTGTGAAGTGGGTGCTGGGTAGGCCCGCCAGCGTGCTCGCGGGCATCGCGGTTGTCTTCGTGGCCACGATGAGTCTCTACCCAGCGCTCGGCCTTGCCTTTTTTCCGCGTACCGACGCCGGCCAGTTTTTAATCAACGTCAAAGCGCCACCCGGCACTCGCCTGGAGCTGACAGCGCAGGAGATCGCCAGCGTCGAGGATCTCATTCGCAAGGAAATTCCCGCCCAGGATTTGGGCATGATCGTATCCAACATCGGCGTCAACCCCGGTTTCGCTTCGATGTACACACCGAACTCGGCGCAGCACACGGCGTTTATCCAAGTGAGCCTAAAGGAGGGGCACCGAAAGGGCAGCTTCGAGTACATGGCGAGCCTGCGCGAGAAGCTCGCCGATCATTCGCCGCACTTGTCGACTTACTTCCAATCGGGCGGCCTGGTGGATGCGGTGCTCAACCTCGGTCTCCCGGCGCCTATCGATGTACAGGTGAGCGGCTCCAACATGACGGTCACGCACGCCATCGCGACGCGGCTCGCCGCTGAAATTCGAAGGATTCCCGAGGTCAGCCAAACCTATATTCCGCAAGACATCGACTATCCGGCTATCAAGCTGGACATCGACCGGACTCGCGCCGGCCAACTTGGCCTGACGCAGAAAGAGGTGGTGAGCAACGTCATCACGGCGCTCGTTTCCAACCAAATGATCGCGCCTAGTTACTGGGTGGACCACAAGACGGGCAACGATTACATGCTCACCGTGCAGTATCCCGAATCGCAGATCACAAGCATCGACGACGTTCGCGCGATTCCCCTGCGCTCGGCGCGGTTCTCTGAGCCCACGCGCCTGGACGCAATTACGGAAGTGCGCCGCATAGACGCTCCCACGGAAGTGGATCACTATCAGCTCCGCCGGGTGATGGACATTTACGTCAGCATGGCGGGAGAGGATTTGGGCCGTGCCGCGGCGCGCATAGACGGCATCATTTCCCGCATGGAGTTGCCCCGCGGTGTGCGGGTCAATCTTCGCGGCATGGTGCAGGGCATGCGCGCTTCGATGCAGAGTTTCGGGCTGGGGCTGATTCTTGCCGTGGTTCTGCTGTACCTGATTCTTGTCGCGCAGTTCCGCTCGTTCGTCGATCCGTTCATCATTCTGATCGCCGTACCGCTGGGGCTGATCGGCGTGATTGCAGCGCTCCTGTTGTGGGGCTCCACGCTAAACGTTCAATCGCTGATGGGTGTCGTGATGATGGTCGGCATCGTGGTATCGAACAGCATCCTGATGGTTGAGTTCACACACCGGCTGCTGGAAGAGGGAATGCCGGTTCGCGAGGCAGTGAGCACGGCGTGCCGAGTGCGGCTTCGTCCGGTGTTGATGACCTCGTTTGCCACACTCATCGGGTTGCTGCCGATGGCAATGAAAATGGGCACGGGCAGCGAAGCATACGCTCCCCTGGCGCAAGCGATTATCGGAGGGCTTACGACGTCGCTTATTTTGACAGTCTTCGCTGTACCGGCGGCTTTCTACCTCATCTATGGGCGCCGTAAGGCGAAGGTGACGGCATGAGGATCGCCATTGCTGCACTCGCCGGATGCTTTGCCGCGGCAGGCGCGCCACCACCCGAAAAATTGACGCTCGCCGAAGCGGAGGCGCTTGCCCTTGCGATTCATCCGGCGATCGAAGCGGGGAAGCTGGATGCGCTTGCCGCTCACACGCGAATCGACCAGGCACGCTCGGCGCGATATCCGTTCGCCGTTGCGAACACGACCGCCGTCGGCGCCGATAACGAAAGCCGCATTGGCGCGGGCGCACTGAATAACCCGGTCCTCTACAGCCGTATTGGCGCGGGCGTGAGCGTGAGCCAAAACGTGTTCGACTTCGGCCGCACGTCCCACCTGATTGAAAGCTCGAGGGCTTCGGCGGCGGCATCGGACCAGCGCGCGGGCGCGACGCGGGCCGATGTCATTCTCGGCGTCCGCCGCGCCTACTTCAGCGCGCTGCGGGCAGAGAATGTGCTGCGCGTGGCGAAGGCGACGGTGGAGTCGCGGAGCCTGGTGGTCGATCAGGTTAGCGAACTGGTACGGGCGCAGATCAAGACAAGCCTCGATCAGAGCTTTGCGGAAACGAATCTCGCCGAGGGGAAGCTTTTGGTGGCGAGCGCGGAGAATGAGCGGCTATCGGCCTATGCGGATCTGGCGCAGGCAATTGGCCGCCCGCTTCCGGGAGAGGTAGAACTTGCCGACGTGGCCGACAACGACGGTGTTCCGCGCGACCTTGCCACCTTCCGTGAACGCGCGTTGCAGCAGCGGCCGGAACTGAAAGCGATTCGCCTGGAGCTGGCAGCCTCGCGCGAATTCGCGTCCGCCGAGCGCGCGGCGAGATATCCGTCGGCGGCGGTGGTTGTCAGCGCCGGCGTGGTGCCGGCGGGCGGTCCGAAGCTATCCACCGAATACGCGGCGGCCGGCGTGAATTTATCGTTGCCTTTCTTCAACGGCGGTCTGTACAAAGCCCGGCAGGCGGAAGCGGACCTGCGGGCACGGGCGATTGAACGGCGAGTGGCCCAACTGGAGAACGGCATCACGCGCGACGTGAGCGCGGCCTGGCTGGACGCAAATACGGCCTCGCAGCGGATCGAACTCACGCGGCAGTTTGTCGACCAGGCAGGCTTGGCGCTGGAGTTGGCGCAAACACGGTACGACCTTGGACTGAGCACGATCATCGAGTTGAGCCAGGCGCAGCTTACCAAGACGAATGCCGAGATTCAGAACACGGCGGCCAAATACGACTACCAGATCCGGAAATCGATTTTGGAATACTTCAGCGGCGGGTTGTAGGCGAAGCGGCCGGTGGCTTGGGCGCGTTCGGCTTCGCGGCGGGGGTGGCCAAAATCGTTCGCGCCCGTATCATTCGAACGAGGCCGATTTTGTCCGCTGATATACTGGCTCCGCAGACGCGAAGCAGATGATACAACGTAATTCTCCGGCCGTTTTCCGCATCCTGTCAGGCCCGCTGGCGCTCGCCGCGCTCTCGCTTGGCTGCCTCTGGGCGGAAGACTATTCGGTGTTGAAAGTGGAGCCTGTGGAATCGGGTTTTCCGGGCGCCGAGGGGCCGGTGTGGTCGCGGCAAGGCTATCTGCTTTTTAGCGATTTCGAGACCAACACGATCCATCGCTACGAACCAGGCAAGAAAGTGGGCGTGTTCCGCTCCAATTCGAACGGGGCCAATGGCAATACGTTCGACCGCAAAGGGCGCCTGTATACGTGCGAGTATCGTTCGCGGCGCGTGACGCGCACGTCGAAATCGGGAAAGATCGAAGTGCTGGCCGAAGCGTGGGAAGGGAAGCGCTTCAATGCGCCGAACGACATCATCGTACGCCGTGACGGAAACGTGTACTTTACCGATCCGCTGTTTACGCCGCTGGAGAAGCGCGACCTGGATTTCTACGGCGTGTATCGCATGACGCCGAAGGGAAAGCTGGAACTGGTGGCGAAGCCGACGGGGCGGCCGAACGGCATCGCGGTTTCGCCCGATGGCACTGTACTGTATGTGGCGAATAGCGACGAGCGCAACATTCGCGCCTACGATTTGGACAAGAATGGGACGGCATCGAACGAGCGCGTGCTCATTCCGAAATTGCCGAGCGGGCCGGACGGGATGAAGGTGGACGCGAAGGGCAACCTGTTCATCACGGGCCGGGCGATTTCTGTTTACTCGCCGCAGGGCGTGATGCTGGGCAGCATCGCTCTGCCCGAAGGCGCGCGCAATTGCGCGTTCGGCGATCCGGACTTGAAGACCTTATACATCACGGGACAGAAGACGCTCTATCGCGTTCGACTGGAGACGCCGGGGGCGTTGCAGTACTGATGCCGATTCGATCCTCCCTTGTCTTGGCGCTGTTGTTTGCCCCCCTGGCATTGCAAGCCGGGCCGCCGCAGGGCATCGAGCAGACCTGCACTGGCTGTCACAACCAGAAGACCAAGATGGGCGGTCTGGACCTGGTGTCGCTGCCCTTTCAGTTGAGTGATCGGGCCAACCGGGACCGTTGGATTCACATTCACGACCGCATCGAAAAGGGCGAGATGCCGCCGAAGGGCGTGGCGCTGGCGGCAGCGCAGCGAGCGGCGATGGTGAAGGAATTGGGCGCCGCGCTGCACGAGGCGGATCTCGCCGAAGTAACGGCACTCGGACGCGGGCCGATGCGGCGCCTGAACCGCGATGAGTATGAGCAGGAGCTGCGCGACATCCTGCAGCTTCCGAACCTCGACATTCGCGACATGCTGCCGGAGGATCGCGAAGCCCACCACTTCAACAAGGTTTCCGAGACGCTCGATATGTCGCGGGTGCAACTGACGGCGTACCTGGACGCGACGGAAGCCGCACTGCGCGAGGCGATGGCGAACTCGGCAGAGCCGCCCGCCGTGACCACCTTTCGCGCCTCGGGAATCAAGCTGTTTCCAGGACTTCGCAGCACGGGCGGGCGCGAGTCGATGTTCTTCATCAAGGACAACAAGGGCATCAACGTGGAGAACGAGCGGGCGAAACCGATGGGCGCGGAGGTGGAGGCGGATCCGTCGATCGAAATGGGTCTGTTTCGCTCGCCGGGCTGGCCGTACGGCGCGTTCCCGAGGGGCTTCGCCGCGAAGTACGCCGGCGAGTATCGCGTTCGATTCCGGGCCAGGGCCGTGCTGCAGCATCCGGGCTTCCTGCTGACAGCGGCGCAGCAATATGTGCCGATGACGTTTCGCTCGCGGCGGCCGACGAACCACGATATTGCAGAGGATGTGAAGTCGGTGGGCGGCATTATCGAGATACAACCGGAGCCGCGGGTGTATGAGACGACGGTGTTGCTTTCGGCGGGGCAGACGGTAGAGTACGGGCTGCTGGGGCTGCCGGTGCCGCAAGTGGACGCGCTTCCGGGCGAGTCGGGCAGCTACCGGTATCCTCCGTTTCCGCCGGGCGGGCAGCCGGGTGTGGCGTTCAACTGGCTGGAGATCGAAGGACCCGTCGCGCCGGCGTCGTGGCCCCCGGCAAGCCATCGGGTGCTCTTCGACGATCTCGGTGTCCCGCCGGTCGCGAAGCAACCCAAGGAAGATGCGCGCCGGCTGTTGCGGCGATTCATGAAGTTGGCCGCTCGCCGGCCGGTTCCGGAAGAAGCGGCGCAGAAGTTTGAACGGCTGGTGTTCGCACGGCTCGACAAGGGTGAGCCGTTCCCCGAGGCGATGCTCGCCGGATATCAGGCGTTCCTATGCTCCGGATTGTTCCTGTACCTGCATGAACCGCAGGACCAGTTCGCCATTGCGGGGCGGTTGTCGCACTTTCTAGCGAATACCAGACCGGACGCGGAGTTGTTGGGATTGGCGCGCGAGGGCCGATTGCGCGATGCACGGGTGTTGCGCAAGGAAACCGAACGTTTGATCGCGGGCACGGGCTTCGACCGGTTCGTGAAGAGCTTCACCGACTACTGGTTGAATTTACGTCAACTGCGGCGTGACGATCCCGATAAGCGGCTCTATCCGGAGTATCAGCTGGATGAGTATCTCGTGGACTCGATGGAACGCGAAACGCGCAGGTACTTCACGGCGATGGTGCGCGAGAACCTGCCGGTCCGCACGCTCGTCGAATCGGATTTCGCGTTTGTGAACGATCGACTTGCCAAGCATTATGACCTTCCGGCGGTGAACGGTTCGGCGCTGCGGCGCGTGGCCCTTCCGAAGGACAGTCCGCTGGGTGGATTACTCACGCAGGGGGCGATTTTGAAGGTCACCGCAAATGGAACGGCGACGTCGCCGGTGTTGCGCGGGGCCTGGATCATGGACCGCATAGTGGGCGAGCCGCCGCCACCGCCGCCTCCGGGCGTGCCTGCCGTCGAGCCCGATATTCGCGGCGCGAAAACGATTCGCGATTTGCTGGCCATGCACACGAAATCGGCGACCTGCGCTTCCTGCCATGCGACGTTCGATCCGGTGGGGCTGGCGCTGGAGAATTTCGACGTTACGGGCCGGTGGAGGACGCACTACCGGGGCCTTGAGGAAGGCGAGCGTGTGAGCGGCATCGATCACACGGGGCATGATTTCGCCTACACCATCGCCGGGGCCGTTGACTCGAGCGGCAAGCTCGCCGATGGCCGTTCCTTCCGCGATGTTCGGGACATGAAGGCGATTTTGGCGGCGGATCCGCGCAAACTGGCGCGCAACGTGCTGTACCAGTTCACGGTGTACGCCACGGGAACGCCCGTTCGTTACTCAGACCGGGCGGAGATCGAAAAGATTCTCGATGCCTGTGCCGGCGGTGGCTATGGCACGCGCGACCTTTTGCTCCGGCTTGTGCAGAGTAGGATCTTTATAGGAGGGGATTGAACGATGAAGGCGCCACACATTTCCACTTCGTCCTCTCACCTGCCGCGCCGCACGTTTCTGCGCGGGGCCGGTGTGACGCTGGCGCTTCCGCTGCTGGAGTGCATGACTCCCACGTTCCTGCGGGCGGCGGGCGGACCGCAATCGCCGCACCGGATGCTGATCATTGCCAACAATATCGGTGTGCTTCCCAAGTACTTCTTCCCCGAAGCGCCTGGGCGCGGCTACGAACTCTCGCCCTATTTGTCCGCACTCGCCGACTTCAGAGAAGAGTTCACGGTTTTCAGCGGACTCTCGCATCCGGGTGTCACGGGCGGACACAGCACGGACAACTGCTTTCTCACCGCGGCGCGCGGGGCGTTCAAGAGCGGCTTCCGGAACTCGATTTCGCTCGATCAATACGCGGCGGAAAAACTGGGACAGGTGACGCGCTTCCCCACGTTGAACCTGGGCGTCAACATCGACAAGGGGAATCGCAGCCTGTCGTGGACGCGCGATGGGGTTCTGCTGCCGGCCGAGGATAGCGCGCCCAAGCTCTATGAGCGGATGTTCGTACAGGGCGATGAGGAGTCCGTAGCGCGGCAATTGCACAAACTGGAGAGCCGCGGCAGCATCCTCGATACGCTGCTCGATGAGACGAAGAGATTCAGCGGTAACCTGGCGAGCGAGGACAAGGCGCGTCTGGATCAGTATGTGACGTCGGTGCGCGAGGTGGAGGAACGGTTGCAGACCGCCCGAGCCTGGGAGATGACGCCGAAGCCGGCGGCCCCACGGCCCGCGCCACCCGATATTCAAGATAAAAAACTCTTTTTCGAGAAGTTCGACCTGATGCTGGCGACGGCGCAATTGGCGTTTGAGTCCGACTCGACGCGAATCGTAACGCTGATGGCGGACGCCTTTGTCACTCCGGTCCTCAAGCTGAACGAGCAGGCCACTTCCACCGAAAGCTATCACGGACTTTCGCATCATGGCCAAGCGGAGGCGAAGGTGGCGCAGCTTCAGGAGATCGACCGGCATCAGATGCTGTTGTTGAAGCGGCTGCTGCAGAACCTGACAGCCACGAAAGAGAAGGGCCAGCGGCTGCTGGACCAGACGATGGTGCTATACGGCAGCAACATGGGCGACGCGAATATCCATGACAATTCGAATCTGCCGATTCTGCTGGCAGGCGGTGGATTCCGGCACGGGCAGCATGTGGTCTTCAAACACGACAACAATGCTCCCCTGTGCAATCTTTTCGTGACAATGCTGCAGCGGTTGGGGGTTGAGAGCGATGCGTTCGCCAGCAGCACGGGGAACGTGACGGAGTTGCATACGGCATGAGGCGCGCGCGATGCGAAGCGCATAGTGTTCGGCTGCTTCCGTGGCGGTCCGGATGTCCGGGCGGCCTGATGATTGGGGGCGGGGGATCGTTTTCGTGTCTCACGGTTGCGTTAATCTCTAGATACGAAGTGTGAGGGAACACAGGGTTGTGCAAAGGTGATTTGCGCGATGCCTGTGAGGGGCTAAGAATTCAGCGGCCGGCAGCCAACGATGGCAGAGCAGGAGTCTTGTAGGGTAATTCTGGGACACCTTTAAGCGAGAGCGCTTAGGGATGCAGTGACTCCGCCTTCAGTTTGGAACTCTCCGGCAGGCAACGCCCAAAGAATCTCCTCTTTAGACATCTGGCCCAAGCCTCGATTTGCCGATAACAGGATAGGGACGGTTTGTATTCCGGACTACGCGGATGAAATTGTGATGGCATTGGGAACAAATACGAGATCGGCCTTGTTGCCGGCCGCGGTCCTATTCCTGCTCGCTTGCCGTGTTTGGGCAATTGATCCCAGTCAACCGGCTACCAAGTACCAGTTGGATCATTGGGGTGCGCGCGAGGAATTTCCGGAAGAATCCATCTCCGCCATCACGCAGACCAAGGATGGGTTTCTGTGGATTGCGACTCCTGCCGGCCTCATACGCTATAACGGCCAGCAGTTCACTTTGTACGAACGGTTCCGGTTGCCGGGCGTACGCTATCTCCGCGACCTCCGCCTGGTCGCCGATCCCGATGGGAGCCTATGGCTGTGGAATCTCTACGGCCAGGCTTGGAAGTTCCACGAGGGCCAGTTCATCCCGATTGCCGGACAGGAGGGCGGCAAACTGGGGCCGGTCGATTGGATGGGAAGCGGCGAGAACGGGGTGGTTCTGCTGCTCTCGCGTGGGCGGTTGTACGAATGGCGGCAGGGGGAGTTCAGGCCCAGCCGTTTCTCCCTGGAACCATGGAAGGGCCGTGTGGCGGCGTGTTTCGTCGACCGCGAGGGTAAGTATTGGGTTCGCCTGACGGATGGAGGGCTTGTCCGCCTGTCCGCGGGAGGCCAGGTGGAGTGGCAAACTTCGGACGCGAACCGCTTGCCTGCTCCGGCGCAATCGATGGTGCAGGACCGGACGGGAGGGTTCTGGCTGGGGACGGCGGAAGGGATCTACCGGCTGCAGGACGACCATCTTACCCGCAAGTGGGACCGCGCGGTGGGCGGGGACGAGGTGGTGCGGCTGCGGGCGGGGGCCAACGACTCGCTATGGTTCACCTCCGCCTCCGGATTCTGGCGCTACCATGGCGGCGAGCTCGAGCGAATGTTTCCGGGCGCCGCGTTCCGTGGCGATTCCACCGCGGCGATGTTCATCGACCGCGAAGGCAGTCTCTGGCTGGGGACGGCCCGGAATGGGCTGTTTCGGGTCCGAAATTCCAAGTTCACGAACTTCGATTCGGGCGTGAACATGCCGCGCGGGCAGGTGTATTCGACACTTCGCGACTCCAAAGGGAATCTGTGGGCGGGTTCGAATGGCGTGATGCATCTTCAGGCGCCGAACGGGGCCTGGCGAAGCTTCACTGCGGCAAATGGAGTTCCGAATGGAATTCTCCGCGGTGTGGACGAGGATAGCCTGGGTCAGATTTGGATTGCCGGCGACGGCGGTGCAGCCGTGCTCTCGCGGCCTTCGGCGGCCCGGTGGAGTCCGGCACCGGTAGCAAGACGCTCCGCGGTGCGTGCGTTGGCGAAAGCCACCGGCGGCGGAATGTGGCTGGCGACTTTGGATGCGCTGATCCTGAGCACGGAGCAGAAAACCGAGCGGATCGCTTATCCCGCCGGGCTCAATGCCGCGAACATCCGGACGTTGGCCGATGGCCCCCGGACCGGACTGCTGATCGGTGGATTGCGCGGCCCGGTTTGGTCGTACAGGAATGCCGTGTGGGAGAAGATTGATTCGGACCCCGGAATGAGCGTCTACGCGCTGCTCCCCGATTCGACGGGGGATGTATGGGCGGCGACGTCTCTCGGCGTCGGCCGCCTGCGCGAAGGCCACTTGAAGCCCGCATGCCTGAATCAGTGGCTCGATAAATCCGAGGAGGAGTTCTTTCAACTCGCCGACGACGGCAAGGGGAACCTCTATTTGGCGGCGCGCCGGAGTCTGGTTCGCATGAAAAAGAAGGACCTGGCCGCTCTGAAGGCCGGGGATGTCCGTCAGTTCGATCTGCTGGACGGGATGAGCAGCGCCAATTTTGGGGTTGTCCGCCAGAGCTTCCGGTCAGCGACTCCAGGAGGGGACCTCACCTTTGCCAATCTGAGCGGATTGCTGGTGGTGGATCCGTCGAGCATCGCGGAGAACAAGCTGCCCCCTCCGGTTCACATCGAACGGCTCATCGTCGATGGCAAAGAACTGGTGCCGGCAGAAGCTCCCAGACTTCCGGCCGGATGTGAGCGCATTGAGATCGGCTTTGTGGCGCTCAGTTTGATCGAGCCGAGAAAGGTCAGTTTCCGGTACCGGCTCGAGGGCTACGATCCGGATTGGGTGACACCGGCAACGGGCGATCGTGCCGTGTACACACACCTGGGCAGCGGGACCTACCGTTTTCGGGTGATTGCGAGCAACAACGACGGGGTATGGAACGAGACCGGCGCCACGCTTAATTTTGAGATCGCTCCGCAGATTCACGAGACCGTATGGTTTCGGGCTCTAATCTTGTTGCTGGGTTGCTTCCTGGCGGCAACTGCTATCCGTTTGCGCACGCGGTCACTGGTGGCAAGGACGGAAGAGCTCAAACAGCACGTGCGGGAGCGGACGGTTGAACTGGAAACGGCGCGGCGGGCGGCCGAAGATGCGGCGCAGGCAAAGTCCGAGTTTCTGGCGACGATGAGCCATGAAATCCGGACTCCGATGAATGGTGTGCTTGGCATGGTCAGCCTGCTGGAGCTTACCGAACTCAGCGAGGATCAGCGCAAGTGTACAGAGGTGATCTCGAATTCAGGTCAAGCGCTGCTGACGATCCTCAATGACATTCTGGACCTTTCGCGAATCGAAGCCGGCAAATGTCATATCGAGTTCCAGGCTACCGATCTGCACCGGCTGAGCCGGGAGGTGGTGGAACTGTTCCGCAGTTCCGCGGCGTCGAAGAACCTGGATCTGTCGCTTCACTGGAATCCGGATCTTCCCGATTGGCTCCTCACCGACGCGGCCCGTCTCCGTCAGATTCTCGTCAATCTTTTAGGCAATGCGGTGAAATTCACCGAACGGGGCTGGATCAAGCTGGAGGCGGCGGGCGTCGCTAATGGCGCGGGCGCATGGGAGATCGAATTGGCCGTGGAGGATTCCGGCATCGGCATTGCGCCGTCCGTGGTGGGAAAACTGTTTCAGAAATTCAGCCAGGCCGACTCCTCATCGGTACGTAAGTATGGCGGCACCGGCCTTGGACTGGCGATCTCGAAGGGGCTGGCAGAACGGATGGGGGGAGAAATTCGAGTGGCCAGCGAGCCCGGTATCGGATCGCGGTTCGTGGTGAAGCTAACGATGAAAACCGCATCGCCGCCTCTGCCCAAGCCAACCGCTCCCACTATCCAGTTGCCCACGGGGGCGCTTGGACGCGTGCTTTTGGCCGAAGACAATCCGGTAAATGCAATGGTGGCTTTACGCATGTTGAGCGCGATCGGGTATACGGCCGATTCCGTGTCGACGGGCCTCCAGGCCCTGGAAGCGTTGCATCGCAATTCCTACGATATGGTCCTGATGGATTGCCAAATGCCCGAGATGGACGGCTTCGAGACGACTCGCCGCATTCGGAGCGAGTACACGGGCTCCCAGCCGACAATCATCGCGATGACGGCGAATGCGATGGATGGCGACCGGGAAAGGTGTCTTGCTGCGGGCATGGACGACTATATTTCCAAGCCCATCGTCTTCGGTGAATTTGCATCCAGGCTGGCCGGGTGGAGCCGCGATCGGGGCCTGCCGCCTGAATAGCGGCAGCTTGCCAACGCTGACTTTGCCGGCAGGCTGTATGCCATCATGAGGCTCATGCGAATCGCTCTATTTGTGCTGATGAGCGTCACGGCTTCCGGCCAGTGGGACCGCTTTCGCGGGCCGGACGGAACCGGGGTCTCCGATAGCGGCAACCTGCCTTCGACATTCGGAGCCCAATCAAACGTTTTATGGCGGGTGGAACTTGGCTCTGGCCACTCCTCGCCCATCATCAGCAATGGACATGTCTATCTGACGACGGCGGGAAACGGCCGGCTCTTCACGGTCTGCCTTGACGCGAAGAGCGGGCAGATTTTGTGGAAGCAAGAGGCTCCGCGTCCGCGCCGCGAGCGGCTGCATTCGCTGAACAATGCGGCGGCGCCCACGCCGGCCTCGGATGGCGCGAACGTGTATGTATTTTTCCCCGACTTCGGTTTGCTGAGTTACACCAGCGGCGGCAAGGAGCGATGGCGGTTGCCGATGGGGCCGTTCAACAACGTCTATGGGATTGGAGTCTCGCCGATCCTGGCCGATGATGTCGTCGTCACTGTCATCGACCAGGACAAGAATTCGTTTATTACGGCCGCGGGTAAGAACGACGGAAAGGTTCGGTGGCAAAAGCCGCGGCCGGAAGCGCTCAGTGGAGCATCGACGCCCGTGGCCGTCAAGAAGCCGGGGCGGCCTTCCCTGATTCTTGCGCCCGGAAGCTTTCGCATGGATGTCTATTCGGCGCGCGATGGCGAGGCGGAATGGTGGGTGCGCGGGCTTCCGAGCGAAATGAAAGCCGTACCCGTGCTGGCGGGTGATCTGGTCTACATCGCCGGATTCAATACCCCGGAGAATGATGCCGGGAAGCAACTCTCGCTCCCATCCTGGAGCGAACTGCTCTCGCGCGACGACTCGAACAAAGACGGGGCGATCCAGAAGCAGGAAGTTTCTGAGGAACGAACCAAGCGCTATTGGAATTTTATCGACACCGATGCGACGGGCGCGATTGAGGAAGGCGAGTGGAATTTGCACCTCGCCGTGATGGCTGCCGAGAACGGCATCTACGTATTCCGAATGGGGGCGCGCGGGGACGAGACCTCCAAATTATCCTGGAAATATCCGCGCTCGGCGCCTCAACTGCCTTCGCCGGTTGTGTATCGCGGCGTGGTTTACATGTTGAACGACACAGGTGTGCTGACGACTCTGGATGCGTCGACAGGCCAGAAGCTCGCGCAGAACCGCCTGCGGGGAGAATCGTCCAACTACTATGCTTCGCCCGTAGCCGGCGATGGAAAGGTGTTCATTGCCTCGCATAACGGCGTGGTGGCCGTCCTGCGAGCGGGTGGGCAGCAGGAACTGCTGGCCGCGAACGCGCTCAATGAAGATATTTTCGCGACCCCGGCAATTGCGGATGGAAGGCTGTACGTCCGGACGGTATCAGCGCTGTATTGTTTCGGCCTTCGATAATGTTCAGCGCGCCGGTGGGCTGAACCGTGGCGGAGCGGACCTTGTTCAACGCTACCTCCGCCGTTTGATCAAACAGAGCGATCAAAGGCATCACGAGAAAACGAATTGCGCGGTTAATTCCGGACAAGGACAACCTTCGCGAAGAGCATGAGGGATTCCCACGTCCCTCTCATCACAGGTGTTGTTACCGGCAGCATCCGAATACAGCATAGGGCACCTATGTTCGATCCGAACCCGCCCAAAACCGGACCGATCAGTTCGATATTCGGGTCGATCAGCAACTGGGGCAATCCGATTCGCTGAACTGTTTTTTACAGCTTCAGCGAGCAGCCGTTCCTGACGCCTGGACGGTTGCCGGAAAACGGTGGAGTAAGTAGGAGAGACCGGCCGCAATTGCCCGCATGGTGGGTGAGCCCTCTGCGGAGGTGGCCCTAAACATTGGTCCGGGTTGGACGAAGGGGATTGCTGAAAACTTGAGGGCCCGAATTTATTCGCCGCGATTGCGGAAGGAGTTGAGAGATGCGCCTGCGAGGCCTGGCCGGCGAGGACCGGTTGGTGGTGGGGGACCATGAGGCGAGCATCGCAACAGCCTCTTCCGCCACCGACCGGAACTTTCCGCCGTTCACCATTCCCGAATCGCACGGCGCCCCTATACATGGTCCAAAAGGTCACCGAATTCCGAAGGAATTCCATATTTCTCAACGTGGGGCACCGGGCAGTTCCGAGCGCATCTTGAAGTGAAGGCAACAAGAAGTGAAGGCAATAGGACTGTCCAGCGTGGGCGTACGCGCTGGACAGTTCCGCAACTTGGCTGGGAAGAACGGCAAGGCGCCGTCAGTCCAACTTGATGCGGGTTGCGGCTACCGTCCCCTCTCCATGGAGGCTGGGATCCGGCACGCCCGACAGCATCAACGTGTCCGTCACAAAGGTGCCGGTATAGTGGTCGGCGTCTGTCATTTTGATGGTTGCCGTCAGAAAGAAGGTTCCGGTGAAATTTCCGCTGGCGTCGAAATTCCAACCATAATGCTTCAGTTTGAATTCCCGGTTTCCGGTTCGTTCCCACACGCCGTAGCAAGTGTTCCCCAGGCTGGGCGGCACAACCGAACTGTTCTGCATCTCGTTGCCGTCGGTATAGAGCTGTTGAAGCGCGTGATCGAATAATTGACCGTCGATCGTTTGTGTCAACTCCCACATGCCGATGATATCGAGTCTGCTTGTCTGGGTCGCCTCGTTTGTGATGGGCTCGCCGATCAGAATGGGCGCCGCTTTCGTTGTAAACATTCCCGAAAGCACCACCGGCGAACGTAGCAGGATGGATGCGTTGAATTTCGCGACATTGCTAGTGGCCGGGCACGCGCCGGCGCCAGGAACCAACATCAGGTAGATCGCTGCGAGTGGCAGCAAGGTCGTTTTGATCAGACTCGAGAGTTTCATAATTTCCTTTCCACTTGGGCGGCATCGCCACCTGACACAGAGTGCGCTTCGCGGCCGTCCCGCCGGGAGGGACTGGGGGTGAACAAGGGGGTGAACACTTGCGTTCACGTGAGTGATTGCAATGTTTTACGCAGAATTGGATGTGGATGCCGGCGAGTTTCCGACATGCTAGAATTGCGTGTAATTTCAGACGCGGTTTGCGCTGGAGATTTCGAATAACATGACCCTGCCTCCTTCGGGCGTTCCTGGTAAGCCGAACTCGACCGAAGTGAGCACGCAAATCGAGCGCATGCTGGCAAGCCCGGCCTTTCAGCAAGCCGGGAGCCTAAGCCGTTTTCTGAGCTACATCGTGGAAGAAACGCTCGCTGGCCGCGGAGACATGCTGAAGGAGTATTCGCTTGGCGTCGCCGTATTTGACCGGGGAGAGACATTCGATCCAAAGGTCGACACCATCGTTCGGGTGCAGGCCCGCCGATTACGGGCAAAGTTGGAGCAATACTACGGAGCGGCGGACCAGAATGACACGGTCCTTATCGAATTACCAAAGGGGAGTTACGCTCCCTTCTTTCACCTCCTTCCGATCGCCAGCCCCTCCGCCGAAGCACCCGTTTCCCGTAAATTTCCTTCGCGACTGGTGATGGTGGCTGCCATCCTCCTGTTTTTGTCCGCTGCGGCATGGGCTGTGCGTTCCCTTGCGTTTCGCCAGGTGGCGAGGCCGCCGGTCACTTCCATCGCGGTGCTTCCATTTGAAAACCTCGCGAGCGACGCCGGCGAGGAGTGGTTTTCCGACGGTATGACGGAGACGCTCATCATGGAGCTGTCGAAGATTCGCGGACTGAAGGTCATCTCTCGCACATCGGTGATGCCTTTCAAGCACGCGCCACGAAAGTCGCTGCGGCAGATCGCCCAAGAGCTCGGTGTGGAGGCGATCGTGGAGGGCTCTGCACTACGCGTCGGAGACCGCGTTCGAATCACCGCCCAACTCATCTCGGCCGCCACCGATACGCATTTATGGGCCAGCGATTTTGACGGTGACATGAAGGACGTCCTTTCGCTCCAGCGTACGGTGGCCCGTTCGATCGCCCAGCAAACGGGTTCCACGCTGGTGCGTGCCGCTCAGCCCCTCCCCGTTCCGGCACACTCGACGGACGCGGAAGCCTCTCAACTGTACCTGCGCGGGCTGTTTCAATCCAATCGGGGTTCTGAAGCCGGACTGAGAAAAGGGATCGAGCTGTTCGAGAAGGCAGTTGCGCGCAGTCCGGACTACGCCGAAGCCTATGCCGCGATGGCGTCGGCCCTGACGCAGCTCAGCAGCTTCTACGCTCCACCCAACGATGTGATGCCGAAGGCGAAGGCAGCGGCGTTAAAGGCGCTTGCGCTGAATCCAGCGTTAGCGCAAGCCCATACCCAGCTTGGGCTGGTGAAGCTCTACTTCGACTGGGACTGGCCAGGGGCCGAGAAAGAACTGAAGGAGGCTCTCGATCTCGATCCGAATTCCGCCGAGGCCCACCTCCTGTACGAGGATTACCTGCTGGTGATGGGCCAATCCGAGCAGGCCGTTGCAGAGGGGAAAAGGAGCATCGAGCTGGATCCCCTAAGTCCGCGCGTTCTCCTGGAGGCGCAATTTGCGTTTCTTGTGCTGGACCAGTTCAACGACGTCGTCAAATTAGGGGAGCGGATCTCTGAAATCGAACCCGGTTTGGGGACCTCCCATGCGTTTACGAGCCTTGCCTATGTGGCGCAGGGCGACTTTGAACGCGCACGGAAAGAGATCGAGACCGCCGTTCGGGTGGAGCCGACTCCGATGAACAAGGCGTTTCAGGCCCACGTCCGGGCAAAAGCGGGAGACCGATCAGGCGCGCTGCAAATTCTCGACGAACTCAAAGCGTTAAACGCCAAGCGGTACATTTGTTCCTACGAGGTTGCCACCGCATATGCCAGCCTGGGAGATAAGGATGCGGCGTTCCAGTATCTGAATCAGGGACTCCATGAACGGGCCGATTGCATGGTGTGGCTACGCGTCGAGCCCTGGATGAAATCTCTACGCACCGACCCCCGCATCGAAAAGCTTGCCGGTGAAATCGGTTTCCGCTAGTGTGCTGCCAGATTCCGTGTGAAACGAAGATTCCGTGGACTGGCGGGGGTCGTCTGTTGTTGGCGGAGAGCCCGAAATTTGGCTCCCCCTGATGGATGCGTTTCGAACGGTTTCGTTGCAATCACAAGCACTTGCCGCTCAAGTTTGAATTCCTCGCTCACCGGCGCTTTCATTCTTAACCCGAGTATCGCCTGCCCAAAGAGAGTGGTTGGACTGGACCCCTAAGGCATGTCTGCCGATAGAGCTATTAGTCCAAATGCTCGGCCTGCTGGTTGTTTTCCTCCTTGCCCTTCCCGCAGCCGCGTTGACGGTTGACCAGACAATGTTGGGAGCCGCCGCCGACGAATCGGCATGCGCGGTCTCGAAGGCTTCCACTCGTTTTGAGAACACGAGCGATCAGGTGTACTTCCGCTTCGTTGCTCGCAGGCTGCGCGCCGGCGACCAGCTCGCCGTCGAGTGGCTCGACCCCGGCGGCCAGATCCACGCCTCATCGCCGTACGACTCGCTTCCGGCCGCCTCGTCGCTGTGCTTCGTAACCGGGCTGCCCCTGGGTGGATTCCCAGCCTCGCAGCTGCCCGGCGTCTGGACCGTTCGAGTTACCAGTGGCCCGGCGGTACTCGCATCGCGCACGTTTGAAGTCACCGGAGCGATCGATCCTTCCGCCCCACGCATCACCGATATCGACCGCGTGGAGATTGAGGGCCGGCATACCGATCTCGAAATTCGCGGTCAAGGATTCGTCAGCGACTCGATCCTCAATGTCGCGCAATATACGAAGGAAGGTGGCTGGAAATATATTGCAATGCTGATTCCCGCCGGCTCGGACAGTGGGCGCATGGCAGTCCGGTTGTCGGCGCTGCCTGCCGCCGAGTATTTGGTGATCGTGAAGAATCCAGACGGCCGGCAAAGTTCCCCGATGCGATTTCTGGTATCCAGCCCTGCCGAATATAAGCTCCCCACACCGGGCGGCCAACTGTGGACGATTACACAAGGGCCGTACGGTGGATTCTCGCATTACGGACGCAGCCGCCATGCGTGGGACATCGCGCCGAAGTCCGGATCCTGCATCGTGGCTATGCGGGCAGGGGTCGCACATACGTTCGACCTCAAGCTGGGCCAGACGCCGGGCCGGCGAATCTTCGGCAACTACATCACGGTACAGCACGATGACGGGGAGTACAGCCACTACGCTCATCTGAGGACAGGGTCGTTTCGGGTAAAGGAAGGTGAGCGCGTCGTTCAGGGCCAACCGCTCGCAACCGCAGGGAACAGCGGCTATACGGTAGGGCAGGGTGGCGGACAGCATGTTCACGTCCATGTCACCAGGGCGCTTTCTATCTCATCCCCGAGCCTGCCGTTCCGCTTTGGGGACCTTCCAGGGCTCGGGTATAGAGGTGGGAAATTCGACGTGTCGTCGACAAACGCCGCCACAGGGGACTGCAACAGCACAGCCGGCCAGACTTACAGAGGAAGCGTCGCGGTGACCGAGGTGTGGAGTCAACTGATCACCGCCGGCCCGCGTGTGCGCTCGTTCGTGGTGCGGCTCGAAGGCCAAACGGAAACCGGAGCTTTGGACCTTTCGCTGGTCAGCCCGAGCGGCCATTATTATGCGAGTTACGCCGATCCGGAGGGATTTGATCCGCCGGGCGTAACGTTCCGGTTGTCTGAGCCTGAGCGTGGCTCCTGGCGCGTTCTGGTCCGCGGGATGAAGGGGAGCGGCGAGCGAGTCGAGTTTCGCGTGATTGCGGAGATGGCCGAGCAGGTTCCCGCAAAAGGAGGAATCCCGGCCGCGCGGAATTCCGCAGCCGGCCAGATTCTTCGCTAGGGTCGTGTCCAAAAAATAGTTGGGAATTGAATCATCTCCAGGTGCACGAGTAGTCGTGATCCGTGAGATCCAAGCACCAGTCTTATCCCTGGATGAGCAGTGGTAACTTAAGGGCTGGCTGGTGGAACTATAGTGACGGGGCAGGTGCGTTCTGGCGGCCCTAACTGCACAGTTCTACACTCATTTTCTACCGGCCGATGAGCAAATTTCTTCGGGCGATCATCATGTTTTGGTTTGCTTAAAAGTGGCTCCCCAGAAACCATGGTTTCCAACGACCTCTCCGTTATGTAAGCCATTGATTCTATGAGACAGGCCTCTGCGCCAGCTTTTGAACTGGCTCCCCGCACTGCCTCGGGGGTCACGCAAAACCGGCCAATGAGGGACGTCTGATAACCGGCCAACGAAACTGAGGCAGGACATTGACAGCGACGGGAGGGTTACCCTCCCTCGACGTGAGCAATGTCTTGAGCGAAGAGAAACGACAACAAGTCATCGCGCTGGGGCGGCTGGGCTGGCCGCTGCGGCGCATCCAAGTGGAAACCGGGGTGCGCCGGGAGACCGCCGGAGCCTATCTGAAGGCCGCGGGGGTCGCCATCCGTCCACCGGGGGCTTGGGGACGCCGGCCTCCAGCAAAACCGGCCAATGGAGTGACCCCCGACTCTGGCGCCGCCCCTCCGGCAATTTCAAAACCGGCCAACGAGGTGCCCTCCGGCTCCGATCCGCCTCCCGAGCCCGGCCGCGGCCCGACAGCCAGCGCGTGCGAGCCGCACCGCGGCTTCATCGAGATCTCGCTTAGCAAGGGCCGCAACGCCAAGGCCATCCACCAGGACTTGGTTGACGATCACGGCTTCCGCGGCGCCTACCAGAGCGTCAAACGCTTTGTCCACAGGCTGCGCGGGAGCCCGGCGACCGAGGCCTGCGCCGTCAGCGCGCTGCCCGGCGGACCCGTTGACGGCCCGATGCGCGCGGGACTGGCAAACGTAACGCCGCCATCGGAGGAGCGGCTGGCTGCGAGACAGTAGTTATTGCCTCTCGGGTTCTGCTGCGCCCGAAATAGTTGACAGGAAATTCAAACAAGACCGGACGGTTTTGTACGGCCAGACCCTGGTTCCGCGGCGTTTACCGGTCTAGTTTGCCTCCGACGCGTATACCACGGATTCTGTCTCATCGATGTTGGCACGGAGGTCTCTGCCTGCTTCATTTGGGGCTGCACTCGGCAACGTTTCGCTGACCCCGCGTGCCGGAGCGGGTACGTCGCTTGCCGTCAGCTCAAGCGGCGGGGCCCGCATGTCTTGCTCAAACACGATCATTGTGCTCCGAGTCTGCGAAACTTTGCCTGCACATCTAAGCAAGTCCCAGCAGTGAGGCCGGAGTATCGCAAAGCATGGTGCGCAACTCATCGTCGCTGAAACCTCTCGCGGCGAATTGGCGGCGCATTTCGCTGAGGCCGGAGACCGGATCGGGATTCTCCGGTTGCCCCAGGTCGGTCGCGAGCACGGTGGATTGGAAGCCAACCGCGCGGGTGACCGCCGCCAGGCCGTCCCAGTCGAGCAAAAATCCTTTCCGGGCGTAGCATCGCTCGAAGTAGACGCCCGGTCCGCTGAGTTCGTTCTGCATGGCGTGGGAGAGATTGACGAATTCGATTTCCGGATGATTGATGAGGATTTTTTGCAGGCCCATGCGACGCCCTTCCCGCACCAGCAACGCGATCTCGTCCGGTGAAACATGCGCGGTGCCGAGGATGATGCCTGCCTTGGCAATCAAGTCGAGAATCTCCTGCACCGCGGGGAAGAGGTTTCCGCTGTTGTCATGGATGCGGAGCCCGTCTTCGGGGCTGCCGAGAAAACGGCACTCGTGGGCGGCCGAACGGGTGGGCATCCAGATCTGCTTGGCGCCCATGCGGATTGCGATGTCGACGGCTTCGACGTTGAATCCGCCGATCGCCGTATTCAAGACCAGCCCCCCGAATAGATGGAGCCCTGGAAACGAGGAACGCAGAACTTCCGCGACCGGGGCCGTAGGAATTTGGTGATTCTTCAACACGAGCCCGCCCATGCCCGCGGTTTGCGCGGCGGCGGCAAGCTCATGGGCGGTCAACTTTCGCGGCCGGGTGTCCGGCGAACAATGGACGTGCAGATCAAAGGCACCGGCCAGTTCGCCGGTCATGCGACTTCCGCCGCTCCGCACAGAGCCTCAGTGAGTTCGAGGGTGCGGGCGGAACCGCCGAGATCGGGGGTCCACAGGCGGCGATCGGCAAGTGCGGCATCGACTGCGGCGCGGACACGGGCGGCGGCTTCCGGCTCTCCGATGTGGTCGAGCAACATGGCGCCGGCGAGAATCAGGCCGATCGGATTGGCGATTCCCTGGCCCGCGATGTCGGGTGCGGCGCCATGGGCCGCTTCGAAGACCGCCGCATCGGCGCCGATGTTGGCTCCCGGAGCGAGGCCGAGGCTGCCCACTAGGGCCGCGGCGAGATCGGAGAGGATGTCACCGTACTGGTTCGGCATCACCATCACGTCGAAATGGCGAGGCTTTTTTACGAGCAGGTAGCAGGCGGCATCGACCGCCGTTTCACTGAAATGCAAGCCGGGATAGCCGGTGCTGACGTTTCGAACGGTTTCCAGAAACAAGCCGTCTGTCAGGTGCAGAACGTTTGCCTTGTGGATGGCGCTGACTTCGCGGCGTCCGTGCCGGCCGGCAAATTCGCAGGAATACCGCGCAACGCGCTCGCAGGCGGGGCGAGTAATCCGCTTCACGGCTTCGGCGGTGTTGTCGTCGATTTTGCGCTCGATGCCGCTGTAGATATCCTCGGTGATCTCGCGCATGATGACGATATCCAGGGCTGCGTACTCGCCTGACAGATCCTTCCAGCCGTGGACCGGACGGACGTTCACAAAAAGGCCAAGTTCCCGGCGGATGCCATTGTTCACGCTGGGGTGCCGGCGCGAGGCTCCGTTGTCTTCGACGACCACACCGCCCGTGCAGCGGCCGGCCGTCAACGGGGCCTTCAGGGCAACACCGAAGCGCCGTATCGTCTGAATGGTGGAGATGGGCAGTTCGTGGCCTTTTCGCGCCATGCCGTCGGCGCCGGCTGGAGCATCGTGCCATCGAATGGAAGCACCGGCGGCTTCCAACACGCGTTGGGTGGCCTCGGAGATTTCGGGACCGATGCCGTCGCCGCGGACGAGTGCCACATCATGTGTGCGTGTCATTCGCTCCAGGCCGTGAGTAGCAGCGGGATGGTGCCCGCAACGGCCAGTCCTCCGATCATGAGAAACGGGATCTCGAATCCATGCGACTTGGAAATGATCCCAATCCACCAAACTAACATTCCCCCCGCGAGGGAACCGATGCATCCAAAGATGCCGGCGACCAACGCAACGCGGGTGGGTGAGATGTCCTGATTGAACGCCAAAAAAATTGCTCCCCAGCAGGCTCGGCCCGCGTTCATTAGAAAAATTAGCCCTACAGCCATCAAAGGACTCTGGGCAAAGGGGACCGCGGCCGCCGCCAGGATGAGAACAGCCGAGACGGCCATCACGATTTTGCGCGAGCGGGCGACGGCCATGCCACGGCGCGTGAGATAGCGCACCAGCGCGCCACCGCCGATGAATCCGAGGTCGAGCCCGGCATAGATGAGGAAGAGATAGCCGCCGAGCGAGGCCGCCAGCGGAAGGCTCCAGCGTTGAGCGAAGTAAGTGGGTACCCACGCGGATGAGATATGAATGATGGGAATCGTAAAAAATGCTCCTGCGGCGCAGCTCCAAAAGCGAGCGGAACGGAGGATGCGCGGCCAGTCGGCGCCGGGCACGGTTGGGTTGGGCGGTTGGGGTGCGGCGGTGAGTGAGCGCTCGGGACGGAACCACGTATAGAACGCGATGGCCCAAGCGATTCCTACGGCGCCGAGGACCATGAACCCCACCCGCCAGCCGTATCCATTGGCCAGCCAGATCATCAGCGGTGGCGCAATCATGGCCCCGATACTTCCTCCGCTCATCATGATGCCGTTGGCGAAAACGCGATCTTCCGGCGGCATGATGCGGGCGATGATACGCGCCGCTCCGGTTTGGCCCGCTGTTTCAAAGGCTCCGAGAAATAGCCGTGCCGTGATGAGTCCGCCGAAGCCGCTTACAAGTCCGCATCCGATCTGTGCAATCGACCATAGGCCCACAAACAGCGCATAGGTTGAGCGGATATCGAAGCGGTCCAGAATGTACCCGATAAAGATGTGCATCAGCGCGTAGGTCCAAAAGAAGGCGCTAAGCAGTAGCCCAAGTTGTGCGTTGTCGAGCCCCAGCTCAAGGCTGACGCGCGGCGCGACCACGCTCAACGCCTGGCGGTCGAGATACGAAAGCAGAGTAGCGGTGAGCAGGAACAGGCAAACCCGCCACGCCCAGCCCTGCGGTCCGGCTAGAGTCACTTGGCCACCTTGGGGGGCTGCGCATAGACGAGGCTCTGAATGTGCTGAAGCACCTTACGGAAATACTCGGCGTCCTGTCCCGTCGCATGAAGGGGATCGTAGACACGAAAGGGGAAAATTTGCGCGGGGCGCCACGGCATGTAGCCCCAGCTTCCTCCTCCTTCAAAGATGGCGTCGGCGCTGGCGAGTTCCTGTACGAGCGTGGCGGCGTCGGTTTCGCGGCCGTTGTTGTCTTCGCTGAAGACGATGGGCATCGCGGTGCGCGGGTCTTTCGCCAGATCGGCAGTGCGCCGGCGCTTCTGTTCGGGGGTGATATTGTTGCCGTGCAGGAGAATGAAGTCGCCGTGCGCGACGATCTCTTCAGGCACCTCCATTTTGCTGCCGCCGCCTGTGGTCGAGGTGGAAATCGGGAGCGTGTATCCGGCCTTACGCTCTTCGAAGCGAGAACGGATCAGTTTGACCAACTCGCCGAGATTTTTGCGAATGTAGCGCCCGTGATCGTAGGTGCCCGCGTCGATCTCATTGGCGACCTCGATGATCACGTTTCGCACGTTGTTTTCGATCAGCCAATCAGTGGCGTTGATGGCGGCCTGGCGTATGGCGGCGGGATCGCGCAGCACTTCGTCCTGATGTTGATAAAAGTACAGTAAGTGCAGGATCATGCCGCGCTCGTCCAGCGCGCGAACCAGCCGTAGCGTTCGCCCCATCCATTCCGGCTTCAGCGATCCGTCCAGGCGGAACGCGCTCATCGACATTCCCTTGCCTGGGCCTAGCGAATAGGCCCGCTGCCGCTTGATGTGATCGGTGAGTTCGTATGCGGGATTCGCTCCCTGCAGGCTCGTGCTGATCTCGAGAATGCCGTGACGCTTATAGCCGTCGAGCGCAGCGATGACGCGATTCGTGTTGGCTTCAGGATCGAACTTCTCTTCGGTCAGCCACTCGTCGTGTACGATCGCCTGGGCGACGCGCAGGTTCATCAGGCGCCCGGCGGCTTCGGGACGGAACTCGGCCCCGGTGTACGTCTTCTTCCAAGCTTGGCTTTCGTTGCCCCGGATGTAGAAGGAACGTGCGTCGTAGCCCGCGCCCAACATCCGGCCCGTGGCTATCTCCACGGCGCCGAGCGGCACCGCCAGCATGGCTAGAGCGAGAAGAGCCCTCATTGCTTCATCACCAGTCCCCGGATGTGTTCCAGAACAGCTTTGAAGTAGACTGGGTCGCTCTCTTCGAGGGTCATGCCGTCGCGAAGCTTCGAGGTTTTTGCCGGCATGTAGAACTTGAAGGGGTACATCTGGGTCTGGCGCCACGGCATGTAGCCCCAGCTTCCGCCGGCCTGAAAGACGGCATCGCAACTGGCCAGTTCATTCTTCAAAACCGCGGGCGTCGTTTCGCGGCCGCTGTCGTCCTCGTTCATGAAGATGGGGCCCGGCGCCGTGGCATCCGCGGCGAGTTCGGCGGTCCTGCGGCCCTTCAGCGCGACCGGTTTGTTGTTGCCATGGATCATGGTCAAGTCGGCATTAGCGCTGATATGCGGGAAGAGCGCCATGCTCGAGCCGGTAGACGAAGAGATGGGAACGGCGAATGCCGCCTTCTTCTCGCGGAACCGTCCGCGTATGACCCCCATCAGGCGGTCGAGGTTGTTCTTGATCCAGTAGTCGTGATCCCAGCCGCGAATATCGAACTCATTAGCGATGTCGATGACGACGTTGCGGCAGTCGTTTTCGATGAGCCAATCAGTGGCGTTGGCCGTGGCGCGCTCTATGGAGGCAGTGTCGGGGAAGATCTCGTCCTGACTCTGATAGAAATACATCAGGTTGAGAATCATGCCCCTTTTGTCGAGCGCGGTTTGCAGGCGCTTGAGCCGCGCCATCCAGGCGGGCTTGAGGGAGCCGTCGGGGAGAAACGCGCTGGTGTGCATCCCTTTCCCAGGGCCCAGTTTGTAGGCGCGGTCGCGCTTGATGAGCGGCTGTTCCTTGTTGTAGCCGGGATTGCCCGATTGCAAACTCACGTTGACCGCCAGAATGCCGTGAGCCTTGTACGTGTCCAGCGCCGCAATCACGCGATCGGTGTTCTTCTCGGGATCGAACGGATACTCCGTCAGCCATTCGTCGTGGAACAGAGCCTGCGTGACGCGCAGATTCATCAAGCGGCCCGCGGCCTCGGGCTTGAACTTGCCGCCCGTGTAGGTTTTCTTCCAGGCATCGGCGGGCTTGGCGCGCACATAGAAGGCGCGGGCGTCGTAGCCGGAGCCGAGCATCTTGCCGGTGGCGATTTCAATGGCGGCGGACGGCAGCGCCGCCAGTATGAACAGGGTAAGCAGCGATTTCATGGGCGTCCTTAGAAATATAGTTTCAGCGCGAGTTGGACAATGCGGGGATCCTGGGCGGACGTAATCACACCATAATTCGGCGTGTTGAATGCACCGGAGGGTTGTCCGAAGCGGGTCGTGTTGGTGATGTTGAAGCTTTCGGCGCGGAATTGCAGCCGGCGCCGTTCGCCAAGAGGGATGTTCTTGAAGAGCGAAAGATCGAGCCATGTGGCCGAGGGGCCACTCAAGATGTTGCGTCCGGCGCTTCCGAAGCCACCGCGGGCGGGTTGCGCGAAGGCGCCGGTGTTGAACCATTGCAGGCGAGTTTGCGGGGCCCCGGCGATCGGGTCGCCGATTTGTTGCGCCGTCTGGCCGGCCGCGCCGCAGTTGCACACGTCTCCCTGTGCCGTAGCCGAGAAGGGGAAGCCGCTGCGGTGATTGAAAATTGTGTTGATCTGCCATCCGCCGAGGATCTTCCCCGGGACACCGCTCGAGAATGCCTTCTTGCCGGCACCAAAGGGCACCTCCCACGTTCCGCTGATCACGGTGCGCTGGCCGATGTCGAATCCCGACCTTGCTTTGCTCAGACGCTTGTTGAAGATGTCGCGCGGTTGGTCGTCGATGAGCGATCCGGCGTCGAGCGACTTGCTCCAGGTGTGCGAACCGAGAAGCGACAGGCCGCCGGCGAATCGTTTTTCGATCTTCAGGATTCCGGCGTGATAGGTGGAGTTGGCTTCAGGATAGGTGGCGCGGATTGTGTTTCCGAAGCGGGGGTAGGCGATTCGCGAATTGAGAGCCGTGGGTTTCGACGGGTCGGCGTCCAATACCGCTTGGTTCAGGTTGAGCCGTTGCGCAAGGAACGTTCCTTTTGATCCGATGTAGCTTAGCTCCAAGAGCCAGCCGGGGAGGAATTCGTGCTGAACGCCGAAGTTCCATTGCTGGTAGTAAGGATCCTTGTACTGCTGGCTGGGCGTGAACGCGTTTGGCCGGGCCGCCAGCGAACCTCGCGCCGGGAAGAGTTCGTTCACGCGGAGGACACCGGAGGCGGTCGAGTTTCCGTTCTGATCGGAGGTCAATTGGATCACTTCGCCGGCCGGCGGATTCCGAGCAAAGGTGCGGAGGTCCTGGAGCTCAATGATTTCGTAGAAGATGCCGTAGCCGGCGCGCAGTACGGTGCGGTTTCCGCCGAACGGCCGGAAGGCGATACCGACGCGCGGGCCGAAATTGTTCCTGTCGGTGGGGACCAAGCCGCGAGGAGTATCCACGCCCGCGCTGACAATGCCCGAGCCCGGTATATAGGCGTTGCTCGATCCGGCGATCAGAAGTCGCCCACCTGGATAGATAGGATCGAACAAAGTAAGCCGGTCCTGCACGTCGGTGTAGCGCGTGTTCAGTTCGTAGCGCAGACCGAGGTTCATAGTAAGGCGCGGCGTGATTTTCCAATCGTCCTGAAGGAAGAAGGCGTGGCTGAAACCGTTGAAGTTGCCGGCAATGGAAGTATTGGAGCCGCCCGCAGTGGCAGGCAATCCGAGTAAGAGATCGCCGACGGAAACGCCGGTGGAGCCGACGCGCGCGGGGTCGCCCGTAAGGCCGCCGGTGAAGGAGAAGCTGCCCCGTACAAAACGTTCGCTGCGGTCGTTGTAGTTCACTTTCCGCTGGTCGGCGCCGAACTTCAAGTTGTGCGTATTGCGATTCAGGGTGAAGTGGTTGACGAGATGGTAGGTATTGGAGACTTGTGTGGTTGGGTTCGTATCGGTTCCGATGCCGCTGAAGCCGGTGAGCGATACGTTGGGAACGCCCCATCCGACCGGATCGCTCAAGAGATTCTTGATGCCCAACTGCCTTGCGTAGTCCACCTTGAAGGCGCCGTCCTGGAGGATGAGATAGGTGGGCCGGTTATAACCGGCGCGCAGTTCGTAGAGGAAGTTCGGCGTCAGGATGCGGGTGTAGTTGAAGGCCATGTTCTGTGTGCGGACGTCGGTGGATTGGCCGCCGTTGTCGATCGGACTCGGGCTGGATTCGACGCCGTCGAACAAGGAGTAGCGGAAGAACACGCTGTTGCGGTCGTCGAATCGATGATCGACGCGGAACATCGCCTGATTGTTGTCGCTGGTGTCGCTTACGGTCGCGAAGAAGTTGTTGCCGGTGGGGACGGACAACGAGGGAGTGGGATAGAACTTGAGAATTTCGCCGCCGAACGGGCCAATGTGCGACTGAGGAATACGGTTACCGGCGAAGGCGTCGCGCACGATGGCGCCGGTCTCCGAACGGCGGGTGGTGGCCGGGTCGAAAATGGCGCGGTTGCCCCGAAAGTTGAGTTGCGAGAAGTCCCCTGCGCGCTGTTCCGCCGTGGGAACCCCGAGCTGCGCCGTGCGCGAGCGCCGGATGCGCGTACCTTCATAGCTTCCGAAAAAGAATGTCTGCTGGCCGGAATATAACTTGGGAATGCGGACGGGCCCGCCGAGGTTTACGCCGAACTGGTTGTATCGCAGAGGCGGTTTGTCGCGGCCGCCGAGATTGTCGAAGAAGTTGGCGGCGTCGAGTTTCTCGTTGCGGAAGAAGTCATAGGCGCCGCCGCGCAACTGGTTGGTACCGGCTTTGGTCGTGGCATTCACCTGGGCGGCGAAGCGGCCATACTCGGCCGTGTAGGCGTTGGTGAGAAGCTTGAACTCCTGGATGACGTCTACCGAGGGGAAGAAGGATGGGGTGAGATAGTGGGGGTCCTGGGCGTCGACGCCATCGATGAGATACCCGTTCGACTTTTCACGCGCCCCGCCCACCTGAAACGCCGGCGCATTCAATCCGCCGGGCAAGGGCCTGCGGTTGGCCACGAAGGAGTTCGGCGCGGTCGGAGTGGTTCCGGGAGCGAGAAGAGCCAGCTCAAAAAAGCTGCGGCCTTTGAGCGGCAGGTCGACCACCTGTTTGTTGCCGATCACCTGCCCGACGGAGCTCGTTTCGCTGGAGACCAGCGGCGGCGCGGCGGTGACCTCGACCGACTCGGCGACTTCGCCCACCTGCAGGACGGCGTCCACGCGCGCTGTCTGATCCACTTGCAACTCGACTTCGTCGATGACGCTCCGTTTGAAGCCGGCGTGCTCGATGGCGATCTGGTAGACGCCCGGGGGCAGAGCTGGAATGCGGTAATCGCCAGAGGGAGTCGTGCGGGTTGTCCGGGCGAGATTCGTATCCCGGTTGGAGACCGTGACGGCAGCCTCTGAGACCGAGGCCGATGAGGCATCGGTGACAGACCCTACAAGAGTCGCGGTGACCGTCTGGGCAAGTGCGGGGCGATGCGCAAGGATCAAGAGCTGCACGAGAACAACGGCTAGAGTGCCGATCCTCAAACGAAGCATTGGGGGACCCTCCTTCGGGCTCTGATATATTACGTGGATATTGAAAGCATGTCAAATGAGTTCCAGTCGAATACTTGTAAGGCGGCAGCGCATCGGCTACGCTGTTAAGTGCATGAGCAGTCCGGCCTCAAACCGATTGGCGCGTAAGCGGCCCGCCGCGCCTCCGCTGACCGACCGGGCCTATCTCGCGATCAAGGCAGAGATTCTCAGCAACCGCCTGGAACCTGGGGCGGTGCTCCCCATTCAGCGTTTCACGGGAGAGATGAAGCTGAGCCGCACGCCGGTGCGCGAGGCGATCCTGCGGCTGCAAAAGGAAGGATTCCTGGAAGTGCGGCCCAGGCTAGGCACCATCGTCGCCCATTTGGATCTCCGGCGCTTACGCGAGATGTACCATCTGCGCAGCGTGTTGGAGGGAGAAGCCGCCAAGCTGGCCTGCCGCCACATTCCGGGCGCGGCGCTGGAGGAATGCGAGAGAGAGTTGCGCCGCCCGAGGACGGCGGGTGCGCTCGATATCCCGGCGATGTCCGAGGCCGGCCAGCGGCTTCATGAGACGATCATTGCCAATTGCGGCAACACACTTCTGATGGAGACGATTCGCGGACTGCAGGATCACTTCGTCCGATTCCGCCATGTGTCGCTTCGCCTGCCCGAAAAAGTGCTTGCTTCGCACCACGAACACATCGCCATTCTCGGTGCTCTCAAACGGAAGGACGGCGACGCGGCACAGCGCCTTGTGCGCGAACACTTCGAGCATGCCGCGCATTTCCTCATCGACAGTTTGTTGAACCAACCTTTGCGCCGCGACCAGCCGGCGGCGGAGCTGCACGCGGTGAGGTAGGACGGCAGGTCGCATCTGAAAACCAAACTGGCCTTTATTCATGCATCGCCGGCGGCGATTGCACCGCTGACGGAATTCTACAAAGAGCACGGCGCGGAGTTTGAGATCACAAACTTCCTCGACGACGGGTTAATGCGTCTTTTCGTGGGACCGGACGAGCGGGCAGTTGAGAATCGCATGGCCGCCCTTGTCCGTTATGCGGCCGATCAAGCCAACGCCGAGTTGGCGGTTGTCACCTGCTCGGCGGCAAGAGGGCCGATGCTGCAGCGAGTGGCATCGAACACAGGAATTGCCGTACTCAAGATTGATGAGCCGCTGGCGCGGGAGGCGGTGGCGCACGGGAGCCGCGTCGGCGTCCTGGTCACATTCGCCTCCTCTCGCGAGGCCGCTGAATCGCTCTTGCGGGATGCGGCCATCGAGTCGGGCGCCACGGTGGAACTGGACACACTCGTGATACCGGAAGCCTACACAGCGCTGCTTTCCGGAGACGTACAGCGTCATGACGAACTGGTTATCGAGGCGGGAGTAGCTCTGTCTGCCCGGAACCGTTGCGTGGTGCTCTCGCAGATCTCCATGGCGCGCGTTGCCGCCAAAATAGCGTCCCAGTCTCACGTGCCTGTGCTCGACGCCTTGAATAGCAGTCTGACCGAGGTTCGATCAAGGTTCGTCCGGCAATGATGTCGCTCGCATACGCCGTCGCCACGCCGGATACAAACGACGCTTCGATGTTGGCGGCGCGCGGTCCGCTCCCCGAGAGCTTCAAGATGCTTGCCGGGTTGGGCTACTCAGGCGTCGATCTGATGCTGCGTGATCCCGTGCTCTTGAATGCCGCCGAGATCGGGCGCATGGCTGCCGATTGCAACCTGGCGATCGTGGCTGTGAGTACCGGTCAGTTGGGCAAAGAGGACGGGCTCTCGCTATCCCACGCCGACGCTTCAATTCGCTCGCGCAGTTTGGATCGCGCACGCGCGGTGATCGAGTTCGCCGCCACGTTTGGCGCCGACGTCAACATCGGCGGGTTGCGGGGACGGCTGGGCGCTTCAGCCCAAGATCGCGAAGCGGCCATGGGTCGCGCGCGCACCAGCTATGCGCTCCTCGCCGCGCATGCCGCGAAGGCGCGTATCCAATTGTGTCTCGAGCCGCAGTGCCGCTATTTCAGCGATTGGCTGCCAACGCTTGCGAGCGCTGCCGAGTGGAACGCGCAATTCGGTGAAGGATGCCTGGCCGTACTCGCCGATCTCTATCACATGATGCTGGAAGAGGAATCCGTGCACACCGCATTCATCCGCGAGCTGCCGCGTATCTCGGCGATTCAGTTCTCCGACACAAACCGCCGGGCGCCCGGAATGGGCCACTGGAACTTCGATGAAACGCTTCGCATCCTCGCCGCGCTTGGCTATTCCGGCGGCATCACCATCGAATGCCAGCAACTCCCTGATACGCGCGGCGCAGCGGCACGAGCGGCATCGTGCATACTTCCGAACGTTCCGGCGTGTTGATGCCATAGAGCCGGATCTTCACTTGCTCACGACCATCGCGAAGGACGGTCAAGGTGTCCCCATCAGTGATGCCGACGACGCGCGCTGGCCAGGACGGCGGTGTTTTGCGTTCCCTTTCGGCACCAACGAATACCGAAAGGAAACACGCGAGTACCGCAAAGGGCAAAGTCCGAAGTGGGTAGCGCCTCATCACCATAAATAGTGCACACTGATAGCCAATTGTTCCAAATGTTAGACGGCTCGTTGACCCTTCTGATCAATACTCAGGAGCGGCGAGATTGTGTAGGGGACGGGGCAAAGTGGCGACAGCGACAGCGTCGTCAGAAAATTGCCGGACTGCGTCACTCCTTGGTTGCGGAGACCGGATAGGTCTTGCCTTCCATTTTGGTAATCCCCTGCATCGTGCCGCGGTCAAGGGGTAGGTCCCACTCCTCGGTAATCGTCGAGGGCGGCGACCAGAACAGCAGGACCTTTTTCAGGGCGATGTAGTAGAATCCGGTTCCCGATCCGTTGTTCAAGGAATCGCGCCAACTCATGGCGCCGTCCTCAGTGAATGTGTAGATCCGGGTCCAGTTTTTGACCTGAACCTTCCAGTTTCCGACAAAAGACCGCACGTCGAATTTCCACGCACGAAGATCGTGTATCTCTTGCCCGATGATTGCCCGGCCAGTCTGACTGTTGCCGCTGATGGGAGTATTCCAGGTCTCCAGGGTCTTGCTTGGCGGCGCCCAGGTAATCGAGATTGTGTCCCGTAGTTCCTTCCAGGTGCCTTGACTGCGCCGCGAGCTGTAGGGATCGATCCAGCGGACCGTACCCTTCCGTCCAAATGCGTAATGGAATGTCCAGGGCCCGACCTGCACTCGCCACCAGCCGACCAATAGAGCGGCATTGCTCGGAAGCACGACGACGGGGGCGGCGCCGTTCTTGGGAGTGACCGCGACGGGGATCGAGCGCAGCTCGAGTGCAAGTATGTTTAATAACGTGGGTGCCTTGTTCAGCAGGTCGACGGTGACCGCATTTCGCACGAGGCCGGCCGTGTAACCCGGATTGATCTTGGCGGCCGAAATTCCGGGATACAAACTTTCCAGCTCGGCGAGAGCCGTGACGGCGCGGCCGCTGCGGTCGATGATGCGCATGACGCCGAACGGCCCCCGGGTGGCGAACAGAGTGTGTCCGACCATTCCCCTTCCTGGCATCGACCATTCAACACTGAACATGACCACGGCGTTCGGATTCGCCCTCGCGACGGCGGTAACCTGGTTGAGTGTTGTGATCTGCCCCGGATAGAACACTTCGGTGCTGGCGCCCAGCTTTTGTAGTGCCGGTAGGATCTCGTGCACCTGAGCGCCTCCCGTCTCCGCAACGGTGGCGAGATTGCCGGCCTTTGCCAGATCGCCAACGGTAGAGTAGTGCCGGACGCCGGTCATGCGGAGCGCACGTGTTCCGGAAATCCATGTACAGTTGCCCGCTGCTGCTGTCTCATCGACGGCAGCGACCAGTGAAATACCGTAGCGTCCGGCCCTGACAAGGGGACCGGCTATCATAAGCAGACGCAGCGCGTCTTTTCCAACTCCCCACGCTCCTTCGGGGGTCCATTCGCCGTTCTTGTAAACGCCATCTCCGATTCGCAGCACATCGAAGAAGCCGGCGGCGACCTCGGTGGACAGCTTGTTCACAGAATAGGCAAGGCCCGCTCCGGCGTAAACCATCACGTTTCGATACCAAGGGCTGTCCGGTTCGAGGGTGGTCGCCACCCAGTCCGTGAGACCAGCGTCAATCCAGGCTTCATTGCCTTTCCGTGCGCCGTCGAATCCGTCGGGGATCTCCCGTAAGACGTACATATGCGTGAGTCCTCTCGATCCCAGCAAGCGAGAAGTGTCGGCAAAACCCGCCAAAGCGCTCTGGGGGGCGTGGATAGGATCGAGTGGGATCGAGGACTAACTCGTAGTAGTCGCCCTCCGGTAGCGGCCTCGTAGAACTGGCGCCCGGGAGCCTACTCGACTACCACGGAATCGATCACGCGGACGCGCCGTCATGGGCATACTGCCGCCATGGCACGCGTTCCGGACGCGAATGGACGTTTTTTTGTCACACTCGGATCTCAACCGCTACCCTTCCTACGAGAAGCATTCAGAAATGGCCGGGCAGGTTGCGTGCTGAACCGGTGCACTGGAGGAGTTGTGGCTCTATCAATGACCGATGCGGTGACGTTCTTGACGACAGATACAGGGATCGGCCAACTCAATTTTCAGCTATTGAAATACCGCGTTTATCCAAGCGCCTACCGGAAAGACGTCGCTGACGCGATCCGTGCTGGGAAAACAAGATCATCTCTAAAGGCGGCAGCAGCGCTGGTGTGCCGGCATCTCATTTTCCGGAGTACGACACTTTGGAAGTGAGTCCGACTTTCGATATTACCTCGTGGTATGACCAAGCGTTTCTCGTCCATGAATGCACCCATGCGCATTTAGACATCCAGAATATCGGTAAGCACTCGGGGCACGAAAACGAAGCCGTGGGATACCTTGCAGAAGCAATGTGGCTTGAAGTGTCGGGCCACTCGAGTCTCGGCGGCAGTACCGCCCCGACGACGACTCTGCGGGCAACAGCCCACATGATCGCAAAGAAGCTGCTTGCAACAAAGGCCTACGCGGTTGACCCCATCGATGCAGCGGTTCTTGTTGCAGCCGTGGCAACGCACCCGCACTATGCGCCGAAATTTACCTATTTATCGAATGGCTTTTCTCGTGGGCCAATCGACAACTTCCTTCGCAGTCGGTGAGTATCCATCCTAACGCGGTATCTCGAAAGCCACAGGAGGATGAACTACGGCCGGTATGCAAGCGAGGCGAAGTTGAGCCCCGTACACCAGGAAATTTGGGCGCACAAGACTTGCGACCACCTGAGCACTTTGAAATTCGGGCTGCACATGATTGAGGCGATCTACGCGAAGAACGAGGACCCAGCGGACTCGGTGCGGGAGTTCCTACCCAACTTTGTCATGTTCGGGAAAAATCCTTTCCGGCTGGACTTGGTGGGGCTATGGCTGGGCGGGCATGAACCGGGGAACGTGCATTTCTACCGCATCGCCAAGGGTCTTTCGCTCGCCGAAGCCAACGATCGATCGCTGAGACGTCTGGTTCCTGCGACTCTGCCAATTCATCGCGCACGTTGCCGAGCTCGCGACTCACAGTGCGAACTGCATCACCGGCCTCCAAAGCCACAAGTCGCTTGAGCAGCGCGTCAACTTCTGTGATGCGGTCTTGCCGCTCATTGAATGACTGGCCGATGATCACATTGTTAGAGGAATCGATGTGGTATTGCCATCGCCCTGAATGAGCCGTGAGGCATTTGGCGCGTTGTACTTGCGCGAGTCCATAGTTCCCCCTGTTTGGACGATGACCTGTGGTGCCGCGAGCGCAGGAAACGTACGAGCCCGCTCCATGAGGGACTCGTAGTTGCGCACCGCGTTCCGGCTAATTTGATAACTGCGCTGGAGAAAGCCTCGTCGATGGTACGGCGCGGAGATTGACGTTGCAGTACGCCGCTCCCTCTGCCACCGTGACGGCGGAGGCTTCATCCGAGCGGGCCGGCGCGTACTCTTGTAAGCCGTGCTATTCCCGAGCGCCAGCTGCTTGTAGAAGTTGCGCGATGTCGCTATGGCCGCCTGCGTTGGCTGCTTTGAGGGCTGTCAGACCACCCGCGCTATTTGTTGTCGGATCGGCGCCCGCCGTGAGTAGCCTCCCGACAATCTGGGTGTGGCCGCCTCGTGCTGCCCACATCAGCGCGGTGGTGCCGTTGGCATCCTTCGCGTTCACGTTCGCGCCGGCTTCAATCAGAAACTGCACTGTTTCCGGATAGCCGCCCGCGGTCGCCAGCATCAATGCCGTTGCGCCGGTCGCACCATCCTTTGTACTTGGGCTCAACCCTGCGGCAAGTAGCGCTCTTAGCTCGCCTGTCTCGCCATTCTGTGCCCTCAGGAGAAAACGTTCCTCACTGCTCCGGTGCTGCAGGGACCGCTCGTAGGACGCCTCTTCGGAATAGGAAGAATACGCCCTGTACGATAGGTACCCCACAAACCCGAAGACGCCGAGGAGAATCACGCTCAGAAACGCGACCCAAACATATCGCGTGGAAGACCATGTTGGATCCACTCCCGATGGCTCTGCTGGAACCACCGGTTGTGGCGCCAGCACGACCAACGCCTTGCCGCAGACGCCGCAAAACAGATCGTCATCGGCATTTTTTCCGCCACAAGCAGAGCAAAACATATCCGTCCTCACTTTCCCGTGTTGCCACTACGTCGACCCGTCGGGATCAACCATCGTGTCCCAGAGCTTGTAACTATCCTCGGAGCAATTAGGAGCGTTGAGATCATACGGCGCAATCCGCGCTCCCGGTGGTGGTTTCAGCCAAAGAACCCCACTGGCCACACCGTCGGCCAACTCCGCATGTCCGGTGAGCGTGTCCAGATTCAGGTGCTCGGCCCAGAGCGCGACGCGCAACTGGTGCGCGAAGTGGAACGTGCAGCGCGCATCGCTCGACTCATCAAAAACACCCGCGACAATCTCGCTGTCGTGAGTGAAGCTCCGACGGTTGCAGTTCGCCGACCCGATAATGGCGTACTTGTCGTCCACCACATACATCTTTGAATGCACGTAGCTATGCCGCCCGCCGGGGTTCTTCAGGATAAAAGCTCGCACTTTATCGGGCGCCGCGGTTTGCAGTGGTTCCAAATAGCGCCGGCGATATTCGCTGGTTTGATTCCCCATCAATGTAATGCTCGAGTCAGGAATCAGAATCGTGAGATGGTGAATCCGAGGCAAGGCTGCCTTCAGCCATTCACGCGCCTCCTCCGACACCAGGTATTGATCCTCGATATAAATGAACCGTCGCGCGCTCGCGATCGCCTGCTTGATCATCGCGCGCGCGGTACGGTCTCCTTCCTCGGCGAATCCGTAAATTCCCTTGCTCAGAGTGCGTCCGATCTGTACGTAGTGTCCCGTTCCCTTGCCTTTGAGCAGGAATGGAACTGGATTCCGATCCGGATCGCTGATCTGCTCGCCCCGGAGAGGCTTGTTTATTTCCTGGGCATTGCTGTGGATCGGCGGACCCTCCCTGCCGGGGGTCGCATAGGTGCCCGAGTCCGGATGGTCTTTCCATCGCTGCACAAAGTTTTGCAGTAGATCGTAGGCGGCGGGACCACGTATCCGGCAATGAACATCATGAAAAGGCGCGCCGCTGGTATCGCCCGCTTTGTTCGGTCCCTCTCCACGCGGATGTAGCCGGTCGGGATTGAGATCGGCGCCTCCGCAAAAACCGGTCAGCTTTCCGCCGTGGCAAACGACGATCGCCTTCTGATGGTGCGCTCCAAAATTCCGCAACCGCCGGTCGAGAATGGCGGCGCCATGCGTCAGTTCGTTGATCTTCAAGTAGCTTACGACGTTTACCTCATTCATCAAGGTGAGGTTCTTTCTGGTTGCGTAAACATCGGCCGCAAGCATCGCCGTTCTCAGTATCGGGTGCAGACTGCTGAGCACTCGCGCAAGCCATAGCCGCTTATCGGTCAAATGTTCCTTCGTCGCTTTTTCGTCGGTTGCCAGGTGTGTGAACAACATCGCTCGCACCTCCACACCGCGGTCCGACGCTTCCTTCAGTAAATTGCCGATCTGGCTCTGAGGATCGCTCAGGTCCAGTTGGAGATCCCACGACAGCCACCAACCCAACAGATAGATAAAGTCGCCCGGCCCCTGCGTGGACCTGATCGTTTTGATCGTCTCCAGGAACGTCTGCTCGGCATCGATCAAGTACAGGACTTCGTTTCCACTTCGTACCGGTCTCACCGGATACCCGGACTCGGACCAGTGCGGAAACCACTGATCCAACTCCAGACGCCGTTGCGCCTCGTCAATTTTCGGATCGCACGGAATCCGAAACGTGTTGATCATGTGCAGCGCGACACAAGCCTCGCGGTTCTTCAACACCTCGGGCGGGCCCGGTTCGAGCGGATCCTCAATGGGCTTGCCGCGCATCAGCATCGACGCCGGTGGTTCGCCGTTGGTGGCCGGCCGCCGGCTTCCTTCCGAAGGCTTGTCCGCCGCGGGCAACTCGGCGAATCCTTGCCGGTCATGGACGGCTTCCAACCTGAGTTCGCTCTGCATACTGTCGTCCGGCATGCTGACCGGATCGAGCTTGTACATCTCTTGAAAGCGCAACGCCGCCCGCTCGAACCTAGGGCTGCGGATTCCATCCACCTCAGGACCCGCGAACAATCCGAGATTGTTCAGCCGCGCCTGCTGGCCGCCGATCGTAATTGGGGAATCCAGATACCCCAGCTTGAGAGTCAGCGTGCACAGTGGGTCGTTGCCTTGGCCGTCCGGCGGCAGTATTTCTAGCGTCCCCTCTTCGGTATCGGCTGGTATCGGTTCCTCGATCAGCGCGCAGGAACCGGTCGTATATTCTCGCGGCCGCGCTCCTGGTATTGTGAGGCGATATTTGCGTTCCTTGTACGGATTTCCCCAGTTATCGTAGAGCCAACACCGCAGCACCAGCAGCACGTATCGGAAACGATGATCGCGCCAGATGAATTCAGGAGGAGTGCGCGGCCCGTTTTCATCGCCTGCCCAACGGTCCGATGTCGCGACCAGGTATCCCTTGTCCGTCCGCATTTCGATACGAACAGCCATTCTCAGCGTCCGGTCCCGCCATGCACGCGGCTTGTCTGTCCCTGTGCCCGGACTCGGTAGCCAGCGCAACGCGTCCTCTTCCACAAATGCCATTTCGCGCGCGTAGGTTCTCTCGTGCGCGTCTGCCATCGCGTGCCAGCGCTTGCGTAACTCTGCAGACTGTTCCCGGTCGCTGTCTCCAACCTTCCGCCACCCGATTGCCGGATAGTCGCCATCCGTGTTCCCGTCGCTCGGCCGCCGGTAGGCGACCTCGCCCTCCTTACGGTCTATATAAATGTTCCGTAGCTTCGGTGTGTGCCCTACCACGAGATGGAACTTGCCATCTACAAGATCTGCGTCCGTCCGCACTGAACCCGCCGCCTCCACCGCCGAGCCTTCCTCGTTCACGTAGGCGAATTCCCAGCTAAGCCCAACCTTCGTGTTGTCCTCGATCACCGGTTTGTAGCCATGTCTGCCCGGCTGATAGTCGATCTCGAAGGAATACGGACGGTATTCGTAAATTCGGAAATCGGGCCCCCCGGTCTCGATCACCAATGAGCCCAGTGCGACCCGGCACATGCCTCGCAGCTCGACCTTGCCGCCGAATCCATCCGCCACGCTCAGCGTGTACACTACCGGACCGGTGTGAATCGGGTCATGCTCCGGATTCAGTTGATAGCGCCACAGCAGAAATCCCGGCTTATTACGATCAAGTCTTTGTGTATGTGGGCCCGGAGGTCCGGCCTCCTCCTGCACCACCGTGAACGGCTGATTCCTGTCTTGATCGCCCACCGTGTAGAGCGCACCATCGCTGTCGACTTCAACCTTCTTCGTCAGATCGTTGACAAGCGGAGCTCGCGCTATCATCGCGTCCACAGCGCCGGGGGCCGGTGTGCCGGTGCCCGCATCGAACGGCAGCTTGGGTGGCCGCGTGCA
>JBDTVQ010000007.1:0-44819 GCA_040007195.1 Acidobacteriota bacterium | reverse complement strand
GTGACGCGCGCCGGCCAAACGGATCGCAAGGCCGTGTCGACGGTGCTGACCACACTGCGACGGTTGCGCGCCAACGTGCTCGGCATCGTGCTGAACGAAGTTCACCAGGAAATCAGCTCCAGCTACTACTACTACGGACACTACAGCAAGTACTACACTGCGCAAGGCAAGGCCTAGGCCCGCCACGGGCCGACAGGAGCTCCTCTTCATGGACAGACACCAATCGTGGTCGAGCGGCGCGGCTCGGCTGGCGCCGTGGCAGGCGACAATTCTTCGCGATCGGGAAGCCGCCGGGCTCGATGACATCCGCTACCAGTCGCCGCCCGAGCGGTACGCGGAGTTGCCTTTCCCAACCGCCAGCCTGGACAATCCGGTCTACGCCATGGTGCGGCGCTTGTTTCAGTCGATGGGGCTCGATGCGGCAAACGACGGAACCAAGCAGTGGAATCCACTTTCGGAATTGTTGAACCGTGGCGATCAGGTATTGGTCAAACCCAACCTTGTCCACCATCAGCACTATCGCGACGGCAAACTGCACTGGGTGGTCACCGATCCCAGACTGGTGCGGGCCGTGTGCGACTACGCCTGTCTCGCCGTGGGCCGTGAAGGGCACGTGATCGTCGGGGACGCTCCATTACAGTCGGCAGATTGGGAACGCATGTGCAAAGAGACCCAAATCGATCGATTGCCCGTGTTTTACGCCTCGCACGGGTACACGGTTTCGCTGCGGGACTTTCGCACGCTGCGCACGATCGACCGCCGCGGCATCAAGTGCGACCCCACCCCACTCAGGGGTGACCCCGCGGGATACCGAGCCGTCGATCTCGGAGCCAGTAGTTTGCACGCTGGCCGCGATTGGCGCCGCTTTCGCGTGACCAACTACAACCCGCACACGATGCAGGAGCATCACAATGCGCAGCGTCATGAATATCTGATCGCGCGCTCCTTGCTGAGCTCGCCGGTGGTGATCAATCTGGCGAAGCTAAAGACGCATCGCAAATCGGGAATTACCGGGGCGCTCAAGAATATGGTCGGGATCAATGGATGCAAAGACTGGCTGCCTCACCACTCTTGCGGCAGCGTCCCCGATGGCGGCGATGAGTACCGCGGGGCCAGTTCGTGGAAACGGTTGAGCAGCTGGCTCGTTGAACGCGAGGAGACTTCCAGCCATATTGCGCAAAAGCTGTCCTGGCACGCGGCGCGGCGGTTGGTCTATGGCCTAGGCAGCCGTGTGGCTGCCGACCGCTCGTGGGAAGGGTCCTGGAGTGGAAACGATACGCTTTGGCGCACGATTCTCGATCTCAACCGCGCGGCCCTCTACGCTGACGCCGAAGGATTACTACAGAGCCGTCAGCAGCGGGAAATATTGACGATTGTGGATGCCATTCAAGCCGGCGAAGGCGAAGGGCCGATGGCGCCCGATCCGGTTCCGCTGGGCTGTCTGATCGGCGCCATGCATCCTCTGGCCGCCGAGATCGCGGCCGTTCGCCTGGCGGGTTGGCCGGAGGCGCGGCTGCGGCACGTGCAGGGCGCGTTCAATCTGGGCTCCTACCCGCTCGATCCTTTCCGCGTGGAGGACCTCGACATCCAAGTAAGCGATACACGAGACGGCTCGCTGGTGCCGGCCACGTTGGAGTCTGTGTCGCGGTTCTTACGCCCTCCATCCGGTTGGAGCTACGTTCAGCCGGCGTTGGTGCAAGACCGTTGTCGGGCCGCACATTCGGCGGAGGTGGGCATCTGATCCGGATCCTCCATTTCGTCGCCGGTCTCGGCCAGGGCGGAGCCGAACGGCAACTGGCCCTGCTGTGCGCCGGCACCTCGCGCCAGGTCGCGCACGAGATCGTCGCCGCGCGCGGCGAGGGCTTCCATGGACCGCATTTCCGCGAAATGGGCATTGCTGTCCACTCCCTCGGAGCGCCTAACCTTTATAGCCCGGCTGCCCTGCTCGGTTTGGCTGCCCGGATCCGCGAGTGGCGGCCTTGCGTCCTGCATTGTTGGCTCCCCTCGATGAACCTGATGGGCGGGCTCGCGGCCCGGTTGGCCTATCCGCACCAGCCCGCGGTGATCGCATCGGTGCGCAACGTCGACGACTGGAAAAGTCCCTGGCGAATCGCCGTGGACCGCGCTGCAAGCGGCCTGTGGGACCGCGTTCTGTGCAACTCGCGCGCCGGCCTGGAATGCTCGCGACGGCAAGGAATTCCCGAAAAGAAGCTGCATTGGGTTCCCAATGGTGTCGTCGCCAGAGATCGGATCAGCGGCGCGGAACGAGAGCGCATTCGCACGGACTGGGGCGTCCCGCCAGGTGGCGTCCTGCTGATCTCGGCCTGCCGGTTGGTCCCGCAGAAGCAGGTGCACTTGCTGCTGCCGATGGTTCAGATACTTAAGACCCGTTTCCCCGGCCTGCGGTTGCTGATCTGTGGCGACGGACCGCTTGGTCCGGCGCTCCGCGAACAGACCGCCGCGCTGGGCTTGACCGCCGAGGTGAGCTTCGCCGGAGCGGTCGACGATCCGTGGCCCCACCTGTGCGCAAGCGACGCTCTGGTCATGACCAGCCAGCGCGAGGGAACCTCGAATACGCTGCTCGAAGCCTTGCAGGCCGGTTGCGCCGTATTCGCCACGGCGGTCGGCGACAACCGGGCGCTGGTGGGGAACGAGACCGGTTGGACCGGGCACGAGTCCGAAATGGCCCGTGCCTTGGAAGACGCGCTCGCCCGTCCAGACGTACTCGCCCGCTACCGCGCGGCCGCGGGTGATCGTGCTCGTGAGTTCTCAATCGAAAAGATGGCCGTCTCCACGTTGAGCCACTACGAAGCTGTCCTTCGTCGGAAACCCGCCAGGCGGCGGGCTATGACTGCCATGGGGCCTGCCGTGGAGTCTGCCATGCGGCCGGCTATCGGGAAGGGGAAATGACCCATGCGTAGCGCGAATCGCAGCAAACATCGAATTCTCTTCCTGGACTACACCAATGGAATCGGACTGGGCGGTGGTCAGCGCAGCCTGCAACTGCTGCTTGAGGAACTGGACCGCGACCGGTTTGAGTTGATGCTCGCCTGTCCGCGCGAGGAGCAGATTCTGAACCGCATTCCCCATGACGTCCGCGTCTATCCGCTCGACCTGCCGCCGCAGTTCCGCTCGTTGTCGCGGCGAGGCGGGCGCTGGCGGCACTTGCTCGCGAGCCTTCCCGGCGTCTGCGAATTGCGCAGAAGCTGGGGCTCCATCCTAAGGCAGGCGCAACCCGGCCTGATTCACGCCAACAACCTGAAAATGCTGTTCCTGGCCGCGGTGGCCGAACCCCGGTCGCGCGTTCCGAGGCTGTGGCATGTGCGCGACATCCTCCCGCGCAACCCGATGACGCAGGCCCTAAAACGCACCGGCGCGCGTATCTCGACCCGCGTGCTGGCCGTATCGAAAGCAGTCGCGCGGGAACTGCCGCCCTCGGCTCCCTCGGTGGTTTTCTATAACGCCGTCCGGCTCCCGCCACTTGACCGGCTTGCCGCGCTGCGCCGGGATTTTCGTGAGCGGCACAGGATCGGTGGGGAGACCTGTCTCATCGGGTATGCGGGCCGCCTGGATTCGGGCAAGGGGCTCAATGTGCTCCTCGATGCCTTTTGCCAGTTGAGCGCGGCTCATCCGGCGCTCGAGCTCATGCTTGCCGGACAAGGCCCGCTGGAAGACGCCCTGGCCCCGGTGGCCGCACTACGGGGCGCTGGCGGCCGCGTCCGCATGGTGGGCTTTCAACCCGATATGGCCGGCGCCTGGAGCGCGATGGACATCGCCGTCGTACCGTCGACCGAACCGGACTCGTTTCCGCGCTCGGCTGTTGAGGCGATGGCGTACAGTCTGCCCGTCGTCGGATCCGACACGGGCGGGATCGGCGAATCGATTGCCAGTGGCGAGACGGGTTCGTTGGTGGCGCCTGGCGATGCTGGCGCTCTGGCCGAGGCGCTCCGGCCGCTGGTTCGCGATGCGGATCTGCGCCGCGTGCAAGGTAACGCCGGCAGGCTGCGCTGCGAAAAGCTTTTCAGCGCCCGTGCGCAGGCGCAACGGCTGGCGAGTATTTACGACGACGTTCTGGAGGCGGCCTAGGGGATCCGGGGGAACTACGATGCGGTTGGCCATACGCGATGACGACACGAGCTTCTACACCCGCCCCGCGGAATTGGAAGAGCTGTACGCGCCCCTCGGCGCCCACGTGCCGGTGTCGTTGGCCGTGACCCCGTTCGCCGTCGAGAGTTTTAATCTCGGCGACCCGGTTCGTTTTTATCAGCACGAAACTCCACAGCCGCTGAGCGGTAATGGAGAACTGGCCGTTTTCCTGCGCGAGGGCATCGCGGCGCGCCGCTGGAGCGTGATGTGCCACGGCTATACGCACGCCTACGTCCGCGACGCCGGCCAGCGGCTGATTCAAGAGTGCGTCTGGAAGGACGACGCGCGGCTGGGCCGCGAAGCCGCCCTGGGCCGTAGGCATCTCGAAGAGGTGCTCGGCTGCCCGGTGCAGGCCTTCGTCCCGCCCGGCAACACGATTCGTCTTTCGGCGATGCGGGCCGTATCGAAAACTTTTCCCCGCCTTTTGACGACGGTGCCGGCACGGCGCTGGCGCGAATTTGTGCGATTCCCCCAGGCGGCCGGCCTGCTCGCGCGTAGGGTCGGCTACGAGTTGCTCTACAACGGACCTTCGCCGCGCGCCGAACGCTTTGGCCGGGCCTGGCTGTTGCCCTCGATGAGTTTGACGCAGAGCAGCCGGTGGGAGGATCTGGTCGGCCGCTTCGCCGTATGCCGGCAACTCGGCGCCGATCTGGTTGTGGCTGTCCACTACTGGGAGCTGCGCGAATCCGTACGCGGCCTCTTCTACCGCTTTCTCGACTACGCCGATCGAAACGGCGCTACGTTCGCTCATTGCGATGAGTTGTTCCCGGAGTGAGGAAGGAAATCATGCCAAGAATTGCCGATCGCCTCGCACAGAGTTCCTGGAAGACCGCTCTGCTCGGACTGTCTCCCTACCGGAGGAGTATCGGCCAGGCCCATGAATTGGAAAGCCGCCTCATGTGGCGGCCCCCCGCCGAGATTCGCCAGGAACAGGAGAAGCGGTTGCGCGAACTGCTGGAACTGGCCGTGCGCGCGCCCTATTGGAAGCAGGTGTTCGAGCGTCTGGGCAAACGGCCGGACAGCTTCACGCTGGCCGATCTTCCATCACTGCCTTTTCTCACCAAGGCCATTCTGCGCCAGCACGAACAGGACCTCCGCGTGCCGGGGGCGCAAGGAGTCTACGCCAATTTCAGCGGCGGATCCACCGGCATTCCCATCCGCTTCTATCAGGATCGCCACTACAAGGTCCACATGAGCGTCTCGACGCGCCTGTGCAATGAGATGGCGGGAGGATTCACTGGGGCGCGGTTGGCGAAATTGTGGGGCGCGCCACAGGACAAACGGCAGATCGAGTCGCGCCTCGGCAAGCTGAAGCTCTGGCTGCTCAATCATCGCTACCTCGACACGTTCGACATGGGCGCGGCGCGGATGAATCTCTATCACCGTGAGATGGAGCGGTTCCAGCCGGACCTGATCCAGGCCTACGCCAGCTCGATCCACTTGCTGGCACGGCACCTCAAACGCAATCGCATCCGCCCCACCTATCCCCGCGTGGCGATTATCTCCGCCGCCGAGCGGCTGACCGCGGAGATGCGTCACGAGATCGAGGAGGTCTTTCCTGTCAAGGTGTTCAACCGCTATGGCAGCCGCGAGGTTTCGGCGATGGCGGCCGAGTGCGGCGAGCACGCCGGCCTGCACGTGACCTCGGCGAGCCACATCGTCGAGACGGTGGATCCGGTGACGCTCGAGCCCGTGACGGGCCGCCCGGGCGAGATCGTGATCACGGTGCTGCACAACCATGCGATGCCGTTTGTACGTTACCGCATCGGTGACGTCGGAATTCTCGATGAACGTCCCTGTGCGTGCGGCCGCACGACACCGCGGCTGGTGGACGTTCTCGGCCGCACGTCGGACAACTTCCTGATGCCGGATGGCCGCATTGTGCACGGCGAGTACTTCACGCATCTGTTTTATGACCGGCCCGAGGTGGAACAGTTCCAGTTCATTCAGGACGCTGTCGACGATTACGTGCTGCGCATTGTGCCCGGCGGCGGTTATTGCGGTGAACTGGGCCGCCACCTGGAATCGGAGATCCGCTCGTTCATCGGCCCCTCGGCACGCCTGCGGCTGGAGATTCGCGAGGAGATTCCCAAAACCGCGTCGGGCAAATACCGGTTCACGATCTCGCGCGTGAGATTGGACGATCTGGCGGGGGCGCGATGAAGCCGTGGGAACGAACGCGCCTGGTGGCTGTCGCCGATGCAGGTGCGGCGAACTACCCGGCGGCGCCCTTTTCGCCCAGCGAAGCCTATCCCGAGTACCGGCTGCGCGAAGTGTCGCCGCATCCGAATCCCATCTATGCGGCCGTCCGCGAGCTCTTCCGGCTGCTCGGCTTCGATGGCGGACGGTTCGGAACAAAGGACTGGAATCCGCTCGGCGAATGGATCGAACCGGGCATGCGCGTCCTGCTCAAACCGAATCTCGTGCGCCACTACCATCCCGATGGCCTCGACACGGACGCAATCTATACGCACGCCTCTGTCGTGCGTGCCGTCGCCGACTACGCATGGCTGGCCATTGGGTGCCGGGGCGAACTGGTCGTCGCCGACGCGCCGCTGCAGTCGTGCAATTTCGATGAGGTGTGCCGTCTGTCCGGACTTGCGCAGCTGATCGACTTCTATGAGAGCAGCGGCGTGCTGGCCGAGTTGCGCGACCTGCGCCTGGTGCGCGCCGTTGCCGAGAAGAAGAGCTGGCTGGGCAACGTCCTGGTCCACTATCCCAACGGGGGCGACCCGATGGGATACACGACGGTTGACCTCGGCGCGCAGAGTCTGCACGCAGCACGCGAGCGCGCCGGCCGCTATCGCGTGCCGTGTTACGACCCGGCGGGCATGGAACGCCACCATGGCCCTGGCCGCCACTCCTACATCGTCGCCAACACGCTGCTGCGCGCCGACGTCGTGCTCAACCTGCCGAAGATGAAGACGCATCACAAGGCGGGGGTCACCGGCTGCCTGAAAAACTTCATCGGAATCAACGGGCACAAGGACTGCCTTCCCCACCACGTGCAGGGCGCGGCCGAACGCGGCGGCGACGAATACGCGCGGCCGAGCCTGCTCAAGGCCGCCGACTCGCGGTTGCTCGATTACAAGGAGCGCCACGGCGGAACCGTCGTGAAAAAAGCGGCCGCCGTGACGCACCGTGTTCTGCAGATGGCGCACATGCGCGAAGCCGGAAACGGCATGTGGGACGGAGGCTGGTATGGCAACGACACGATCAGCAGAACAACGATCGACTTGAACCGCATTGTTCGCTACTCGGACGCGAACGGCGTGTTGCGGGACAAACCGCAGCGCCGCGTGTTCTCGATAGTCGATGGCATCCTGGCCGGCGAGCGCAATGGTCCACTCGCGCCCCATCCGAAACCATGCGGAGTGTTGCTGGCGGGTGCGGCGCCCGCGGCCGTGGATGCGGTAATGGCCCGGTTGATGGGCTACCGGTGGACGGCGATTCCCACGCTGCGCCATGCCTTCGATGCGGCCGGTTTGGAAACTTTCGCGCCTTCTGAAATCGAGGTCGTCTCCAACTCCGCGCAGTGGTCGGCGCTCGACGTGGAACAGCCGGGCCCATCGCTCGAGTTCGAACCCAACCCGGGATGGAGGGGGCACATCGAGCTGTGAACATCCTCCTGGTCAACCGCATGATGGGCACCGCCTGGGGCGGCGGCGAGAACTACGATCATCATCTGGCGCTGGGGTTGCAAGCGATAGGGCACAAGATTCTCATCCTTACCGCATGCCCGCCGGGACAAGAGATCCCGCGGGAAATTGGCGGCATTGAGTCGGTGGGGGTCACCATTCCCTACGTCCGCCGCTACATGTACCAATTGGCGGGGAAGATCCGGCGGCTTCCCGGCGTATTTGCGCAGGTCGACATGCGGATTTTTGAGTATGCCTCGGCTTCCATGCTGAGCCGCCTGATCCGCCAGCGTTCCATCGACGTGGTGCAGATGCTCGCCATTCCCCATCTTGCGCAGTCGCTGCTGCGAAAAGGGCACCCGGTGGTGATGCGCTTTCCCGGCCCGCCGGCCTGGTTTCAGTCGGGCCAGTTGCGCGGAATCGGCGGCCATCCGCGCGCGGCGATGTTCACGCATGGCGATGCGGTTCGCTACTTTCGATCCGAGTTGGGCATTGGCGTTGAAGAGGTCCCGCCCGGCGTTGATGGCACGCTCTTCCACCCGGATGCCAGGGGCGAGGCGAGGAAGCAGGTGCGGCACGGTCTGGGGATCCGGGACGACGAGTTTGTGATGGTGACGGTGGGCCGGATGATCGAGGGCAAGGGGCTCTCTTTTCTCATCCGGTGCATGCGGCGGCTGCGGGAGCGCAACGAGACCGCAAAGCTATTGGTCGTGGGCGGGGGCGCGCTGGAGAAACGCCTGCGCGGCGAAGCGGCGGGCCTGGAATCCTCTGTCTTCTTTACAGGACAGTTGGCGAAGGCGGGCGTTGCAGCCCACCTGCAGGCGTCGGATTGCTTCTGCCTGATGAGCGACTACGAGAACTATTCGAACGCGGCCGTTGAGGCAATGTCGACGGGCCTTCCGGTGCTCGCCAGCCGCGTCGGCGGGTTTCCGCTGCAAGTAAGCGAGGGGCGCAATGGCTACCTGGTCGACCCGGGAGACGAAAGTGGGTTCTGCCGTCACGTGGCGCGGCTTAAGTCGGATGCCGGATTGCGCGAGAGCCTGCGCGCCGGGGCGCTCGCGTTTGCCCAACCGATGGAGTGGAGAAAATCGGCGGCCCGGGTGTCGGAGATTTATGAGCGCGTGGTCGCTGGCTAAACATCGGGTCCTGCTGAACCTGGCCGCGCTGCTGGCCGGGCGCGGGTTTGCGCTGGGGGTGAACCTCGTCTGGCTGGTGGCGACGGTCCGGCTGTTCAAGTCCGCCGACGTCGCCGTGCTGGCCTTCGCTTCGCTCGCAGCCACTTGGCTCGAGGCCCTCAAAGGGATGGGCATGGGCACCTGGTTGGTCCGGCAGTTGGCCGTGGTGTGGACGAGCAAGCCGGCGTATGCGTCGCAGATGATCCGCACCTATCTGTATTGCACGGCCGTTCCCTTATTCGCGGGCGGCCTGCTCACCTGGTATGGCGCATGGGCCGGGCGGCCGGACCTTGTCGCGCCCTCGGGCGGCCTGACGGCGTGGACGCTGGCGTTGCTTGCCATGGTGTTGCAGAGCCTTTCGGGAAGCTTTCTGGTCATCCTGCAATGTTTCGGCGACATGAAGCGGCTCGCCGGGTGGAACACCTGGTTCAGCGTAATGCAGCGGCTGGCCCCGATCGCGGGCGTCTACTTCTTCGGTTGGCGCCTGGAACCGTTTCTGTGGGCCACCGTCCTGCTGTCGGCGGCGAGCCTGCTGGCCGTCCTCCGGCCTGTTCTGCACTGGCTGTCCAAGGGGGGCGGGACTGTCGCCTGGCGAGAGTTCTGGACCGATTCCCGCCACTACTACTTCAGCTCGCTGCTGCGCTACGGGGCCACGCAATTGGACCAGTTGCTGGTGGCGATGTTCTTTCAAGTGGAGATGCTGGTGACCTATTTCGTGCTGCGGAGGTTTTACTCGCTGGCCGTGGTGTTCATCAGCAGTTGCGTCGATGCGGTGGTTCCGATTCTCACCGTGCGCGCCGCGGCCAATCCGGCTTCGGCACGAGGCATTTTGGCCGACGTCCGGGCCGCGATCGTGCTGGCCGGAACATTTGCCGCCGCCTTGACCGCCGCCAATGGCGCGGGTCTTTTGCACGCGTTGCTGGGCGATCCGTATGCGCGGCAACCCGGTCTGGTGGTGCTGTTCGCGCTGGCCGCGCTGTCGTATGGGTTGTACAGCGTGACCGTGACCGGCGAATCGGTGCTCGGCAATGCCGCCAAGAGCACGCGCTGGGTGATGGTGTCGCTGCTGGCAAACCTGGTGAGCCTGCCGGTGCTGGCGCGCGAGCTCGGTGTCTACGCCCTGCCGCTGGCGCTGGTGATTGGCTTCGTGGCGGGTACGGTTGCCGCCAGTTGGGGCAGCGACCTGAACCTTCCGCTGGGTTCGCGCATCTGGGTTCGCTTCCTGGTGGTGCTTGGCTGTGGCGCGGCGTCGAGCTATCTGGTGCGGCCGACGTGGCCGTCGCTGATTCAGGTGATGGGCTGGAACTGCCTGATTCTGATTTGGCTCGCCTGGGAGTACAAAACCGGCGGGTTCCGGCCTGTCGGGTATTGGCTATCCGCACGGCGGACTGTTTGAAGTGCGGACTGCTTGAAATGAGGATACGAAACGGTGATTGATTCCCCGCAAAGAATGCAGCCGGCCGGGCTGGGGACCTATTGGGTGTCGCCCGCTCCCGAGGCCTATCGGGAACATACGCAGGGCCAGGGCCGGGCATTTTTCCCCAACCTTCTCGGCGTGCTGATCGTGGCGATCGGGCTGGCCGCTTACCTCGAAACCCAACCGATGATGGTCTGGGCCGCCCTGCCGTTCGCCTTCTGGCTGACGTTGCAGGCGCCCGAAAAAATGGTTGGGCTGCTGCTGCTGAGCATGCCGATGTTTCCCGTGATTCGCGTAATGGAAGACCGGCTGGGGGCGCAGCAAGTGAGCACGCGCGGGCTGTATTTCGCCTTGGACGATCCGCTCATTCTGGCGCTGCTGCTGGGCGCGATGCTGCGGCAGGTCACGCGTGCCGGCAAGCGCATCGAACCGTTTCCAGCGGCCTTTCTCGGCCTGGCGGCGCTGTACCCGCTGGTGATTGCGGTGAATATGACGCGGCTCGAATTCTCACAATCCATGGTGAGTTTCCTCTACTACCTGAAATGGCTGCAGTACGCCTCGGTGCTGATCCTGATTCCAGCCGTCATGCCGATGGCTCGCACGCAGGCACTGTTGAAAATTCTCCGCCGCTGCCTCACCATCACCTTGTCGGCGTCGGCCGCATTGGCGCTCTATGAAATTATCGAAGCCCTGCGCACGGGATCCTACCGTTCGGCCGGTATGTTCCCTCGCGCGTCGAGCTTTTTCGGAACGCTCGATCCGAAGCGCTTTGGCGCCTCCGAGGATCCCGTCAATTTCGGCGTGTTCATGGTGGTGGGCGGCTCGCTGGCGCTCGCCTACGTCTCACAATTTCGCGGGCCGGGGATCACGTCCCGTGTCGTGACGGTGATCGCCTCGGTCATGGGCATCCTGCTCAGTGCCTCGCGGACGCCGATTCTGGCGGCGGCCGTCGCCTACACCCGGCTCCGCAAAATCACCTTTGGCCAGACTGCGGCATCGATCATCGGCTCGGTCTTTATCGCCCTTACGACCCAGCTTCTGTTTCCCCAATTCTGGGCTACGACCTGGATTCGATTCGAATCGATCATTTTCGAGGAGATGGCCATCGACGGCTCGGCCAGCAGCCGCTTGAGCATCATGCTCAACGCTCCCGTCTTTGAATGGGACAACTACTGGCTCTCCGGCCACGGTCACTCGGCCTACCGCTTTGTCGCCGAGCAACACCTGGCGACGTTCACCAATGGACTGAGCCGCAGCCTGTATAACTTTCCTCTCACCATCTGGTACGACATCGGGCCATTCGGCTTCGCCTTGTGGTGCATTCTTTTTGTGCAGTTGTGGAGGCGCTTCCGATTGATTGCCGCGCAGAGCGTTCAGCCCGAGTTGCGCGCGCTGGCGTCCGGGTTGCAAGCGGGATTGTTTGGCCTGGCGACGGCGTCGCTCTTCGGCGAATTCCCCTATAACTGGCGAGTAATGGGCTACTTCTACGCCTGCTGCGGAGCTTGTTTGGCCGCCGAGCGCGCCGAGCGCTGGTGGAGCGCGCGCACGGTGACCTATCGATGATCAAGGTCCTGCAGATCGGCAAATACTATCCGCCCCGCTGGGGAGGGATGGAGACGGTGCTAAAAGACATCTGCGAAACGCTATCGCCGCGCGTGGAACTGAGCGTCGTTGTGGCCAACGATCGGGGCCGCCGCGAGGAGGACCGCTCGGCCGGCTTCCACCTCATCCGCCTGCCCACGTGGCGGACGTTGTTCTCGCAGCCGATTACCCCCGGACTGTGGGCCGCCCTGCGCAGCAAGCCGGCCGAGATTGTCCATCTTCACGAACCGAACCCGCTCGCGCTGTCGCTGTACCTGCTTGCGCGCCACCGCGGTCGGCTGGTCATTCACTATCACAGCGACATCGTTCGGCAACGGAAACTGAAATGGTTCTACGGTCCCGTTCTGGAACGCGGACTGCGTCGCGCCGAGGCGATTATCGCCGGCAGCCAGGAGCTGATTGATGGTTCCACGGTGCTCGCAAAATGGCGGGACAAGTGTCTGGTCATTCCCTTCGGAATCGATCTGCGGCCGTTCCTGCAGCTCAACGCCACGCAGCGCCGGGGCTCGCGGAGGCGGCAGGTGGTGGCAGTGGGGAGATTTAGCTACTACAAAGGATTTCAATTCCTCATCGAGTCGATGCGGATGTGGGATGGGGAGCTGAGTCTGGTCGGCGATGGCGAGATGCGCGGCGAGTTAGAGGCGCAGGTGGCGCGCCTGGGATTGGCACATCGAGTGCATTTGCAAGGGCGTGTTGACGCCGCGGAGTTGCTGCGGTGCTACCAGGACGCCGACGTTTTCTGCCTGCCTTCCTGCGAGCGGAGCGAGGCGTTCGGACTGGTCATGGTGGAAGCCATGGGAGCCGCGCTGCCGGTGGTGAGCACGGACTTGCCGACCGGCGTGCGCGCGGTCAACCGGCACGGCGAAACAGGACTTGTCGTGCCGCCGGGCGACCCAAGGGCCTTGGCCGAAGCGATGGAATCGCTGTTTTCGGACGAAGAGAAACGGTTGGCGATGGGAATGGCCGGGCGCGAGCGCGCGCAGCGGCTTTTTAGCCGGGAAGTAATGGCCGACAGCATCTTGCGGCTATACCAGGCGGTGATGGAGGCGCCTCGCCCCTAGCGCGCCGCCGCGGAACAAGAGGGTGTGAGCGATGAACATGCAGACACTGATCGGAATCAGCATCGTATCTTTCTTCATTACGTTTCTGCTGACCCCTTTGGTGCGGAATGCGTTCCTGAAATACAACCTCGTCGACGAACCCGACGGCGGGCGCAAGCTGCATCAGCGCGCCGTGCCGCGTATCGGCGGGATTCCCATCGCGATCGCCTATGTCACGCCGTACGTACTGTTGTCGCTGGTATCCCCGTCCGGCTCGGAGCTCTTCGCTACCATGCCGCTGATCGTTCCGTTGATCCTTTCGGCGGGCATCGTGTTCCTCACCGGCCTGCTCGACGACGTCATCGGCTTGGCGCCGTGGCAAAAACTTGCCGGACAGCTGCTGGCCGGAGTGGGCGCCTATGCCTCGGGCGTGCGCATCTCGTCGCTTGCCGGCCACCACGTCGCCGATTGGCTGAGCCTGCCGCTCACGCTCGTATGGCTGGTCATGTGCGCGAATGCGTTCAACCTGATCGACGGATTGGACGGCTTGGCGGCGGGCATGGGATTCTTCGCCACCCTTACGACGTTCCTGGCGGCGGTGCTGCACGGCAACGAGACGCTGGCACTGGTTACGCTGCCCCTTGCGGGCGCGTTGCTCGGGTTCCTCCGCTACAATTTCAATCCGGCATCGGTTTTTCTGGGCGACTCCGGCAGCTTGCTGATCGGATTTCTGCTGGGAAGCTACGGCGTTATCTGGAGCCAGAAATCAGCCACTCTGCTCGGCATGACGGCGCCGCTGATGGCCGTGGCGATTCCGTTGCTCGACGTCTGCCTTTCCGTCGCCCGGCGCTGGCTGCGTGGCCAGCCTATCTTCACGGCCGACCGCGGGCATATTCATCACCGGCTTTTGGATCTGGGAATGACGCACCGCCGCGTCGTACTCATTCTCTATGCGGTGTGCGGTTTCTATGCCGCGCTCAGTTTGCTGCAAAGCCTGATGTCGAACCAGGTGGGCGGCTTGATCATCATTCTCTTTTGCGCCGCCACGTGGGTCGGCATTCAGCACCTGGGCTACAACGAATTCGATGCCGCCGGGCGAACGCTACGGTCCGGAGCCATGCAGCGGCTGGTGCACGGGCAAATGGCCATTCAGGCGTTCGAGAAAAGAATTCAATCGGCCAAGACGCCTATGGAGTGCTGGCAGGTCATCAATGAGTCGTCGCAGATGTTTGAGTTCACCAGGCTGCAGGCGCTGCTGCTTGAGGAAGAGTTCCAGGCCGACAGTCCGCGCGCCGAAGCGCCGAGTTGGCAGGTGCGCATTCCACTGGGGGAGTCGGACTATATCAACTTATGGTGCGAATTCGGGCGGACGCATAAGTCCGGAATCCTCATTCCGTGGGTGGAGGCGCTGCGCGGGCGTTTGCCCGGCAAGCTCCAGGAAATACGCCGCCAACGGGAGATTGCCCCGACCGATATCGATTCACTGGTCAAGCTGGCCGAGGAGGTCGGAGGCGCCAAACGAAATGAACCCGCGCCCATCGTGACCGGCCTCGTGCCAAGGAGACAAATTTGAGTAGGAAGAGTTCGCTCTGGATCATGCTGGCCGCCTGTTCCGCGGCTACCCTGACGTCGTGGATTGATGCCTCGTGGGCACCGCGATTGTCGGCCTCGCTCCTGCTGGCGGCCGGATGCGGGTGGCTTTTCGCCCGGCGGGAGTTGCATCTGGACTCCATCGACTGCGCCGTGTGGTTCCTTTTGGCCATCCCCGCGTGGGGAGTTGTGCAATTGCTGCTCGGCCTCAGCGTATACGTGAATGCCTCCCTGCTGGCTATCGTGTATTGGTCGTCGCTGGGCGCCGTGTTTTGGATGGCCACGGGTACTTTCGCCGACAAAGGACGCCGCCATCTCATGTTGACCTGCTTCGGACTTCTCGCCTCGGCCCTGGCCTGGGTAGCGCTCATCCAACCGCATGCGGGGCGGTTGGGCATCGAGTCGATGCGCTCGGTTGCCGCCGACGCCTATGCCGGTTCGTTCGCCAATCGCAATATGTACTCCTGTTTCGCGGAACTGGCACTGCCGGTCCTGCTCTGGCTCGGGCTGTGGAATGGGCGGATGCGCTGGTACTGGCTGCTGAATGCCGGTGCCGTTGTTGCTTCGGTACTCAGCTCCGGAAGCAGAGGCGGCGCGGTGATGATCCTGATCGAGTGCGCGGTCCTCGCCGTCATCGCCGGACGGGGCCGGAAGGTCTACTGGAAGCTGGGATTTGGCGCGGCGGCCGTCATGATCGCATTTGCCGCCGCCACCATGGGCGACGGCGGGTTGATCGTGCGCATGCAATACAGCGACCCGATGGTTCTGCGGCGGGAGGTCTATCAGTCGGGCCTGGCCATGTTCGCCGAGCGGCCTTGGACTGGATTCGGCCTGGGCACATTTTCGGCGGCATACCCCGCCTACGCCCTTTTCGACAATGGACGCTTCGTCAACTTGGCCCACAACGATTGGCTGCAGTTGCCGGTCGAGGGGGGCCTGATCACCCTCTTACTGTTCGCCTGTTTCTGCCTCTCGCTCGTAAGAGGGTTCCGTCACTCCGCCTGGGCGCTGGGAATTCCCATCGTCCTCATCCACGCGCTCGTCGATTTCCCGCTGCACCGGGCCGGAGTCGCGGCTTGGTGGATGCTGCTGGCCGGGGCGTTCCGCGCTAAGCCGCTTTCGCGACGGGTTGAACCGACTCCGGTTCCTTTATCAGCTGAATCGTCGGATCGATCTTTAGCCACAGCAGCGCGCTGACGCCAGTAAGAATTCCCATTGGGATGAGCGGAGCGTCATAGCTGCCGAAGTAAGTCACCAAATAACCAAATGCCACCGACGTCATGAACGATCCAATCTGCCCGGCGGTGTTCATCGCGCCGGTCACCGTGCCGGCGTACTTCCTGCCGACATCCAGACAAACCGCCCAGGCCACAGGCAGCATGAAGTCCGAGCCTGCATAGCCGAGCGCGAGCAAGAGCACGCTCAAGACCTTGTGCTTCGTCAGTGTCGTGGCTAAAAGGAAGATCGACGATGCGCCCAGGCCCGTGATCCCCACAATGCGGCGCCCCCATTTTAGGCCGACGCGCTTCACCATGTAGTCGCTCGTGATGCCGCCCAGCATATTCGCCGTTCCGCCGAAAACGAACGGCAGCCAGGAGTAGGCGACCAGATCGCCCTTGCTGAATCCGCGGCCATTTTCCAGGAACGTGTGCAGCCAGGAGAGGTAGAAGAACGATCCCCAACAGTAGGTGTGATACATGATCATGATCCACCACAGGTTGGAGCTACGCAGTGCCTGCCCCCACGGCAATCCGCTGTGAGCCTCAGGCTTGGAAGCCGAACCGATCTCGGCAATCTCTTCATCCGTTACGCCGGGCATCATCGACGGATGATCGCGAAACCACCAGTACCAAACCGCCGCCCAGACGACGCCCAGCGCCCCGAACACGATGAAACTGGCGCGCCATCCGTAGGCCGCCTGAATGGGCACGACCAGCAGCGGCGAAATCGCCCCGCCTACACGGCTCGCCATCCAGACAATGCCGTGGGCGCGGGCGCGCTCGACAAACGGGAACCATCGCGAAATCGCCGCCGAGGCATTGGGGTACGCCCCCGCTTCACCGGCGCCAAACAGGAAACGCACGCCGAGCAGGGCGGGGAAGCCTCGGACGATGCCAGTCAGGCTGGTGAAGGCCGACCACCAAACGACGATCCGCGTCAGAACCCTGCGTGGTCCCAGCCGGTCTCCCATGGAGCCGCTGGGAATTTCGAAAGCCGCATACGATAGCGCAAAGGCTCCAATGATCCATCCCCATTTCTCGGGTGGGATGCCCATGTCGTCCTGCATCGTCTTGCCGGCGACCGAGATGCAGACGCGGTCGATATAAGTGATGACGGAGAGGAAAAAAAGCAAACTGAGGACGCGATGGCGGTATTTCACCTCGCGATTATGGCACACTCAACTTTACAGGCCGCCCGTTTTGGCGGTGTAGGAATCCATTTTGGCCGGGCAGCCGCCCGTCTACTCGCCCAGTACCTGCTGGGCGATCGCCGATTTCAACTGCTCCACGCCCTCGCCGGTGACAGCCGAAATCTTAAAGAACGGCAGCTTCCGCCGCGCGGCCATGCGCCGCAAACTGTCCAGCCGCTTGGGCTCCTGCGCCGCGTCGAGCTTGGTCGCCACGACGAACATTTGCTTGGCCGCCAGTTCCGGGCTGAAGCTCTCGAGCTCCTTGAGGACGATCTTGAAATCGTCCGACGGCGTGCGCCCGCTCAATTCGCTGACGTCCACCAAATGCACCAGCAGCCGCGTGCGCTCCACATGCCGCAGGAATCGTATGCCCAGCCCCGCCCCTTCGTGAGCGCCTTCGATCAGGCCCGGAATGTCGGCCACAACAAAGGTCCGCTGGTCATGCGTCAACACAACTCCCAGATTCGGTTCGAGGGTCGTGAAGGGATAGTCGGCGATTTTGGGCCGCGCCGCCGAGAGCACGCTGATCAAGGTCGATTTGCCGGCGTTCGGAAATCCCACCAGCCCCACGTCGGCCAGCAGCTTCAACTCCAGCCTGAGCATCTTGGACTCGCCGAGCGAACCCGGCTCATGCTCGGTGGGTGTCTGGTGCCAGGGAGTGGCGAAGCGCGCGTTGCCGCGGCCGCCTTTTCCGCCCTGCGCCACCACGCAGCGTTGGCCGGGCTCGGTGAAGTCGAACAGTTTTTCCGACGTCGCCTGGTCGTACACGATCGTTCCCACCGGAACCGCCAGCACGATGTCGTCGCCTTCGCGCCCCTTCTTGTTGCTGCCCTCGCCATGGCGGCCGCGCTCGGCCGTGTGTTCGGGATTGAAGCGGAAGTGGAGCAGCGTGTTGTAGTGGTTGCTCGATTCGAGGATGATGTCGCCGCCGCGCCCGCCGTCTCCACCGGAAGGACCGCCGCGCGGAACAAACTTCTCCCGCCGGAAGGCCATGCAACCGTTGCCGCCATTGCCAGCCTGAATACGGATCTTTACTTCATCGATGAACACGCAACACCTGAGTTCGGGTTAGGGTAGACAGAAAAATGGCCGCCAGTGGCAGCACCGGCGGCCGATTGAGATGCAGGCTGATTAGACCTACTGTGCTGTTCGAATACTGATGAACCGGCCCTGACGGCCACGGTCGCGGAATTCCACAACGCCGGGAAGCTTCGCGAACAACGTATCGTCTTTGCCGATGCCGACATTCTCGCCCGGATTGAAGCGCGTGCCGCGCTGCCGGACCAGAATCGAGCCCCCGGACACTGTCTGTCCCGCGAAGGCTTTCACACCCAAACGCTGCGAATTGGAATCCCGGCCATTCCGGGAACTGCCCATTCCTTTTTTACTTGCCATGGGTTACTCCTAAAAATCCCGGCGAACTACGCCGAGATCTCCTCAATCTTGATTGCTGTAAAGTTCTGCCGGTGGCCGATCGTGCGTTTGTACTGCTTCTTGCGCTTGAACTTGAACACGATTATCTTCTCGGCGCGCCCATGGTTGGCTATGGTGCCCTTCACTGTGGCCGCGCTGAGCGAGCCGCCCGTCACCACGTCGCCCGACTCGCGGACCACGGCAAGCGGCGTGAACTCGACCGCACTACCTTTTTCGCCCGGCAGGGTTTCCACGCGCACCGTATCTCCGGTTGCGACGCGATACTGCTTTCCGCCGGTTTGGATCACTGCGTACATAACTCAACCTCTAACGTTTGGGGACTGGGGGCTTTCAGGGCGAACTGTCAGACAGACAGCCCACGGACCAATAGCCGTAATCTACATAGTACATGATTGCGGCCGGGCAGCACAACCACCCGGGGATCTCCCGCCGGGCGCAGCGGATTTAGGGGCCAATTCCGCCAGCTGGATCCGCCTCGGCATGTTTCCGCACATCGCTCTGGCCTGATCCCGCCGCTAGCGCACAACGCCGGCAAGCGGAGAGCTGGCAGAGGCATAGAGCCTCTTCGGCATCCGCCCGGCGAGAAACGCCAGCCGCCCGGCCTGCGTGGCCAGTTTCATCGCCACGGCCATCTGCTCGGCGTCTTCGGCTTCGGCGATGGCTGTGTTCATCAGAATCCCGTCGTAGCCCAACTCCATCGCGATCGCCGCATCGGACGCCGTTCCCACGCCCGCGTCGACGATCAGCGGTACCTCGGTGATCTGTTCGCGAATGATGCGCAGGTTGGTGGGGTTCTGAATTCCCAGTCCCGACCCAATGGGCGCCGCCAGCGGCATCACCGCCGCCGCCCCGGCATCGATCAGCTTACGGGCGTTCACCGGATCGTCGGTCGTGTACGGCAGCACGACAAAGCCCTCTTTGGCCAGCACGCGCGTGGCTTCGAGCAGCCCTACATTGTCTGGAAATAATGTTTGCTGGTCGCCGATCACTTCCAACTTGACCCAATTCGACAGCCCCACCTCACGTCCCAATCGTGCCGTTCGAATCGCCTCATCCGCGGTGTAACACGCAGCTGTGTTGGGAAGTATAAACATGCGATCTCTATCGATATAGTCGATCAGCGATTCCTTACTCTTATCGGTCAGGTTGACGCGCCGAACGGCTACGGTAACCATGTCGGCGCCGGACGCCTCATGGCAGCGTTTCATCTCCTGAAAACTGCGGTATTTGCCGGTACCCACGATGAGCCGCGAAGTGAACGTGCGCCCCGCGATGACGAAGGAAGTGTCGGACATGATTCCATTCTACTGGGTCCATGCGAAGCAGTGTCGTAGAGGAGCCCTGTATTCGAATCGTTACAAAATTAGGGTAAAAATTTGCTTCCATTCACAAATATCGCTTTGACAACGTGGTCAGCAGATGGTATCGATTACTAACGGGTCATTGTGAAAGGTGTGGGTTGCACTCTCGGAACGTCCGTTCCAAAGCCCATTCCTTGTCAGTTCAGTATTCGTACGTCCGCTGAGTAATGCGGGCACAGGCAATCTAAATAGTCGCTCGTCGAGATGGGAGCCATTCCATCGGCGAGCGAAGCCGTTTCCCAAGGAGGAAAATGTGAGAACTCTGACGAGAGTGATGTTGGCTTTATTAGCCGCTCTGAGCCTCTTTGCTCAGTCCGACAGTACTTCCATCAACGGAACGATTACCGATCCATCGGGCGCGCCCGTCGCAAACGCGAGAGTGGTTGCCCGCAACCAAAGTACAGGAGCAACGCGCGAAGGCACGACGTCCGGCTCCGGAACGTACGTGATTCCGTCGATACCTTCCGGTAACTACACGCTTACCGTCGAAGTCGCCGGCTTCAAGAAGTTCGAATCGAAAGACAACAAGATCGACGCCAACCTGCCTGCGACCATTAACGCGGCCATGCAGATTGGCGCCGTCACCGAGACCATCGAGGTCGCCGCAACGGTGAGCGCGATTCAGACGGAAACCTCAACCCTCGGCAAGCTCATCGAAGGCAAGCAGCTCTCCGATCTCCAATTGAATGGCCGCAACCCGATCTTCCTGGCGCTTCTCAAACCAGGCGTCCGTGGCGGTTCGCTGGCCGGCTTCAGTTTCGATCTCAACTCGGGCGGCTTCAATATCAACGGCAGCCGCAGCCAGGACAATTTGATCTCCTACGACGGCGCAGTCGGCATTCGCACCCGCTCCAATGGCACCTCCATCGGTACGGCCGACCTCGATTCCGTGCAGGAAGTGCAGATCCTCACCGCCAACTTCTCGGCCGAGTACGGACGCTCGGGCGGCGGTCAAATCCGCATCATCACCAAATCGGGCACCCAGCAGTTCCACGGCGCCGCGTTTGAAAACATGCGCAATTCGGCGCTCAACGCCAATACGTGGACCAATCGCCGCGCCGGCGTGCCGATTCCCTCGGAGATTTTCAATCAGTTTGGCTTCAACATCAACGGTCCCATCTACATCCCCGGAAAATGGAACACCGACAAGAGCAAGCTCTTCTTCTACTTCGGCCAGGAATATGTCCGCCGCCGTCAGGTCAGCACCGGTCTGCGCACCGTGCCTACCGCGAAGATGAAGACCGGCGACTTCAGCGAACTGCTCTCGACCAACATCTTCCTCTCCGGCGTCCGCACGATTAAGGATCCCAGCGGCAATCCCTATCCCAACAACATCATCCCCGCCAGCCAGACCAGCCCGAACGGCCTTGCGCTGATGCGCGTGTTCCCCGACGCCAACCTCGCCTCTCCGCAGGGAAACAGCAACTGGTACGGCCTCCAGGGCGCACCCACCAACCAACGCAAAGATACGATCGCCGTCGACTACCAGCCCACCAACGTGGACCAGATCAAGTTCCGCGGATCGCTCTTTCACTACTTCAATCTCAATCCGTTTCAAACCAACTTCCTGATCGCCGGCCGCACGTTTGACCGGCCGAATCAGACCGGATCGGTAAACTGGACGCACACCATCAATGCCACAACCGTGAACGAAACCCTGGTGTCGGCCAGCCGCGATCAGGTCTTCATCGGCATGGAAGACAAACCGGATTTTGACCGCACCAAGTACGGCATCAATTACCCCTACGTCTTCCCCGACGGCAAGGATCGCCCGAACAAGTTGCCCGAATTCGACGCGTCTGGGTTCTCGACCTACTCCGGCAGCCCGTACCCCTCCAGCTCCACCGGCCCCATCTACAACATCTCGAACAACACCACCATGATCAAGGGCACGCACACGGTCAAGTTCGGTGTTATGTTCGAGCGCGCCGGTGAAAACGACTACGACCAGATCAACATCTCCGGCGTTCCCGGCGGCACCACCGACCAGAACGGCGGCTTCCAGTTCCGTGACAGTCGCGCCGGCGGCACCGGTGTAGCCATGGCCGACGCAGCGGCTGGCCTCTTCAATAGCTACGCTGAGATCGGAAAGCGCTCCTTCACGCCTTACCGCGGCCACATGCTGGAATTCTTCGCTACCGATTCCTGGAAAGTAAGCGACAAGCTCAAAGTTGAGTTTGGCGCCCGCTACTCGCTCATCCAACCCTTCTACTCGCTGTGGCGCAACATGTCGGTCTTCGATCCCTCGATCTACGACGCGGCCAAGGCGGTGAAAGTCGATCCCATCACGGGCAATCCGCTGGCCGGCGCGGGCGACACCTACAACGGAATTCTGATTCCTGGCGACGGTTGGACCGATGCCGCCAAGGGCCGCGTCCCGCTCGCCGATTCCGGAGAATTGAATCGCTTATTCCGCGGCAGCAAGTCGTTCTCCCAGGTGCAGAAGAACCTCATTCAACCTCGCCTCGGCATGGCCTATTCGGTTACCCGCAAGACGGTGGTTCGCGCTGGCGTGGGCCGCTTCTCCACCCGCGTCGGTGTTTCCGACTCCATCTTCCTGGGCGGCAACGCGCCGTTCCAGCCGCTGGCTTCCATCCCCACCGGCCGCGTCGACAATCCCGGCGGCGGCTCGCGCTCCGGCTTCCCGCTCTCGGTCAACACGCAGGATCCGATCTTCAAGAATCCGGAATCCTGGAACTGGAACGCCACCGTCGAATCCGAACTCCCTGGCAGGAACGTTCTCGAACTTTCCTACGTCGGCCGCAAAGGCCTGCACGCCCAGCGCGAGCGCAACCTCAACCAATTGGCCCCCGGCACCATTCAGGCCAACCCTGGAATCAACGCCAACTACCTGCGTCCCTACGCTGGCTTTGGTCCCATCCGCATCACGAACAATGAAGCCAGCAGTTCCTACAACGCCTTCCAGGCCGGCCTCAATCGCCGCTTCAACAATGGCCTGAGCTATGGCTTCGCCTACACCTTCTCCAAGTCGAGCGACAACGGTTCCGCTCAGCGCGACATCATTCCCAATGCCTGGGATGCCGCCACGCTTTGGGGCCCGTCGGACTTCGACACGCGCCACGTGGCTGTGATCAACTTCATCTACGAAATTCCGTTCCTGAAGAACCAGAACAACCTCGTCGGCAAGATCGCCGGCGGATGGCAGGTCTCCGGCGTCACCCAGTTCCAATCGGGCACTCCCGGTACCATCGCCACGGGCGACGATTTCGCGGGTGTGGGCACCGGTTCCGGATCGCAAATCTGGAACATCTCCGGTCCCATCACCTACAACCGGCAGTTTGCCGCTTCCAACGCCGAGCAAAACTACTGGTTCACCACCGGCGCCAGCGGCACCAGCGCCCAGACGCTTGCCACCCGCCCCGGGGCCGGCACGTTCACGTCTCAGTACAACCGCAACCTGACCTACTCCCCGGGCTTCCAGAACTGGAACGTTTCCCTGTTCAAGAATTTCGCCATCACCGAACAGGTTAAGGTTCAGTTCCGCGCCGATAGCTTCAACTGGATCAACCATCCGAACTGGAACGGTGTGGACCGCAACCCCACCAGCGCCACGTTCGGCAAGGTGACCGGCAAGAGCAGCGAGCGCAACATGCAGCTGAGCCTACGGCTTAGCTTCTAAACTTGAATTGCGCACAACGGACCCTCGCCGCTTTAGGGCGGCGGGGCCTGTGCGCTCCCGGCTTGAATCCAGCCCCCTGGTTACGGCCAGGGGGTTTTCCTTTATAGTTGACGGCATGAGGCTTCTCGCTGCCCTCGTCGTCTCCACCCTCGCCGCCGCCGATCTCAAGTCCCCCCGCACGGAGCCCAACCACTTCCCCGTACAAGCCACCGACGGCTCGCTCACCATTGCCGCCGAATACCTCGTTCGTGGTCTTCCCGCCGAGAAGCAGGTGTTCTTCGTGCGCGATTTCCTGGTCGTCGAAGTGGCGCTCTTTCCCGCCAAGGGCACCGAGGCAACCGTGAAGAATACGGCCTTCGCCTTGCGCTTAAATAACGAGAAGATTCCGCTTCAGCCCGCCACTCCGGGCATGGTGGCCGCCGCCTTCAAATATGACGACTGGACGCAGCGGCCCACTGTGGAAGCCACTGCGGGTGTCGGCGATACCGGCGTCACCATTGGCCGTCCGCAACGCTCCGAGCGCTTCCCTGGCGACCCGACCCCGCAGCAGCGGCGCCTGCCCAATCCACCCCGAGTCGAAGATCAAACCGACCGCAGCGGCGTCGAGCGCGCTCCGGAAGAAAAGCCGGAAGAAGCGGCCGTCTCGCTCGCGCTTCCCGAAGAGACGATCAGCGGGCCCACGCGCGGCTATCTGTACTTTCCTTACGCAGGCAAAACGAAATCGATCAAGAAGGCGGCTCTCCTCTATCGCGGCGTGAAGGGTGAGGTTACACTGAACCTCAAGTGAGGGCTCATGCGCGTTGAGGACTACACGTACTTTGGCGGCGTGCACTTCGAATCGGCCAATCTGAAAAACCTGATGGCCTGGGCGGGAGTAGAGAATCCGCACACGGGCAAACCATTCACCGAAGCCGAATGCCTGGGTATTGCGGGCGGCATCGCGGCGGGCTATCAGTGGTGCCCGTCGGTGCTGGGATATGAGGCGGGCTCGGGCGTCAGCGTCGTGCCGCGCGTGAAGATGTATTCGACGAACAGCGTCTGGTATCGCGACTTCTTCGAAAGGATCGGCATCGCGCCCGACGTTCGCGAAACGGGCGGAGCCAAGGCGGCCATGGCCAATATGTGCGAGCCCATCGAAGCGGGGCAACCCGTAGTTGTTGCTTGCTCACCGATGAAGATCTCGCGTCTCGGCACCTGGACATCCACCTGCGGCATGTACTCCGTGGTGGTGCATGCGGTAGACAAGGCGGCGGGCACGGCGTCGATCGGCGACAGCGCCGCCACGTCGCGCACGCTGCCGCTGGAAGACCTGATGTGGTCGCGCAATCGCGTCTGCTCCTTGAAGAACCGCACGCTCACCTTCGCCAGGCCCAAGCCTATTGGCGCCGCCCAGGTGAAGAAAGCGTACGAGGCCGGGCTGCGCGAATGCGCCGCCGATTTCGCCAGGCCACGCCTTGGTACTTTCAATTTGCCCGGGTTAGAAGAATGGACGAAGATCATTGCCAACGGCAAAAGCAAGCGCGGGTGGATCGCGGCCTTCCCGGGCGCGCGAATCTATTGGCCCTTACGCGATGCCTTCGATGCGATTGAAACCGCCGGCACCGGCGGAGGCCTGATGCGCAACCTTTACGCGGAGTTCCTGGAAGGCGCGGCGGCAGCCCTGAAACGTCCCGCGCTGGCCGAATGCGCGGCAAAGTATCGGGCCCTTGCAAAGAATTGGACCGATTTTGCCGATCAACTCTTGCCGGAAAAAGTGAAGCCATTCGCGCTGACCAAGAAGCTGCTGCGCAAGCGCGAGGCTGCCTACACCGGCAAAGGGGAGAAGGGCATGAAAGATGTTGAGGCCGCGGCCAAGCAACTGAAGTCGATAAATGACGAATTGACGCATAAGTTTCCCTGGGACGATGCCCTCACCGCACAACATCTGCAGGCTTGCGGCGAGGCGCTGCGGGGTTTGTTCTACACCGAACAGGAATCGGCCGCGCTGCTCGGTAAGGCCGTGGGGAAAGCCTTTTAGTTCGTGACGCGCCTTGTCCTGGCTCTGCTGCTGATTCCGTCAGCCTGGTTCGCCTGGACGTGGCGCAGCATGCCGCGAGCGGGCGAGTATCACGACGACGCGATCTACTACGTGTCGGCAAAATCACTGGTGCAGACGGGCGAATATCGCATCCCTTCGCTGCCCTCGCAGCCCAAGCAAACCAAGTATCCGCCGCTGTGGCCCGCCGTGCTTTCGTTTGCGTGGTTGAGCGGACCGTATCCGGACAACCTACCCGTGGCGATGCTGCTTTGCTGGCTGATGCTGCCCGCAACGCTGGTGCTGTTCCACACCTGGCTGCGGCGCGAGGGATTCGCGGAGTGGGCGGCGTTGGGCGTCTGCGCGTTGTGGGCGTTGAATCCGTACGTGCAACTCTTCAGCACGACGATGTTGAGCGAACTGCCGTTTCTGGCGCTCGCGCTCGGGGCCATGTTGATGCTCGATCGCGCGACGCCGAAGCAGGCGCTGGTGGCGGGTGTGATTGGCGGCCTGGCGTTCCTCACGCGCACCGCGGGCATTGCGCTGCTTCCGGCCGCTGTCGTCTGGCTATGGTCCAGGAATGAGCGGCGGCAGGCGGGCCACTTCGCCGCGGGCATGTTGCCGGCGGTCATCGCCTGGGCCGCCTGGTGCGCATGGAACAAGAACCCCGCGCAGGATTGGCTGGCGCTATATTACACCAACTACGCCGGCTTCCACCTCCGCAATTTTGTGTGGGCGGAAACGCCCCTGTTCCTGTGGAAAAACCTCGACGGCATCGTCGCCGGACTCGGCGCGTATGCGCTGCCGAGTGTGAATCCGACGCTGCCCGAAAAGATACTGGCGCTGACGCTCGCCGTGGCGGGACTGATGGGCGTGTCGCGCCTGTTCCGTCAACGGGCGCGCGAGCTGACGGGCCTCTACGTGTGCTTCGCGGCGCTGCTTGCTTTCATGCTGTTCATCTGGCACTTCCCGCCCAACGAACGCTTCATGCTGCCGGTCGCGCCGCTGTGGCTTGCGGGCTTCTGGACGGAGATGCGCCAGCTTGCATCGAGCATCAAGGCCGCCACGCGCCATAAGGACCGCTCGCAACGCGTGGTCGCCTATGGCTTCGGAGCGTTCGCCGCGTGCCTGCTGGCGCTTTGCGCGTGGAAGATGGTGCAGGTGTCGTTCGTACTGTTGCCGGGCACATACGCGCAAGAAGCCGAGCGGCTGACGAAGACCGAACCGATGATGGCGTGGATGCGCGAGCACCTTCCCGCCGACGCCCGCGTGATGTCGGAGAACGACCCGATGCTTTACCTGCGCACTGGCCTGCGTGGAGCCAAGCGGTTTCCGCCCACCGTCTATTGGTATCGCGAGGCGATGACCGATCTGCGCGACGTCTACCTCGACACGCCGCGATTCGCGCGCGAGCTGGGCTTCACGCACCTCTATTTCAACGACTGGGATTATTCACGCGATCTGAGTGACGAAGCGCACGCGGGGATCATCGCGGGGCTGAAGAAACACCCGAAGTTGGAACTGCTCCACGAATCGGGCGAGAGCCACGTGTACCGCATCCTACAATAGATCCGATGGCCTTCATCCACGAGAACTTCCTGCTGGCCGGGTCGACAGCACAGCGCCTCTATCACACGTTCGCCGAGGGCGAACCGATCCTCGACTATCACAATCACCTGCCGCCGAAGGAACTGGCTGAGAACCGCCGCTTTCGCAATCTCGCCGAGATTTGGCTCGAAGGCGATCACTATAAGTGGCGCGCGATGCGCGCGAATGGCGTTGCCGAAGACCTGTGCACCGGCGCCGCCGATCCCTATGAGAAGTTCCTCGCCTGGGCCCGCACGGTGCCGCACACGCTGCGCAATCCGCTCTATCACTGGACGCATCTGGAGTTGAAGCGCTACTTCGGTATCGAAGAGCTGCTCGATGAATCCACCGCGCCGGCGATCTGGAAGAAGACGTCGGAGATGCTCGCGACAGACGAGCTATCGGTGCACGGCATCCTGCGCAAGTTCCAGGTAAAGGCGCTGTGTACGACCGACGACCCGATCGACGATCTGCGCTGGCACAAGCAGATCGCTGAGAATCCGATGGGCACCATCGTGCTGCCCGCATATCGCCCGGACAAGGCGATGAGCGTGCATGTGCCCGATCCGTTCAACGCGTGGGTGGCGGCGCTGGAGAAGTCCGCCAACATTGTGGTGCGCAGCTTTCAATCGTTCCTCGATGCGCTGCGCAAGCGCCACGACTTCTTTCATCAAATGGGCTCGCGCCTCTCCGATCACGGCTTGAATTGCGCGCCGCCCGTGCATGGCACCGAGAACGAAGCCGCCGACATCTTCGAGCGCGCCCGCAACGGCCAGTGCGCCGATCCCGCCGAGCAGCAGCTATTCGCCGGTGTGCTCATGCGCTTCTTCGGCCACCTCGACGCGGAAAAGGGCTGGACAAAGCAGCTTCACCTCGGCGCGCGCCGCGGCAACAATACGCGCATGTTGGCGAAGCTCGGTCCCGACACCGGCTTCGATTCCATCGGCGACTTCTCGCAGATGGACGCGCTCGGCAACTTCCTCAACACCCTCGATGCCGATAACGCGCTGCCGCGCATGGTGCTCTACAATCTCAACCCCGCCGACAACTACGCCCTCGCCACGATGGTCGGCAACTTCATGGACGGCTCGATCCCCGGCAAAATCCAATTCGGCTCCGGCTGGTGGTTCCTCGATCAAAAGGAAGCAATGGAGTGGCAGATGAACGCGCTGTCCAATTGCGGACTGCTCTCGCGCTTCATCGGCATGCTCACCGACTCGCGCTCGTTCATGTCCTACCCGAGGCACGAGTACTTCCGCCGCACGCTGTGTAACCTGATCGGAAGCGACATCGACGCCGGGCTCATCCCCGACTCCGACGCGCTCGTCGGCCCGATGATCCGCAATATTTGCTTCGCGAATGCGAAGAGCTTCCTGGGGCTGCCTGGCGTGGAGTAAATCTATGTGGAGGTGGGCTCTGGCATGGTTACTCGCGCAGGGAGTGTGGGCAAACTCTTGTCCTCCGCGGCGCGACCCAAGTGAGGAATTTGCACGCAGCGAGGTCGTTTTCTCTGGCCAGATCATCGCGATGGACCTCAACTTACCCGGTAGCACTCCGGGCGACTTGTTTGATCGAACACGCATACGGGTGGAGGAAGTCTGGAAGGGCAACCTCAAAGGAACCGTTGAGATGTGGGAAGAGGCATCAGGTTACGACCTTCGGTTTGTGATCGGCCAAAGTGTCCTTGTATATGCCAATCGCGACCATCAAAACAGGCTCACAAGCGGACGGTGCGGCCGCGGTGGCGGCATTGCAGAGTCGGGCAGCGATTTCGCTTATTTCTACTTCCTCAAGCACCGGCCCAAAGCGTCGACAAGGTTTTTCGGATTTGTCACGACAGATGCAAAGGAAGTCAATGCATCGCCTCGCGTCTGGACAGATCCACCTCATGGCGCGAGATTCCTCAGCCTGATGCTGGAGGGGTTGGACGGCAAGCATTATGCGGAGACGAATTTCTACGGCAGTTTCGTGCTGGATGGACTTGCTGGTGGCGAGTACACGATGACGATCTATGGCGACGACTTCCCGCTTCAGCAGCGTGTCCTCAAATCCGGCATCAAGTTAAGCATTCCAGCGAAGGGATTCCTTAGGCGAGAGATCTTCCTGCCGCAGGAACTGTTCCAGAAAGAGTAGCGGATGTCGATGACGCGTCGCATCATCATGGTCGCTTCGCTGGGACTCGCCGCGGCGATTGAGTCGCTGGCTTGTATGTGTGCCAGCTTCCCCGACTCCAGCGAATCGTTCGCTCGCGCGGAATTGGTGTTTGCGGGCCGGGTCAGCGCAGTCGAATCCAGTCGACTTCTACCCTTTTCGATCCATCCGGCAGAGGACGTCCGTGAGAAGTACGGATATTCGGTGCCCGGCTGGTGGAAGCTGATGGAAACCGATACGCCCGCAGCCGTGGCGATTCAAAAGGAAGCCCTGCTTGCAGTCGCCGTACCGAAATATCAGGCAAGGATTGAAGGTATTCGAACTCATGCCGAGTACCTGGCTCTCTTCGAGGAGCTAATGGCAGAGGAAGTGAGGGCGGAGTTTGTCGTGGAAGAACAATGGAAAGGGGACGCCGCGGAAAAGGTTGACATCTGGCAACGAGCGAGCAGTTGCGCAATTGATTTTTCCAAGGGAGAACGCTTCCTCATTTACGCCACACGCCGGGCGGGGAGATTGACCGCAGCGCCGTGTGGCCTTACGAAGGAAGTTTCCTCAGCCGGCGATGACCTGGCCTACCTCTACTTCATCAAACATTCTCCTGCTGCTGCCGTCCGGGTTTGGGGTTATGTCGGGCTCGAAGAACGCGAGGACGAACCGAAGTTTCTGGGGAACGGTGTGCTGCACCCAGTCGAATGGGTTCAAGTCCGATTGGAATCCAAGGACAGCGTCCGACGGACTGACTTCTCGTCTTCCAGCGGCCGGTTCACGATCGACGGACTCGAGGAGGGCGAGTACACGATGAATGTCTACGACCAGCCAGGAACGGTGCTCGAGAAGCGCATTGCAGGGCCAACGCCAGTCACCATTCCGTCGCGTGGTTTCGTGAAGCGGAATATCTATATTCCAACCGGGCAGCTGAAGAAACCCTAGGCTACTTCTTCACCACCACCTGTTTCCCATCTTCCACCGTCTCGTCTGGATGCGGGATGACGAGTTCGCCCTCTTTAAGTCCCGACGTGATCTCCGCCGCAAGGCCATTGCGATGGCCGAGTTGGACGGCGCGGCGGCGGGCGTGGTCGGCCTCGATGAGGAACACATTCCACTGTTCGCCGGTGCGGAAGAGCCCGCTGGCGGGCACTTGCAGCACCTGCTCGCCTTGCCAGAGGATGAACACGGCTTCGACGCGATAGCCGTCGCCGAGGCGCTTCCATTGGTCCTCGGGCGAGGTGATGTCGGCGATCACGCGGACGCGCTGCTCCTCGACGCCGAGCGCGGAGATCTTCGTGAACCCAGACGGCTCGACGACCCGCACGCGGCCTTCAAGCGGCATCTCGCCACCCCATCGGGTGAACTCGACCGCGGTGCCCGGGGCCATTTTCACCGCGTCGACTGAGAGCACTTCGACCTCAACTTCGAGCGCGCGCGTGTTGCCCAATTCGATCAGCGCTTCGCCTGCCTGCACGACGCCTTCGCTCTCTTTCACCAGCTTCAGAATCCGGCCGGAGACAGGCCAGCGCACCGTGACGAGATCGCCGCTCGAGCTGCGATGGTTCACCGCGGGTTCGAGCAGTGCGGTGCGGGCGGACTCCACCTCGGCGCGGGCCTGTTCGATCTCGGCGCGGGCGGTAATGATGGCGGTCTCGGCGGCGCGGCGCGCGGCTTCCGTGCGCGTGGCCTCACTGCGCGTGCGCGCCAGGCGGTCCTGCGGAATGTCGCCGGATTTCGTCAACGGTGTTTCGCGTTCCAACTGCTGCGCCCAGTAGGTGGCATCCGCCTGCGCCATGCGGACCTGCTGTTCGGCCGTGCTCAACCGTGCCTGCGACACACGCAGCGCCGCCTCGGCGGACTTCAGGCGCGCTTCGCCCTGTTCGCGTGTTCGCGTATCGAGTACCTGCGCGCGCAATGGCTCGAGCGTCGCGGCCACATCGCCGGCGCGGACATGGTCGCCCTCTTTCCATTGAATGCGGCGTACGTATCCGGCAACGGGCGACGAGACGACAAAGCGGTCGCGCAGGCGCGTCTTGCCCTCCTCTTCAACGGTCACGCGCAACGGGCCGCGCGCGACGGACGTGGCGGTCACTTCGACAGGCTGCGGGCGCATGGCGAAGAATGCGCCGGCGGCGACGATAGCGACGAGCAGTATGATCCAGAGCCAGCGTTTCATATGAGCGAGTGACTACTCCCTGGTTTTGAGGACCTCCACGAGGTCCATCGTGTCGAGCTTGCGGCGCACCACCAGTCCGGACACCGTGGCGGCAACCAGTACGACGATTGCGGAAAAAGCGTATGTGGACGGCAGAATGATCAGCGGAATGCGGAACAGCTCATTCGCCGAAGACACCGAGAGCTGGCACATGAACCGGCCCAGGTAACAGCCGAGCGGGATGGCAAGGAAGACAATGATGGCCAGCTCGCCCAGCAGGATGTAGGAGATCTCCGCGCGCGTATAGCCGAGCACGCGAAGGCTCGCCAGTTCGCGGTTGCGTTCACTGAAGGCGATGCGCGCCGTGTTGTACACGACGCCGATGGCGATCGTGGCCGCGAGTATCGTATTGAAGAAGGCGAATGTGAGCATCTGGCGCGCCATCGTTTCATAGAAGCTTTGTAGCAGTCTCATGCGGGCCGTCGTGGACGCCACGCGCGGCATCGCTTTCAAGCGGGAATAGATGAGCGGCGCCTGGGTCATGTCCGCCGCGAGATAGGCTCCAGAGATCGCATTGCCTTCGCCGAGCAGGCGGTTCAGCGTCTGGCGGCGCATGTAGGCCGACACGCCGATGTATTCGCTGACCACGGCGGTGAGCGGCACCTGATACACGCCGCGCTCGCCTTCCATTACTTCGACCGTCACCATGTCGCCGGGCTTGAGCTTCATGCGCCGGGCGAGATAGTCGGTGAGCATCAGGCCATCATCGGGCATCTCGACACGGTGGCCCGAATCGTTCAGAAGCACGCGCAGTTCGCCGCGGTCATCGAGGCCTTGAATTGAAGTACGGTACGTTTGCGCTCCGCTACGCAGGCGCACGGCGACGGAGCGGAACGGTTCGGCGTAACGGATGCCGGGGAGGCTGGTGAGGGAATAGACGGCGCGCTCGGAGGTGGCGTCGATGAAGACGACGGTGAGGTCGTCGTGCTGCGCCTTGCGAAATTGGAAATCGACCATGAAGTCGACTGCGTTGCCCCAGAATCCGCCCATGACGAGAATCGCGCCGGAGAGCGCCACGCCGACGATGGAAAGCATTGCCTTCAGCGGACGCCGTTCGAGGTTGCGCATGATCATGCGCGTCGGCTGCGAAAGATGGCGCGCCGCGCCCAGGCGCTCGAGGATCGTAAGGCGGAAGTTGCCCGGTACCGCAGGCTGCATCGCTTGCGCGGGTGGTTCGCCGGCGGCGCGGACGACGGAGTAAACCGCGCCGATGGAGGAGGCGATGAGGTTGATGATCACCGAATACACAACGACGTGCGAGCGCAGAATGTATTCGAGCTTGGGGAAGCGGTAAAACTCCATGTACATGTGGCTCATGCCGCGTCCCATCCACGCGCCCAGGACAAGGCCGAGCAGGCAGCCAAAAGCGACGATGAGAAACGTGAGCTTCAGATAGTGAATCGCAATCGCGGGCGTGGTGTATCCGAACGCCTTGAGGATGGCGATCTGGCCGCGCTGGGTGGCCATCAGTCGCGAGGTGACCACGTTCAACAGGAATGCGCCGACGCCCAGAAAGATGGCCGGGAACACGGTCGCCATGACGGTGAGTTGCTTGAACTCTTCGGAGAGGTACTTGTGCGAAACCTGGTCTTCACGCCCGTAAGAGCCGAGTCCGCCGTACGGCCGTATGAGGTCGTCGAGTCGCGCGATCACGTCTTTTGTGGAAGTGCCCAGGTCGAGTTTCAGCGAGACCTGGTTGAACGCGCCGGTCATGTTGTATGCGGTTTCGACGGGATCGCGGTTCATCCAAAGGATGGCGTAGGTTTTGAAATCGGGAACGATGGACCCGGGCTGGAGCTGGTAGATGAATTCGGTCGACGACACGATACCGACGATCTGAATCATGCGGCGGCGGCCATAGATGGTGGCGGTGAGCTCGGTGCCGGGTTGCAGTTTGTGCGCCAGCGCGAAGCCGTCGCTGACCACCGCTTCCTGCTCGCGGCCCCACTCGGGCATGCGTCCGCTGCGCACGTGTAAATGGTTGAGCACGGAGTCGCCGTTGTCGGGTATCGACAGCACCATCGCGGAGATGGGCAGTCCGTAGCTGGGTAAGTCGAGCGTGGCGGGCACGGCGATGCGCGTTTCGACGAAGCGGACGCCGGGGATTTCGGCAATGCGGTCCCGCAGGTGTTCGGGCGCGCGCTTGAGTTGCGCGAATACGTCGGCGAAGAGGTCCTCGCGGTAAAGCGTGGCCTGCGTGGTCTTTAGCGAGTCGAGCGTGGAGGAGGAGAGAACGTAGGTGGCCGTGCCGCCGGCGATGACCATCGCGATGGCGAAGGCCTGGCCCTTCATCAGCCATAGGTCGCGGAAGAGTTTGATGTCGAGGGCGCGCATGAAACTACCAGTGAAGGTCCTTCGGCGCGCGGCGCGTCTCGTTTCGTTCGACGGAGGAGATGAGGCCGTTACTCATGTGAATCACACGATCGGCCATGCGGGCAATGTCTGCGTTGTGGGTTATGACGGCAGTGGCCGTGCCGAGTTCGCGATTCACCGTTTCGATGGCTTCGAGCACGATGATGCCGGTTTCCCAGTCGAGCGCGCCCGTGGGCTCGTCGCACAGCAGTACCGACGGGCGCTTGGCGATGGCGCGTGCAATGGCCACACGCTGCTGCTGGCCGCCGGAGAGTTGCGACGGGAAGTGGTTCATGCGGTCCGTCAGGCCTACAAGTTCGAGCGCTTCTTCGGGGCGCATGGGGTTCTCGGCGATCTCCGTGACGGCGGCGACGTTCTCTTTCGCCGTGAGGCTGGGGATCAGATTGTAGAACTGGAACACGAAGCCAACGTGCAGGCGGCGGTAGCGCGTGAGTTCTTTGTCGGTAGCCCGCGTTAGGTCGAAACCCTGATAGGTCACGGTGCCGGAGGTGGCGGTGTCGAGGCCGCCGAGAATGTTGAGAAGTGTCGATTTGCCGCTTCCGGAAGGGCCGAGCAGCACCATCAACTCGCCTGCGAAGAGGTCCATGTCGGCGCCTCGCAGTGCGTGCACCTGCACCTCGCCCATGTCGTACGTCTTGGTCACGCCGCGCGCTTCGAATACCGATGAGCCCACGGCGGCAGGTGGGGTGGCTGAGGACATTGGAGTGCACCTTCAGAGTAAAGCTTGCCGCAACTCGCGCGCTGAGGTTGGGTTCAGATGAGAGAAATGCAACGTAATCGACTGTCCCTTTTATTAGCTGCGGGAATGGTGCTGCTGCTGCAGACGGGCGATGCCGCGACGGTGTGGGACAAGAAGCTGAAAGGCGACGAGAAAATAGAGCACGCCTTAAACCGGTTGGCTTTCGGTCCCAAGCCCGGCGACGCGGAACGCGTGAAGAAATTGGGGCTCGAGAAGTGGATCGCACAGCAATTGGAAGTGTCGAAAAGTGTCGAACCTGTCGAACCTCCGGAACTCGTGGCGCGCTTGGAGCCGCTCGATTCAACTCGCATGCCGATGGGCGAAATGACAGCGAAATATCCGCCCAGGCAGTTAATGCGGGCGTTGGCGAAGGCTATGGGCAAGAACCCCGATGAGCCCATCGCGCCGCAACGGAACATGCGTGACCTGAGAGCACTACGGAACGCGACGCCCGAAGCGCGTCGTGAAGAAATGGCGAAGCGCGCGCCTCAACTGGTTGTCACTTCGGATCTGATCGAGAACAAAATCTACCGTGCTGTTTACTCCGAGCGGCAATTGGAAGAGGTGCTGGTCGATTTCTGGTTCAACCACTTCAACGTGTATTTGAACAAGGGGCCCGTGCGGCACCTGGTGACGTCGTACGAGCGCGACGCGATCCGGCCGTATGTGTTGGGCAAGTTCGGGGACATGCTGCGCGCGACGGCGGAGCATCCGGCGATGCTTGTGTATCTCGACAACTGGCAGAGCGTGGACCCGCAGGCGGTGGCGAGAATGCGGCGGCAGCCAAAGCGTCTGCGTGGGTTGAATGAGAACTACGGGCGTGAGCTGCTGGAACTGCACACGCTGGGTGCCGACGGAGGGTACACGCAAAAGGATGTGGTGGAAGTGGCGCGGTGCTTCACGGGCTGGACCGTGGGTGGCGTGTTGCAGGATCCGAAGTTCCTCTTCGCCGAACGGCTCCATGACAAGGGCGAGAAGACGGTGCTCGGCCAGAAAATCGCGGCGGGCGGCGGCAAGGAAGATGCGCTGAAGGTGATCGACATCCTTGCGGCTCATCCTTCGACGGCGAAGTTCATCTCGCGCAAGCTGGCGCAGCGGTTCGTGGCCGATGAACCGCCGCAGCAGTTGGTAGACCGCATGGCGGCAACCTTCACCAAGACCGGCGGCGATCTGCGTGAGGTGATGAAAACGATGATTCAGTCGCGCGAGTTCTTCTCCGAAGGCGCCTACCGGGCAAAGATGAAGTCGCCATTTGAGATGGTGGTGAGCGCCGTGCGCGCGGTGAACGCGGATGTGCGTTCGGCGATGACGCTGTCGCGGTCGATTGACGAACTGGGCCAACCGCTGTATCGCAAGGAAGAACCGACGGGCTATGGCAACACGTCGGAGGACTGGGTAAGCACGGCGGGCCTGCTGGCGCGGATGAATTTTTCGCAGTCGCTCACGCAGAACAAACTGCGCGGCGTGACGGTTGCGGAGGAAAGCTTGGCGCGGGATCAGGCATTAAAGCTTGGGGCGCCGGAGTTTCAACGGCGATAACGGGAGGAACGGCATGAATACCCGACGTATCTTTCTCAAGAACTCGGCGATGGCGCTTGCGGGGTTCGGCACAGCGCCCATGTGGATGCAGCGCGCCGTGTATGCAGCCGGTGAAGCGCGCCGCAAGAAAACGCTGGTGACCATCTTTCAGCGCGGCGCGGCCGATGGATTGAATATCGTGGTTCCCTTTCGCGAGAAGGAATACTACGCGCAGCGGCCTTCGATCGCCGTACCGCAGCCGGGGCAGAGCAACGGCGCGATCGATCTGAACGGCGAGTTCGGGCTGCATCCCACGATGGCGCCTCTCGCGAAGCTCTATCAAGAAAAGCAGATCGCGATTGTGACCGCCACAGGTTCGCCCGATCCGACGCGGTCACACTTCGATGCGCAGGACTATATGGAGTCGGGAACCCCTGGGAGAAAGTCAACACGCGACGGTTGGCTGAATCGCGTGCTGCCGGCAGAAGCTGAGATCTCCCCGTTGCGGGCCGTATCGATCGGGCCACGGTTGCCGCGCGCGTTGCGAGGTCCGAATAGCGCGGTTGCGCTGAACACGGTGCAGAACTTTCGCGTGAAGGACGAAGCCGCGGGCATGGCGTTCGAATCGATGTACGCCGGCACGCACGACACGGAGTTGAACGGCGCGGGCAAAGAGACGTTCGAAGCGCTGAAGCTCCTTGAATCATTGCGGGCGGAAAGCTACGTGCCGGCCAACGGCGCGATTTATCCACCGGGGCGCTTGGGCGCGAGCCTGATGCAGGTGGCGCAGTTGATCAAGGCGGACGTGGGGGTGGAAGTCGCCTTCGCCGATATGGGCGGTTGGGATCACCACACAAACGAGCTGGCGCGGTTGCCGAACATGCTGCGTGAATTTGGCGGTTCGCTTGCCGCATTCGCACAAGACTTGGGCGATCGCATGGACGATGTCGTTGTCGTGACCATGAGCGAGTTTGGCCGCACTGTACGACAGAACGGCAGCGGCGGCACCGATCACGGACACGCCAACTCGATGTTCGTCATGGGCGGGCCGGTGGCGGGCGGGAAGTTCTACGGCAATTGGCCCGGCCTCAACCAGGAGCAGCTATACGAGGGGCGCGACCTGGCGATCACCACCGACTACCGCGATGTGTTGATCGAGATCGTCAACGCGCATTTGGGCCTACCGGACACAGCCAAGGTGTTCCCGCAGTTTCAGGCCGCGCCAAAGCGCATGGGATTGTTGAAGGCGTGAGCAGCGCCTACGGCTTCGTCTGGAAGAGCTTGGCGTCGAAGCCGGGCACAATGCGCAGCGCGTTCTTGTAATAAAGCTTTTTCAAGACCTCGTCGGGAAGATCGAGACCGTACATTTTCCAGAAAGCGTGGCGGCGGCGATAGTAGTCGAAGTATTCGTCGCTGGTTTCGAGCACGCGGAAGTAGGTTGGATATTCCGAGGGCGTGTAGGTGTCCTTGCCAAAAAGAACGCGGTCCTGATACCGAATGAACCACTGGCGGGCAAAGCGCGGCTGACGGCCCAGTTCAGCCAATACGGCGCCAATCTCGGTGTTCACGTTCGGCATACGGTCGAGCATGCGGCCCAGTTCGGCGAGGTCGCCGCCCATCCAGCCGAGATGAGCGTTGATGAATGTGGTGCCCCGGTGCCGTTCAAATACACGATGCTGCTCGCCCATCACGGTTTCCCACGAAGGGTAGCGATCCCTGGGGCGGGCGCGGCTGGGAAACTCTTTCAGCTCGAGCCAACGCTCGTTGTTCTTGTCGGCGGGCTCGAAGAACTGGCGGGGTTCGCCAGTGTGAATTAACACGGGGATTTTTAAGCGCCCGCAGGCAGCCCATACGGGATCGAAGCGAGGATCGTCGGTGCGGATGCGGATGCCCTTTGAGTCCTTCAGATCCATACCGAGGTTCTTGTAAATTTTCAGACCCGAAGCGCCGTTCTTGACGTCGTCTTCCAGCTGCTTGACGGCCTTCTTGGTCCAATCGGGCGAATCGATGTTGGTGTAGTCGAGATTGGCGAAGACGACGAAGCGGCCGGGATACTTCGCGCGGATCATGTCAACGGTCTGCTTGAGCTTGTCGCCCCAGCGGCCGTCGAGATTGACCATCCCGCGCATGTTCATCGCATCCAGCTCCTTCACGAGCTGATCGAACTTCTCCGGCGTCATCATGTTGCGCGGGTGGCCGTGCACGTCGATGAAGGGGAACTTGGCGCGCGTAATAGGATGCTCGGGAACGACCAGACCGGACTTCGGCTGGTATTCCTCAAAGGTCATGGACTGGCAAAAGAGGATGGGAGCAGCCAATAAAGCAAGGGTGAAGCGCATGGGAATTGTCAGTATAGGTGAAGGCGCGCCCCGCTCGCTTGAGGTTACGCGGGCTTCGGGTCGAGCAGCGCCGTCACGGCGGCCTGCAGCCGCTCCGTGAAGGCGTCGCGATCCCGGCGCGTGAGGCCGCTGGTGGGGATTGGTTCGCCGATGACGACGCGCACGCGGGCCCTCTGCAGCGAGAGGTAGTCCTTGGGAAGCGCCTCAGCCGAACCCATGATGGCGAGCGGCACAACGGGCACCTGCGTTTGAATGGCCAGGTGCGCGGCGCCGGAGCGGAATTCGCGCATGCCTTCGCCGTGCGAACGGGTACCTTCGGCAAAGATGACGACGCTGGTGTGCTCCTGCTTCAAGATGCGCGCCGCGTGTGCCAGCGATTCGACGGCCGCGCGTGGATCGTCGCGAACAACGCCTACGTGCCCGCCATGCTTCAGGTGGGTTCCGATGATGGGGACCTTGAAGAGCGACGCCTTGGCGAGGAAGCGGAAGTCGGCAGGCAGGTGGCCCATGAGGATCGGCGTGTCGGAATAGGAGACGTGATTGGCAACGAACAGGCAGGCCGTGTCCGGCGGGATGTGTTCCGCGCCTTCAACGGTGACGATGACACCCGGCCAGCGGAGAATTCGCGAGCCCCAGCGGCGCGACACCAGATGCATCCGCGGGTGGCCCAGGCCGCGCAGGCGAACGTAGAGTCCCTCCAGGTAAAAGCCGGACAAGGCGATGATCGAGGTGAAGAGGGCGAAGGGTCTCATGCGAGTAAGGAATAGGCTTCACCGACCAGCAGCAGAGAGCCTGTAATAAAGATGACATCGCCGGGCGAGGCGGCGGACGTGAGGGCGAGCGCATCGGACAATCGAGGCGCGGTGCGCAGGTGAGGATGATCGAACAACGGAGCGAGCGCTTCGGGGCGCAGGGCCCGCGGTGAATCGGCCGCGGTGAGAATGATGTCGGAAGCCACGGGCGAGAGCAGGTCGCCGATTTCGTCGACCGACTTATCGCGCATGGTGCCGTAGATAAGCCAGACGCGGCGGCCCTGAAAATGAGCGGTGATGTATTGCGCCAGCGCTCGCACGCCCGCCGGATTATGCGCGCCATCGAGGATGATGTCGGGCGCGGTGCGAATGCGCTCGAGGCGTCCGGCCCAGCGGGCGTCGCGGATGCCCGATTCGATGGCGGAGCGCGGAACGCCGAGTTGATGAAGGGCTGTGACGGCGGTTTGCGAATTGATCACCTGATGATCGCCGGCGAGGTGGCATTCGATGCCGTAGGCGGCAGGCGAGGTCACCGAGTAGCGGCAGCCGGAGGCGTCCGTGCGCAGATTCTCAACCGTAGTATCGGAGGCGCGAACGAAGGGCGCCCCGATGGCGCGTGCGCGCTCTTCGAGCACGAGGGCCGCGTTTACCCGCATGGGGGCGAATACGGCAGGAATTCCGGGTTTGAGGATGCCGGCTTTTTCAAAGGCGATCTGTTCGATCGACGAGCCAAGCCATGATTCGTGATCGAAATCAACGGGCGTGATCACGGTGAGCCGCGGCCGCACGATGTTGGTGGCATCGAGGCGACCGCCGAGTCCGGTTTCCACAACAGCCCACTCGACGCCTCGCTCGCGGAACAGCCAGAATGCCATCGCGGTGACAGTTTCGAAGTAGGTGGGATGCGCGTCGAGCGAGCCCGCGTCCACCATGCGCAGCGCCGCTTCGTGGACGCGTGCGAACGCCCGAGTGAACTCGTCCTGGCTGACGGGCTCGCGGCCGATTTGAATGCGTTCCGTGGGCTCAAGCAGGTGAGGCGAAATCGTGAGTCCAGTGCGATGGCCGGCGGCGCGCAGTGCGGATTCGATCATCGCGCACGTCGAGCCCTTACCATTGGTGCCGGCTACGTGTACGACTTCGTAGGTGCGCTCGGGATGCCCCAACTCCGCCATCAAGGCATCGATTCGCTCGAGGCCCAGTTTGATGGTTTTGACTTCGTTTCCCAGCGAGTAGAGGAAACGCACCGAATCGGGGTAGGTCTTCATGTGGCCGCGTGGCGACCATACCAGAATCGCGCAAACCCGATCATGATTGCAGTGCCGCCGGCGAGTTTGGCTACAAAGAGCCACGGATGTTCGGAACTTCCGGGAGGCACGAAGGAGATCGCCAGTGAGAAGGCGGTGACGGCGAATCCAGAAACCGCGGCCGCCGATCGCTTGTTTTTCCACGCCGCCGCGAATAAATAGAGGTAGGGGATGAAGTAGGTGATTACAGTCATATCGACCAATAGCTGATACCCGGTGCGCAGGTTTTCTCCCGCGTGCATGAGCAGGAGAAACGCCGTGCATGCGATGGCTTGGAATAGCAGCGCGGCGGACGGCGTGCCGTAGCGCACGTGCGGTTTTGCGAAGGCGGCAGGCATGTGGCGGTCGATTCCCAACACGAACGGAAGCCGCGCGCTTCCCGCCAGCCAGACGCTGAACTGGCCGAAAATGCCCGCGGTCATGAGCAGTGCCACAATCGGCGGAAGCCAGGGCATTCCGATCGCACTGCCGGCGGCGCTGGCGGCTTGTGTGAGTCCCGTCACGGGGCTGATGGCGTCGGGCGTGAGGAGAATCAACAGGGAGACGGTGCCGGCAAAATAGAACGCGGTGATGAGCGCGCCGCTGGCCCAGGCCGCACGCGGAATGGTTTGCGTGGGGCGGTCGACTTCGGCGCCCATGATGGCTCCCAGTTCCAGCCCACCGAAGGCAAATGCGATCTGCGGCCAGAAGTTGAGCTTGTCCCAGTTCCATTCGAGGCGCCAGTTCAGGATTGTCGCTGGATGGTGATGCAGCAGATAGGCAGCGGCGAGGAGAATCAGCACACCACCGGTGGCCATCGTGGAAAGACCGCCGATGTTACCGAGCCATTTTCCGGTTTGCAGGCACCGGATATTGAGCCATGTGACGGCCCACAGAACGGCTATGGAAAGCGTCAGCGCAAAGGCTGGGTTTTCGGAGAGCGCCTCACCGCCGCTCCCCAGAATGAATGCCGACATCGCCGCGCCCGCCAGGATCAAGCTGGGGAAGTAGAACAGGTTGTTCAGCCAGTAGCAGTAGCCGCAGAGAAAGCCGTGCCAGTGGCCGAAGCTCTCGCGGGTCCAAATGTAGAGACCGCCCTCCTGTGGCATCCGGCGCGCCAGTGCGGAGACGCAGAGCGCCGAGGGGATGAAGAACAGAAGGCAGGCCGAGAGCCACAGCCAAACGGAGCCCGACCCTGTATGCGCAGCCGCGGCCAAAGCACGTGTGGACGTGACGGCGGCGAGATTGAAAAGGATGAGGTCGCGAAGGCCGAGTCGCCGCTCAGGCGTGCTCGGGATGGGTGCAGCCATACGACTTGGGAACGCGGCCACCCTTATTCATTTCCTGGAAGCCGATGGCGGTCTTGTAATAGATGTTGGCTGTCCAGTTTTTGGCGATGCGGAAGAAGTCATAGCCGGTGGCAAGTGCTAGGTCGGCGTCGCCGGAGAGAACTTGAAGCATCGCCGTTTGCTCCGTGGGCGAACAAGCGACGAATGGCTTCTGATGTTTCGAAAGCGCGAAGCCGTCCAACCAGTTCAAACCGTCGAGAAACGTCGCGCGCTGTTCTTCCGAACCATCGGCGAGCAACTTGTCCAAGTGCCGGTTGACCAGGGCTTCTTTTGCACCGGGAGTGTCGGTCTTGGGAATGATCAGCTCCGTGAGCGCGATCACGGTTTCGTTCTGGTGGCCGTCGAAGATTTCCGGCGTCCAGGCTGCCACGGCATCCTTGGGCGAGGCGCCCTGCACGGCCACGGGAAGTTGAAGAACGCCCACTGCCGCGGCGGCCGACGTTGCTCGAAACAGATCACGGCGCTTCATAGCTATGCCATATGGTATCCGATCCGGCCAGGTTGGGGCGGCCGGGGAACGGCCGGGGCGTGGCCGGGGCCAGGCCGGGGAAAGATTCTCCGCAATGGTCCGCGTTCGCCATCGAGGAATCCAACCGCCCTCCGCAATCCGTACCCTAATTGCAAGGCCTGAGCCAATCGGAGATGGCAGCCAAGCGGGCGATTCTTCCGGGAACCGTGAACACGCGAGCGCGGCTGGGAATGGGGCACATTCGCGACTTGCTCGTGGAGCTTCGATCATGGCCGACGAAACCATTCAAGGACGTAAGCGCCAGATGGACGAACTGGCCGTGCTGTATCTGTTGGGGCTGCTCGATCCCGGCGCCAGCCGCTCGTTTGAAGCGATGCTGCAATCGAGCGGCGGTGAGGCGATGCTGGCCTTCCGCCCGTTCGCCGATGCGGCCGCCGAGTCTGCCGGGGCGTACGACCGGGAACTGCCGCGGGCGGCGTTGAAGTCTCGATTGATGGAGCGGATTCGCACGACGGATCAAGAGTGCAGGCAGAAGGCGCGGCCCATGCTGGGGGCGATTCGCATGAACGAAGGGGTGTGGCGCGAGTCCGGTATTCAAGGCGTTTCGTACAAGGTGCTGTTCTACGATCGCGCCAGGGGACTGATCACCACGCTTGTGAAGATGGAGCCCGGAGCGAGCTTTCCGGCGCATCACCGCCTGAAGCCGGAGCAGTGCCTCGTGGTCGAGGGCGACCTGTGGCATGAGGATCACGAATATGGCCCTGGCGACTTCACCTGGGCGGACGCGGATTCCGTCGATCCGCAGCTCCGTTCTAAGAACGGCAACGTGCTGCTGATCATCGGCTCGCACGAAACTAAATTCGTGAGTTGATCGCTTCCCCGAAATTTTTGTACCGGCTGAGATCTGGAATCAAGATCGTGGCGTAGGAGAGTGTGAAAGGAACACACACTCCCTATGAGAAATGTGCAGTCCATGATCGCATCCGGGCTCGCGTTATTGATGGCGATGCCGGCCTCGCTGCCGGCGGCAAACCATCGCGAGGCGCCCATCACCGCTCTCGATCACAAGGCGGACATCACCGATTTCTTTGCCTTTGTGAGCTACGGGCCGGACCAGGCTTCGGGCCAAACGCCGCAGAAAGTCACGTTGATTCTCTGCGTCGATCCATTTTTGGAACCGGCCAACGGCCCGAACTACTTCCCCTTCGATTCGTCGATCCTCTATGAGATCAAGATCGACAACAACCATGACGGCGAGGAAGACATCGTCTTCCAATTCCAGTTCAATACCGAACAACGCTTGCCCGGCCTGTGGCAGGTTTATGCGGGAGCGGGTGAAGGTGTGGCCGCGCCGCAGAACTCGCCCGCGCCGGTGATGCCGGGCACGCCGATCGTACCGAAGAAGATCACTTCATTTGCCGATGCCGGATTGGGCATGCGGCAGAGCTATCGAGTGACGATGTTGAAGGACCGCAAGGCCACGCTGATCGCGTCGTCCGATGGCAAACCTTTCTACGCGGTTCCGGCCAATCCCGGTACGCGCACGATGGACTATGGCGCGCTGTTCAGCGCGGGTACGTACAAGCTGAGTAACGGCATCAGCGTGTTCGCGGGCACGGTGGACGATCCGTTTTGGATCGATTTGGGCGCGGCGTTCGACACAGCGAACTTTCGCAAGCTAGGCTCCGGCGTTCCGGCAGTGTTGACGGATGAGGAAGACGCCGGAAAGCAGAACTACGCCTCCGATACGGTGTCCGGTTATGCCGTGAACGCGATGGCGATCGAGATTCCGATCGAGATGTTGACGTCCACCGGACGCGTGGAGCCGGCGACTGCTCCGGCGGCGACGATCGGTACGTGGGGAACCACCTCGCGCCCGCGCGTCACCGTGCGGCTTGGCAAGGACGGAATTCTGAATGAGGGCGCCATCCGGCAAGTGCAGCGCATGGGAAATCCGCTCATCAACGAGCTGATCATCGGGACGGGGTCGAAAGACCGATTCAGCATGGAGGAGCCGAAGAACGACGCTCAGTTTGCGAGCTTCGCGCTGGATCCGCTCATCGCTCGCGTAGTGAACGCGCTGACGGGCGGCGTCGTGGCCATTCCGAACGCTCCGCGCGCCGACCTGCTTCCGCTGGTGACGTATGCCGCGCCCATCGCTGCACCCGGAACACCGGCCGGCCCCGTGGCGGACTTGCTGCGGTTGAATACGGGCGTGCCCGCGACGCCGCCCGCAACTCAGAACCGGTTGGGTCTGATCGCCGGCGATGCCGCGGGCTACCCGAACGGCCGCCGGTTGGGTGACGACGTCGTCGACATCGCCCTGCGCGTGGTTGTGGGCGGAGTGCTCGTGCAGGGGTTCAACAAGTTTCCCAATAACAAGTTGGGGGACGGCGCGAACGTGAACGATGCCGCCTACCGCCTGGAGTTCCCGTATCTGGCGAACTGTCCAGATGGGCGCGACCGGCGCCACGTCGATCCGGGTGAACCGGGCGGCGGGCCGGTGCAGTAGAGAGGGACGCCATGCAGAACCGGTACCGGATGGTGTTGGTGGTTTCTTCCTGGCTGCTGGCCGCCGGGCCGGGAATG